>NZ_CP106753.1:3287500-3587500 GCF_025642115.1 Chitiniphilus purpureus | reverse complement strand
CAATACACCGGGTAGAAGGTATAGCTGATGTCCGGAAAGCGCAGCGGCGCATCATGGCGCAGCAGGGCCATGAAGGCGAGGGCCAGCACTTCGTCCGAGCCGTTGCCGACGAACACCTGTTCGGGCCGTACACCGTGATACCGCGCGATGGTGGACTTGAGCGCCTCGGCGTTCGGGTCCGGGTACAGGCGCAACCCCTCGTCACCGGCCTCGGCAAGCGCGGCCAGCACCCGCGGCGACGGCGGATAGGGATTCTCGTTGGTGTTGAGCTTGATCAGGTTGCTGATCTTGGGCTGTTCGCCGGGCACATACGGCGTCAGACGGGCGACGATGGGGCTCCAGAAGCGGCTCATGGTGTCTCTCGGGCAATGGGAGTCCATTCTAGCGGCCCCGCTGATCGGAGCCGGTTACACGGCGTACAGCACGAACACGGCCGGATGCCTGTGCAGCTGTGGGCGCTCGGCGTTGCGCCATTGGGTGATGCTGCGGCTGGCGATCCATTCCTGCGGCGTCGTGAGATCCCGCGCCACGGTCAGCTGCGTCCCGGGCCTGCAGGCGGCGAGCAACGCGCCCAGCAGCGCGTCGTTGCGATACGGCGTCTCGATGAAGATCTCGGCCTGCCGCTGGCGCGCGGAGTCCTGTTCCAGCCGGCGGATCGCCTCGGTGCGCGCCGGTTCCTGTGCCGGCAGATAGCCGTTGAAGCGGAACTGCTGGCCGTTGGCGCCAGCGGCCATCAGCGCCAGCAGGATGGAGGAGGGTCCGACCAGCGGACAGACGCGCACGCCGTGCGCATGCGCCAGCCGGACCAGGTTCGCACCGGGATCGGCCACGCCCGGACAGCCGGCTTCGCTCATCAGGCCGACATCGTGCCCGGCGAGCAACGGCGCCAGCAGTGCGGCGAGCGCGCTCTCGGGCGTGTGTTCGTTCAGCTCCGCCAGCGTCAGGCTGCGCAATGGATGCGGCGTGCCCAGTGTCTTGAGCATGGCGCGCGCGGTCTTGGCATCCTCGACCACGAAATGCGTCAGGCGGCACGCCGTGGCGATCACGTCGGCCGGCAGGATATGGTCGAGCCGGTCACCACCAAGTGGCACCGGGATCAGGTAGAGGGTGCCGCTGTTCATGGCAGCGCCACGCCTTCGCTGCGCAGCATCGCGCACAGCGCGATCAGCGGCAGCCCGATGATCGCCGTCGGATCCCGGCTTTCGACCGCGGCGACCATGGTGATGCCCAGTGCTTCGATCTTGGCGCTGCCGGCGCAATCGTAAGGGCGCTCGCGCAGCAGATAGGTTTCGATCTCGGTATCGCTGTAGTCGCGCATCATGACCCGCGTCAGATCGACGTGGGTCTGCACGGCGTCGCTGGCGGCGTTGTACAGTGCCACGGCAGTATGGAATTCGACGATACGCCCGCGCATCGCGCGCAGCTGCGCCGTCGCCCGGGCATGATCGCCGGGTTTGCCCAGCTGCTGTCCGTCGAGCAGGGCCACCTGGTCCGAGCCGATCAGCAAGGCGCCGGGAAAGCGCCCGGCAAGGCGCGTGGCCTTGGCGATCGCCAGTCGCAGACTGGTCTTGGCCGCCGGTTCGTCCGGCAGCGGGGTCTCGTCGACCTGGGGGGCGGCAATGTCGAAAGGCAGCCCCAGCCGGCTGAGCAGTTCACGGCGGTAAGGCGAGGCGGAAGCAAGGATGAGGACAGACGGAGCGTCTTGTTTTTGCATGGAAAATCGGACTGGACGGCGGGTGGAAAAGGCTTTGACAGCGTTGGCGGCGCGATTGTATCATGCGCCCCTTCCGCTTCGTCCGCCCACAGTCCATGCCGGTTATTGATAGTGCCGAATTCGCAAGGCAGGCACGCTCGCTTGCCGGTGAAGTCACGCTGGCCGCGCTGGGCCGCCTGCACGACAGGCTGGCCGACACCACTGGCAGCCTGAGCTGGCAGATCGCCGGCGAGACGGATCGCTATCAGCGCCCGGTGTTGCGGCTGCGCGTGAGCGGCGAGGTCAATCTCGTCTGCCAACGGTGCCTCAAGCCCATGGCCTGGCCGCTGGCGCTTGAGACGACGCTGACGCAGTTCCACGACGAAGCCCTGCTCGACGAGGCAGAGGCGCACGACGAGGACCTCGAAGGCATGCTGGCCGATCCGGCGCTTGACGTGGCGCGGCTGGTGGAAGACGAAGTATTGCTGGCCATCCCCTTCGCACCCAGGCACGATGCCTGCGCGGGCGTGGCCAAGGCGCAAGGCGCCGAAAAACCGAATCCGTTTGCAGTCCTGGCGACTTTGAAAACCAGGAAAGCGGAAGACTGACTGACCCAGATACTGGTTTTCAAGGAGTTTCACCATGGCTGTCCAACAGAACAAAAAGTCCCCGTCCAAGCGCGGCATGCATCGTGCCCACGACTTTCTGACCAACCCGGCGCTCGCGGTCGAGCCGACCACCGGCGAAGTGCACCTGCGTCACCATATCAGCCCGAACGGCTACTATCGTGGCCGCCGCGTGCTCAAGGCCAAGGGCGAGTAAGCGACAGGCTGAAACCCCTTCATAACCAAAAGGTTATGATGACGGCGCAAGCAGGCGGGCCCTGCTTGCGCCGTTCGCCATTCTGGACAACCCAGCCAGGAAATTCATGGATATCACCGTAGCCGTCGATGCGATGGGTGGCGACCATGGCACGCACGTTACCGTGCCTGCCGTGTTGCGCTTTCTGGATCAGCATCCGGATGTGAATGTGGTACTGGTCGGCCTGCCCGATGCCATCGAGGCCGAACTCAAGGCGCAGCGCCGGCAATGCGGCCCCCGGCTGCGCATCCATGCCGCCAGCGAAGTCGTCACCATGGACGAGGCCCCGCAGTCGGCGTTGAAGAACAAGAAGGATTCCTCGATGCGCGTGGCGATCAACCTCGTCAAGTCGGGGGAGGCCAACGCCTGTGTATCGGCCGGCAACACCGGGGCGCTGATGGCGACCGCGCGCTTCGTGCTGAAGACCATCAGCGGGATCGAGCGGCCGGCCATCGCCAAAATGATGCCGACCCGCAAGGGCGGCGAGACCTGCGTGCTTGATCTGGGCGCCAACGTCGACTGCACCGCCGAGCACCTGATGCATTTCGCCATCATGGGTGCGTCGCTGTTCGCGGCGGTCAAGGACCGGTCCCATCCGGCCGTGGGGCTGCTCAACGTGGGCGAGGAGGAAATGAAGGGCAACGGCCTAGTGCGCGAGGCGGGCGAGCTGTTGCGCGCCTCACAGCTCAATTTCGTCGGCAATGTCGAGGGGGATGACCTCTACAGCGGCGAAGTGGACGTGGTGGTCTGCGACGGGTTCACCGGCAATGTCGCGCTCAAGACCTCGGAAGGCCTGGCCAAGATGCTTTCGGATTTCCTGCGGGAGGAATTCTTCCGCAATTGGTGGACCCGCGCCTTGGCTGGCCTGGCCTGGCCGGTGATCGGCCGCTTCAAAAAGCGGGTCGATCCGCGCCGTTACAACGGCGCATCGCTTCTGGGGTTGAACGGTATCGTGGTAAAAAGCCACGGCGGCGCGGATAGCGTGGCCTTCTACTGGGCACTCAAGCAGGCGGTGGAAGAGGCGCGTGCAGGCGTGATCCAGCGTATCGCTGAACAGGTGCATCATCAATTGGCGGTGAAGACACCGCTGATCAATGCCGAATAACGCAGCGGCCCGAACAACCCTTTGCACGAGAGGCGTCATGTATTCCCGCATTGCCGGTACCGGTTCCTACCTGCCTGAACGGATCGTCACCAATGAGGATCTGGCCAAGACCATCGATACCAGCGACGCCTGGATCACCTCACGCACCGGCATCCGGCAGCGGCGTGTGGCTGAGCCGGGACAGATGACGTCCGATCTGGCGCTGGTCGCGATCGAGCGTGCGCTCGAGTCGGCCGGCGTGGACAAGCAGGAAATCGACCTGCTGATCGTCGCCACCACCACCCCGGACAACATCTTCCCATCGACCGCCTGCATCCTGCAGGACAAGCTCGGCCTTGCCGGTTTTCCGGCGTTCGATGTACAGGCCGTGTGCTGCGGTTTCATCTACGCGCTCGCCACCGCCGACAAGTTCGTCAAGACCGGCGCGGCCCGCTGCGCGGTGGTCGTCGGCGCCGAGGTGCTGTCCAACCTGATCGACTGGCAGGACCGCAGCACCTGCATCCTGTTCGGCGACGGCGCCGGGGCCGTGGTGCTCCGGCCTTCGGACGAGACCGGCATCCTCGAAACACGGCTGCACGCCGACGGCAGCTATCGCCATATCCTCAAGAGCGAGGCGCGGGTCAGGCAGGGCGCCATCGAAGGCAGCCCCTGGCTCTACATGGAAGGCAACGCCGTGTTCAAGTTTGCGGTGCGCGCGCTGGCCGACGTGGCCGAGGAGACCCTGGCGGCGGCTGGCATCCCCAAGAGCGCCGTCGACTGGTTGGTGCCGCATCAGGCCAACCTGCGCATCATCGAGTCGACCGCCAGACATCTGGGCCTGCCAATGGAGCAGGTGATCGTCACGGTCGACCGGCATGGCAACACCTCAGCCGCTTCCATTCCGCTGGCGCTGGACGAAGGCGTGCGCTCCGGGCGCATCCGGCGCGGCCAGACACTGATGCTCGAAGGCATCGGCGGCGGCTTTGCCTGGGGGGCTGTCCTCCTGGGCTTCTGATCCGGCGCGGCGCACCGCTGCGCCGCCTGCCTGTTCCCGAATCGAGAAGGCGCGCGTCGGTGTTGCCGTCGGCGTCCTCACTATTCCTCAAGGAGTCAATCATGTCCCTTGCATTGGTGTTTCCGGGCCAGGGTTCGCAGTCGGTCGGCATGCTGGCGGGTTTTGCCGACAGCGCAGTGGTGCGCGCCACCTTCGACGAGGCCAGCGCCGCATTGGGCTTCGATCTGTGGCAGATGGTCTGCGAGGGCCCGGCCGACGAGTTGAACGCCACCGTCAACACGCAACCGGCGATGCTGGCGGCCGGGGTGGCGGTATGGCGCGCCTGGCAGGCCGTGGGCGGCGCGCGTCCGGCCTTCGTGGCCGGGCACAGCCTGGGCGAGTACACCGCGCTCGTCGCTGCCGACGTGATCGGCTTCGCCGACGCGGTGCAGCTGGTGCGCCTGCGCGCCCAGGCGATGCAGGACGCGGTGCCGGTGGGCAGCGGCGCGATGGCGGCGGTGCTCGGCCTGTCCGACGATGATGTGCGCCTGGCCTGCACGGAAGCGGCGCAGGGCGAGGTGGTGCAGGCCGTCAATTTCAATTCACCCGGCCAGGTGGTCATCGCCGGGGCCAAGGCGGCGGTCGAGCGTGCCGCCGAGGCGGCCAAGGCGCGTGGCGCCAAGCGTGCACTGCTGCTGCCGGTCTCGGTGCCGTCGCACTGCGAGCTGATGCGCCCCGCGGCCGAGGTGCTGAGCGCCAGGCTGGCGTCGCTGACCTTCAACACGCCGACCATTCCGGTCCTGCACAATGCCGACGTGCGTGCCTATGACGATCCGTCGGCGATCAAGGATGCGCTTGCCCGCCAGCTCTACCAGCCGGTGCGCTGGGTGGAGACGGTGCAGTGGTTGGCCGGTGCCGGTGTGACGGTGCTGGCCGAGTGCGGCCCTGGCAAGGTGCTGGTCGGCCTGAACAAACGCATCGCCGCGGATCTGCAGCATGCCGCGCTCACCGAGCCGGCGTCGTTCGATGCGCTGAACGCCCTGTTGTGAAAGACCGGCCGGCCCGCAGCGGGCCGGCGGATATCGATATTGTCCCAAGGAGCACTATGCAATGAGTCTTGAAGGCAAAGTCGCGCTGGTGACCGGCGCCTCGCGCGGCATCGGTCAGGCCATCGCGCTGGAACTGGCCGCGCAAGGCGCCACGGTGATCGGCACCGCCACCAGCGCTGCCGGCGCCGAATCGATCTCGGCCTACCTTGCACAGGCTGGCGGCAAGGGTACAGGCAAGGTGTTGAACGTGACCGAGCCCGAGGCCATCGACGCCATCGTCGCCGCCATCGAAGCGGAATCCGGCGCCATCGCCATCCTGGTCAACAATGCCGGCATCACGCGGGACAACCTGCTGATGCGGATGAAGGACGAGGAATGGGACGACATCATGCAGACCAACCTGCGGCCGGTGTACAAGCTTTCCAAGGCCGTGCTGCGCGGCATGATGAAGGCGCGCTGGGGTCGCATCATCAACATCGCTTCGGTGGTCGGCGCCACTGGCAACCCGGGGCAGACCAACTACGCCTCGGCCAAGGCTGCGCTGTTTGGCTTCACCAAGTCGCTCGCGCGTGAGATCGGCAGCCGCAACGTGACGGTCAACGCGGTGGCGCCCGGCTTCATCGACACCGACATGACCCGTGCGCTGCCCGAGGAACAACGGGCCGCGCTGGTGCATCAGATCGCGCTGGGCCGGCTGGGCGATCCCAAGGACATCGCCGACGCGGTGGGCTTCCTGGCGGGCGAGCGTGCCGGCTACATCACCGGGCAGACGCTGCATGTCAATGGCGGCATGTATATGAACTGATGGTTGTTTGCGCGCGGCATCGGCCGCGCCGGCCGGTTTTCCGTCGCGTTGAGCGGGATCAGACGAACGGTGGGGCTGGCTTGGCGGCCACGGTTTTTTTGGTACAATGCCGACGCTTTTTCTGAATACCTCCAAAAGGCTTGGGTTAAATCCATGGAAAACATCGAACAGCGTGTGAAGAAAATCGTTACCGAGCAGCTTGGCGTGCCGGAAACGGACGTCAAGAACGAGTCGTCCTTCGTGAACGACCTCGGTGCCGATTCCCTTGACACGGTTGAGCTCGTGATGGCGCTTGAAGAGGAATTCGAGTGCGAGATTCCGGACGAAGAAGCTGAAAAGATCACCACGGTTCAGCAAGCGATCGACTACGTCAGCGCTCATCTGGCCAAGTAATTCTTTGTGGTATCACCTGCCGCCGGCAACGGCGGCTTCGGAGCGGCGACAGTAATCGTCGGCGCGATCCGGTTGCGAGAGGCGCCCACGCGCCTTGGTGCGTATGCGCCGCATCCGGGTCCTGCCTGCGAGGCCTGTATGCCGCTCTTGTTCCATCTGGATTGCATATCTGTCATGCGTTGATGGGGACGCGGCAGGTTGCGAGGAGAATCCCATGTCAAAACGCAGAGTGGTCGTCACCGGCCTTGGCCACGTCTCGCCGGTCGGCAACGATGTGGCGTCGGGCTGGGCCAACTTGTTGCAAGGCAAGCCCGGTATCCGCCGCATCACCCGTTTCGATGTGTCCGATCTGGCCTGCCAGATCGCTGGCGAAGTCGATGGTTTCGACGTCACCCAATACATCTCGCCCAAGGAAGCACGGCGGATGGACCTGTTCATCCACTTCGGGATCGCCGCGGGGCTGCAGGCGGTGGCCGACGCCGGGCTGGATGACATCCCGGATCTGGACAAGACCCGCGTCGGCGTCAATATCGGCTCGGGGATCGGTGGCCTGCCGCTGATCGAGGAGACCGACGGCGATATGCGCGCCGGCGGCCCGCGCAAGATCGGGCCGTTCTTCATCCCCGGTTCGCTGATCAACCTGGTCGCCGGCCACGTATCGATCATCAAGGGGTACCAGGGCCCGAGCTACGGCATTGTCTCGGCCTGCACCACGGGCGCGCACAGCATCGGCGATGCGGCACGGATGATCCAGTACGGCGACGCCGACATCATGGTCGCCGGCGGTGCCGAAAGCGCGGTCTCCCGGCTTGGCATCGGTGGTTTTGCCGCGATGAAGGCATTGTCCACGCGCAACGACGACCCGGCCACGGCGAGCCGGCCGTGGGACAAGGGGCGCGATGGCTTCGTGATGGGTGAGGGCGCCGGTGTGCTGGTGCTCGAGGAATACGAGCATGCCAAGAAGCGCGGTGCGCGTATCTACGCCGAGCTGGTGGGCTTTGGCATGAGTTCCGATGCGCACCATATCACCGCCCCCAGCATGGATGGCCCGGCGCGCGGGGTGACCAATGCGCTGCGCGACGCGGGCATCAATCCTGACGAGGTCGATTATGTGAACGCGCATGGCACCTCGACGCCGCTGGGCGATGCCAACGAGACCGGGGCGCTCAAGCTCGCGTTCGGCGACCATGCCCACAAGCTGGCGGTCAATTCCACCAAGTCGATGACCGGCCACCTGTTGGGCGGCGCCGGTGGGGTGGAGGCGGTCTATTCGGTGCTGGCGCTGCATCACCAGGTTTCGCCACCCACCATCAATATCTTTGAACAGGATGTGGAAGGCGGCTGCGATCTCGACTACGTGGCCAATACCGCGCGTGATATGACGATCCGGGTCGCGATCTCCAACTCGTTCGGCTTTGGCGGCACCAACGGCACGCTGGTGTTCCGTCGCATCTGAGGCAGGTCACAGCCCCATGCAGAACCCGCGCTTTGCGCGGGTTTTTTTCTGCGCCACCAGCCGGCAACGGCAGGGTGCAAAAGCATCGATCAAGCTGGATCCGACATCACGCCGCCGATTTGCCGGAAGGGCCTGCCAAAGGCGATACAGCAAAAAACCCGCGCATCGCGCGGGTTTTTTGCTTGCAGGGGTGAGCTAGCGAGAGGGCATCACGCCAGCACCGGGCGGGTGGCGAGTTCACCCTGGTTCTTATCGGCAGCCAGCACCGGGTGGGTGGCGAGTTCACCCTGGTTCTTGTCGGCAGCCAGCACCGGCCGGGTGGCGAGCTCACCCTGGTTCTTGTCGGCGGCCAGCACCGGCCGGGTGGCGAGTTCACCCTGGTTCTTGTCGGCAGCCAGCACCGGCCGGGTGGCGAGCTCACCCTGGTTCTTGTCGGCGGCCAGCACCGGCCGGGTGGCGAGTTCACCCTGGTTCTTGTCGGCGGCCAGCACCGGTCGGGTGGCGAGTTCACCCTGGTTCTTATCGGCAGCCAGCACCGGGTGGGTGGCGAGCTCACCCTGGTTCTTGTCGGCAGCCAGTACCGGTCGGGTGGCAAGTTCACCCTGGTTCTTGTCGGCAGCCAGCACCGGCCGGGTGGCAAGTTCACCCTGGTTCTTGTCGGCAGCCAGTACCGGTCGGGTGGCCCGGGTGCTCAGGTTGCTTTCGGCCGCCTTGAATTGAGCGGCTGAGGAACCCTGGGTGCCCTCGGAGAGGCGGGCAGTGTCGACGGATGCCGCGTGTGCGGCATGCAGGCCAAGGGCCAAGGTGGCGGCCACCAGCGTGGAAAGTCGGGTCAGTTTGGTCATGATGCGTGTCCTCTTCAGTGTGGGCAGTGAGAAGCAGATCGGCGCCGGCAGTCATCGAACTTTTGGTGCGTTGCGCTGCGTCAATCGTTGAAGCTATTAAAGTTGTTTTGAAGATAGTTGTAAAGTTGAATGATTTAAATGGAAATAAATGTCGCGGTGCAGCGAAGGGAGACCTCGCCATGCATGCTTGAAAAAGCTTTTCCATTCATTGGTTTAGGTGTTGTCTGTATCGGCCATGTGAAAATTGCCAGAATCCTGAACGTCAACAAACAGGGCGCGGCAGGCATGCAGATGCATGAGCCGCAGGCTCAGCATGCTGTAGGTTCTGTTGTGAACGAGCACCATGATCATGACGTTGTGCAATGCAATGGCTTGGTGCTACGCCCTTGCGCCGGTGACTGACGCTGTTGCAAGGAGCCATTGCCTTGGCTCCAGGTTGTGCCCCGCGGCGATCTCATCCGTGGATGGTGCTCATCGGGCAGCGCCGCCGCATCGAAAGGGCGCACGTCCACCCTGTTCCGGTGCCAGCACAGGTGACCGTGGCCGCTGACGAGGCCAGGCCGTCCCACCCCTGTGAAAACGCATGGGGCCGGGCCATTGTCCTGGTGAACTGATGCGGTCGCGGTGCATTTTTATACGGCTTTTATACCGCCCCGATGGCCCTTTACCCCGTTTTTACACCCCGGCGTTCAGCATGCCGACCATGGAGGCCAAGCCATGGCCACCGATCTGGCAGGGGAAACGATATGGACATACTGTATCTCGCGCTGGGGTTGGCCTGCTGGGCCGCGACCGCGCTGCTGGTGGCCGGCTGCGGCCGGCTGGGAGGTGGGCGATGAGCTGGATCCACCTGGTGGGCGGCCTCACCGCGGTGCTGCTGTTGGCATATCTCGTCTACGCGCTGTTGCGCGCCGAGGAGTTCTGACATGGGCACGCAAGCATTGACCCAGCTCGGGCTCTTTCTTGGGCTGCTGCTGGTGCTCGCCTGGCCGCTGGGGCGTTATCTGGCCGCGGTGATGGCCGGTACCTCGCGCGTCGTCACCGGCCCTTTGGGTGGGATCGAGCGCGCGCTCTACCGCGTGGCCGGCATCCGGTTTGATGAGGAGATGGGCTGGCAGGACCATGCCAAGGCGGTGCTGCTGTTCAGCCTCGTCGGTGTGTTGTTTGTCTACGCGTTGCAACGGCTGCAGGGCATGCTGCCGCTCAATCCTCAGGGCTTTGGCGCCGTCTCGCCTGATTCCGCGTTCAACACCGCGATCTCCTTCGTCACCAACACCAACTGGCAGGGCTACGCGGGTGAGGCGACGATGAGTTACCTCACGCAGATGCTGGCGCTGGCGGTGCAGAACTTCGTCTCGGCTGCCACCGGCATCGCCGTGGTGTTTGCGCTGATCCGCGGCCTTACCCGCCACGGGGTGGGTCGGCTTGGCAACTTCTGGGTCGATCTCACCCGCAGCACGCTGTATGTGCTGCTGCCGCTGGCCACGCTGATCGCGGTGCTGCTGATCGGCCAGGGCGTGATCCAGAACTTCGACGGCTATCGCATCGCACATACCGTCGATGCAGTCGAGTACAGCCAGCCCAGGCTGGATGCCGAGGGCAATCCGCTGCTGGACGCCGCAGGCGCGCTACAGCAGCAGGTGGTGAAGCAGCACGAGCAGCAGCTCGCCATGGGCCCGGTCGCATCGCAAGAGGCGATCAAGATGCTGGGCACCAATGGTGGCGGCTTCTTCAACGCCAACTCGGCGCATCCGTTCGAGAACCCGACGCCGCTGTCCAACCTGGTCCAGATGCTGGCGATCTTCCTGATCCCTGCCGCGCTGTGCTTCGCTTTCGGTCGTGAGGTGGGCGATCTGCGGCAAGGCTGGGCGGTGCTGGGCGCGATGACATTGCTGTTCGTCGCGTTTGCACTGGCCGCGATCTGGGCCGAGCAGCAGGGCAACCCGGCGTGGAATGCGTTCGGCGTCGATCAGCAGGCCAGCAGCCTGCAGGCCGGCGGCAATATGGAAGGCAAGGAAAAGCGCCACGGCATCGTCGCCTCGGGCCTCTTTGCCACTGTCACCACCGCCGCGTCGTGTGGCGCGGTCAATGCGATGCACGATTCCTTCACCCCGCTTGGCGGCCTGGTACCGCTGTGGCTGATGCAGCTGGGTGAGGTGGTGTTTGGGGGCGTCGGTTCTGGCCTCTACGGCATGCTGGTGTTCGCGGTGCTGGC
Organism: Chitiniphilus purpureus; assembly: GCF_025642115.1. Classification (GTDB taxonomy): domain Bacteria; phylum Pseudomonadota; class Gammaproteobacteria; order Burkholderiales; family Chitinibacteraceae; genus Chitiniphilus; species Chitiniphilus purpureus. The sequence goes on along the minus strand of NZ_CP106753.1, from coordinate 3,576,105 downwards.
GGTATTCATTGCCGGGCTGATGATCGGCCGCACGCCGGAATACCTGGGCAAGAAGATCGAAGCCTTCGACATGAAGATGGTGGCCATCGTCATCCTCGCCACGCCCATGCTGGTGCTGGCCGGCACTGCGGTCGCCGTGATGAGCCCGGCGGGCCTTGCCGGCATCTACAACCCAGGCGGCCATGGTTTCTCCGAGGTGCTGTACGCGTTCTCCAGCGCGGCCAACAACAACGGTTCGGCCTTTGCCGGCCTGGGCGCCAACACCCCGTTCTACAACGTGATGCTGGGCGTGGCGATGTGGTTCGGCCGCTTCGCCGTGATCGTGGCGGTGCTGGCGCTGGCCGGTTCGCTCGCCGCCAAGCCGCGCCTTGCGGTCACCGCTGGTACGTTGCCCACGCATGGCCCGCTGTTCGTGGTGCTGCTGATCGGTGCGGTGCTGCTGGTCGGTGCACTCACCTATGTGCCGGCGCTGGCGCTGGGCCCGATTGCCGAACATGTTGCGCTGCGGCGGTAAGCCATGCATCGCGATGCCATTCCCCCTTCATCCGTCGGCGCGCAGTGCGCGCCTGGAGCGAATCAAGTGAACAAGCAGCTGTCGCTGCTCGCTCCGGCGCTGGTCAAACCGGCCCTGATCGACAGCATCAGGAAACTGGCGCCGCAGGCACAGTGGCGCAATCCGGTGATGTTCGTCGTCTACGTCGGCAGCATCCTCGTCACCGGGCTGTGGATCGCGGCGCTGCTGGGCGCCGCCGAGGCGCCGGTGGGTTTCATCCTCGCCGTGGCGCTGTGGCTGTGGTTCACCGTGCTGTTCGCCAACTTCGCCGAAGCGCTGGCCGAGGGCCGCAGCAAGGCGCAGGCGGCGAGTCTGCACGCCGCCAAGCAGCGCGTGCTCGCCAAGAAATTGTCTGCACCCAGGCATGATGCCGGTTACCAGCTGGCCGACAGCGCCGAGCTCGCGAAGGGCGACGTGGTGCTGGTCCAGGCGGGCGACGTGATTCCTGGCGATGGCGAAGTGATCGAGGGCGTGGCCTCGGTGGACGAATCGGCCATCACCGGTGAATCGGCGCCGGTGATCCGCGAATCGGGTGGCGATTTCTCGGCCGTGACCGGCGGCACCCGCGTGCTGTCGGACTGGATCGTGGTGCGCATCAGCAGCAATCCCGGCGAGGCCTTTCTCGATCGCATGATCGCCATGGTCGAGGGTGCCCGCCGCCAGAAGACGCCGAACGAGATCGCGCTGACCATCCTTTTGGTGGCGCTGACCATCGTATTCCTGCTGGTGGTCGTCACGCTGTTGCCGTTCTCGCTGTTCGCCGTGTCCGCTTCGGGGGCCGGCTCGTCCATTACGGTGACGGCGCTGGTGGCGCTGTTGGTGTGCCTGATCCCGACCACCATCGGCGGCCTGTTGTCGGCCATCGGCGTGGCCGGCATGAGCCGGCTGATGCAGGTGAACGTGATTGCCACCTCCGGTCGCGCGGTCGAGGCGGCGGGGGACGTGGACGTGCTGCTGCTCGACAAGACCGGCACCATCACGCTGGGCAACCGCCAGGCCACGGCCTTCCTCCCGGTGCCGGGCGTGCCGATGTCCGAGCTCGCCGACGCCGCACAATTCGCGTCGCTGGTGGACGAAACGCCCGAAGGCCGCAGCATCGTGGTGCTGGCCAAGCAGCAGTTCAAGCTGCGCGAACGCGAGTTCGCCAGCCACGAGGTCGGTTTCGTGCCGTTCACCGCGCAGACGCGCATGAGCGGTGTCGATTGCGCTGGCCGGGTGATCCGTAAGGGCGCGGCCGATGCGATCCGCAGCCACATCGAGGCGCTCGGCGGCCGCTTCCCGGCCGATGCATCCCGCGCAGTCGAGGCGGTGGCGCGGCGTGGTTCGACGCCGCTGGTGGTGGCTGACGGCAACCGCGTGCTCGGCGTGGTCGAGCTCAAGGACATCGTCAAGGGGGGCATCAAGGCGCGCTTTGTCGAGCTGCGCGCCATGGGCATCAAGACGGTGATGATCACCGGTGACAACCGGCTCACCGCCGCCGCCATCGCGGCCGAGGCCGGCGTCGATGATTTCCTCGCCGAAGCCACACCCGAGGCCAAGCTCAAGTTGATCCGCGAGACACAGGCCGGCGGCCGGCTGGTTGCGATGACCGGGGACGGCATCAACGACGCGCCGGCGCTGGCGCAGGCCGACGTGGCGGTGGCGATGAACACCGGGACCCAGGCCGCCAAGGAGGCCGGCAACATGGTCGACCTCGACAGCAACCCGACCAAGCTGATCGAGATTGTCGCGATCGGCAAGCAGCTGTTGATGACGCGCGGCGCGCTGACCACCTTCAGCGTGGCCAACGATGTGGCCAAGTATTTCGCCATCATCCCGGCCGCCTTCGTCGCCACCTACCCGCAACTGGCCGCGCTCAACGTGATGGGGTTGGCCAGCCCGCAGAGCGCCATCCTCTCCGCAGTGATCTTCAACGCGCTGGTCATCGTATTCCTGATCCCGCTGGCGCTGCGTGGCGTGCGCTACCGCGCCGTCGGCGCGGCCGCGCTGCTGCGCCGCAACCTGCTGGTCTATGGCCTGGGTGGCCTCGCCGTGCCCTTTGTCGGCATCAAGCTGATCGATCTGGTGCTGGTGGCGCTGGGCCTGGTCTGATGATTTGCCCCTCCCCAGGCGGGAGGGGCCTACAAGGAAAAACAAGATGAAGCTGATCCGCCCCGCAGTGACGCTGTTCGCGCTGCTGACCCTCATCACCGGCGTGGCCTATCCGCTGGCGGTCACCGCCATTGCCGAAGTCGGCTTCAAGGACGAGGCCCATGGCAGCCTGATCGTGCAGGATGGCCGCGTGCTCGGCTCACGGTTGATCGGCCAGTCGTTCACCGACCCCCGCTATTTCTGGGGCCGCCCGTCCGCCACCGCGCCGATGGCCAACAACCGTGCGGCCTCCGGTGGCAGCAACCTCGGGCCTTCCAACCCGGCGCTGCACGATGCGGTGAAGGCGCGCGTCGCCGCGCTCCGGGCCGCTGACCCTGGCAATGCCGCGCCGGTGCCGGTCGATCTGGTCACCGCATCGGCCAGCGGGCTCGACCCGCACATCAGCCCGGCGGCCGCCATCTACCAGGCATCCCGCATCGCCCGGCTGCGTGGGTTGCCGCTGGCGCGGGTTGAAGCGCTGATCGCTGCGCACACCGAAGGGCGGCAGTTCGGCATCCTGGGCGAGCCGCGTGTCAGCGTGCTTGAACTCAATCTGGCACTCGATGCGGCACGTGGATGGCACCGGGCGTCCTGACGGTGTTTGCCTTGCTTGGCGAGTTCGCGGGTTTTAAGCGCGGCAGGGGTGGCATGCGGAACTTGTGGCGTGCCAGTCCGGTCTGGCGCTTGCCCATGCCGTGCGGCGGCCGTCAGGCCAATGTGTCCGGACATGGGACGATCTCGCCAACGCTGCAAAATCGACAGGTTGACCCATGCTCTTTGAACTCGACAGACACGAATATTCCAAGGTCCATGCCTTGCTCGGACCCCACCGCAACGCGGATATCGCGCTGGAGGCGGTGCTGGCCGGCTCGGGCAACGGCACGGTATACGTCGACCGGCGCGAAGCACCGCGCGTCGGCCTCGTCAACGCGCTGGGCATTGGCGCCTACTTTGTGGGCGACGCCCGCCACCCCGGTCTGCATGGCCTGGATGCTTTCGTGGAACACACGCTCAAACCGCTCGACCAGGCGCAATGCGGTGCCACCTGCTTCATCGGCATCGCCCTCGACGACGCCTGGTGTCCAGCACTCGAAACGGTGTTTGCCCATCGCGACTGGGAAGACGGCTACGATCATTATTTCCGCTTCGATCCGCGCCGCTTCGCCCGCCTGTCCCCACCCACGCTGCCGCCGTCAGGCTATCGGCTGCAGCCGATCGACCGCGCGTTGCTGGTCCATCCTGACAATGCGGCGTTGCGTGCCGAAATCCTGGAGTTCTGGCCGTCCTGCGCCGCGTTCCTGGCCGGCGGCTGCGGCTTTGCCATCTGTCACGGCGCCACGGCGGTCAGCGTGTGCTACAGCTGCTACGCCCACGGGGGGCATCACGAGCTGGCGGTGCGTACCTACCGGCGTGCGTTGCAGCGGCGCGGTTTCGCCACGCGCGTGTGCCACGCGTATCTCATGGAAGCGACGCGGCGCGGCTGGGAGGCGCACTGGACCACTGACGCAGGCAATGTCGCCTCGCTGCGGCTGGCCGACAAGTGCGGCTTCGTGTTCGAAAAGAAAGTGCGCAGCTACGAGTTCGAATACTAGCCCCGGTCGCGGTCAAGGCGGCCGGACCGGGCTACACTGCAACCCGCCCGCCGGCTTGCTGCATACCCGATGACCGACCAACGCCCCGACCCTGACCGACTGCTTGCCGAGCTGCACCGCAAGGCGCAGGCGACGGCCCGTGGCCGGCTGAAGATCTTCTTCGGCGCCTGTGCCGGTGTCGGCAAGACCTACGCCATGCTCAAGGCCGCGCAGGCGCGCCGGTGCGAGGGCGTGACGGTGCTGCTGGGGGTCGTGGAAACGCACGGCCGTCAGGAAACCGCTGCGCTGCTCGACGGATTGCCGCTGCTGCCGCCGGCGCAGGTCGCATACCGGGGCCGTACGCTGGCCGGGTTCGATCTGGATGGCGCGCTCGCGCGGGTGCCGCAGCTGGTGGTGGTCGACGAGTATGCGCATGCCAACGTGCCGGGCAGCCGCCATGCCAAACGCTGGCAGGATGTGGAGGAACTGCTCGACGCCGGCATCGATGTCTACACCGCGCTCAATGTGCAGCATTTGGAAAGCCTCAACGATGTGGTGAATCAGATCACCGGCATCGCGGTGCGCGAAACCATACCTGACCGGGTGTTCGACGCCGCGTTCGACGTCATGCTGGTGGATCTGTCCCCGGACGAGCTGCTGGTACGACTGGCCGAAGGCAAGGTCTACCTGGGCGCACAGGCCGAGCACGCGGCGCAACATTTCTTCCGCAAGGGCAATCTGTTGGCGTTGCGCGAGCTGGCGCTGCGCCGGGTGGCCGACCGGGTCGACGGGCAGATGCGCGCCTACCGCGCCGACCAGGCGATCGGCCGGATCTGGCAGGCGCGCGAGCGGCTGATGGTGTGCGTCGGGCCGGGACCGGCCGCGGCCCGGCTGCTGCGCAGTGCGGCGCGCCTTGCCGCCAGCCTGCACGCTGACTGGCTGGCGGTGTATGTGGAGACGCCCCGCCTGCAACGGCTGGATGCGATGCGGCGCGCGCAAGTGCTCAAGTCGCTGGCGCTGGCGCAGGAGCTGGGGGCCGAAACCTGCGTGCTGGCCGGCAACGCGGTGGCGCCGGTGCTGCTGGCGTATGCCGGCAGCCGCAACGCCTCCAAGCTGGTGGTGGGTGCGTCGCGCGTGCCGCGCTGGCGGCGTGCCTGGCGGGCGGGCCTGGCCGAGCAGCTCTCGCAGGCACGCGATGTCGATGTTTACATGGTGGCACACGAGCTGCCGGCCGAGCCGGCGGCTGGCGCATCGGCGCAGATGGGCTTCTATGCCGAGCCGATCTCCGGCGCCCGCGATGGGCGCGGTCATCTGGCCGCGGTGGGCGCGTGCATGGCGGCCACGGTGCTCGCCGCCTTGCTGCATCAGGTGTTCGACCTGGCCAACGTGGTGATGCTGTATCTGCTGGCGGTGGTGGCGGTCGCGGTCCGGCATGGCCGGGGCCCGGGGGCGCTGGCTTCGCTGCTGGCGGTGGCGGGCTTCGACTTTTTCTTCGTGCCACCGCGCCTGTCGTTCACCGTATCCGACACCCAGTACCTGCTCACCTTCGGCGTGATGCTGGCGGTGGCGCTGACCATCGGCCAGCTCGCCGCGCGGCTGCGTTTCGAGGCCACGGTGGCCACCCAGCGCGAGCGCCGCACCCGTGCGCTGTTCGACCTGGCACGCGAGCTGGCCGGTGCGCTCACCGCCGACGAGATCGTGCGCATCGCCACCGCGCATCTGGCGGCCGTGTTCGGCGGGCGGGCAGCGTTGCTGCTGCCCGACGGCCAGGACCGGGTGCGTGCGGCCGGGGGGGCGATGCCGACTGACGCGACGGTGGCGCAGTGGGTGTACGAGCATGCCGAGCCGGCCGGGCAGGGCACGCGCACCCTGCCGCTGGCCGATGCGCTCTACCTGCCACTGAAGGCCCCGATGCGCGTGCGCGGCGTGGCCGCCCTGGCGGCGGCGCCACGCAGCCTGGCGCTGCCCGAGCAGCGCCGCCTGCTCGATACCTGCGCCAGCCAGATCGGCCTTGCGCTGGAGCGGGTGCACTACGTGGCGGTAGCGCAGGATGCGCTGGTGGCCATCGAGCGCGAGCGCCTGCGCAACAGCGTGCTTACCATCGTCTCGCACGACCTGCGCACGCCGCTTACCTCGCTGACCGGCCTGGCCAGCCTGCTGGCCGAGCACGAGTTGCCGCCGGCGCAGCAGCGCGAACTGGCGCAGACGCTGCGCGACGAAACGCTGCGGCTGTCACGGCTGGTGGACAAGATCCTGGAGATGGCGCGGCTGGAGGCCGGAGTGCGGCTGGCGCCGGCCTGGCAGCCCATCGATGAAGTGATCGGCAGCGCGCGTGTGGCCACCGCAGGGCAGCTGCACCCCCGTCGTGTGCTCACCGACCTGCCTGCCGGGCTGCCCATCCTGCAGTTCGACGGCGTACTGATCGAACGCGTGCTGGTCAATCTGCTGGAAAACGCGGCCAAATACACACCGACCGATGCCACGGTGCGCATCACGGTACGTTGCAGCGGCGCAGCGCTTGCAGTCACCGTTGCCGACGACGGGCCGGGGTTGCCGCCCGGGCTGGCCGTGTTCGACAAGTTCACCCGCGCTGCCCCCGAGTCAGCGATACCGGGTGCCGGACTTGGACTGGCGATCTGCAAGGCCATCCTGGCCGCCCATGGCGGTACCATCGAAGCCCACCCTGTTGCTCCGCATGGTGTGGCATTCGTGTTCACACTGCCTGTCCAAACCCCGCCGGGCCTGCCGGAATGAGCGAACATCCGATCACCGTCGTCGTCATTGAGGACGACAAGCCCATCCGGCGCTTCCTGCGTGCCACGCTGGAGGCGGAAGGCATGGCGGTGCACGAGGCGGCCACCGGCCGGCAGGGCCTGGTCGACGTGGGCAACCGCAAGCCGGATCTGGTCATCGTCGACCTGGGGCTGCCGGATCTGGACGGCGTCGCGCTGATCCGGCAGCTGCGCCACTGGGCCACGCTGCCCATCCTGGTGCTCTCGGCACGCAGCCAGGAGGCCGACAAGGTGGCTGCGCTGGACGCCGGTGCGGATGACTACCTGACCAAGCCCTTCGGCGTGCCTGAATGCCTGGCGCGCATCCGGGCACTGCTGCGCCGGCATGCGGGCCTGGCCGTCGGTCCCGCGCGGCGTTTTGCATTTGGTGGCATCGAGGTCGATCTCGTCGCACGGCAGGTGACGCGTGCCGGCCAGCCATTGCACCTGACCCCGATCGAATACCGGCTGCTCGCCACGCTGATCCGCCATGCCGGCAAGGTGCTGACCCATCGTGAGCTGCTGCGCGAGGTCTGGGGTCCGGCGCATGCCGAAAGCAGCCAGTATCTGCGGGTATACATGGGACATCTGCGGCAGAAGCTCGAGGAAGATCCGACCGCGCCGCGCCATCTACTTACTGAGGTCGGCGTGGGCTATCGGCTGCTCGGCGTGCCGCAGCAGCCCGGCGGTCCTGGAAAATGAGCGGTTGTTTTTTACCGACATACGGAAGATTGAAAAACGCCGCGCGGCGCTTATCTCGGCAGTACGGGTGCTCACGGTGAGGCCCGGAATTGAACCGTATCGCTTGTTTGGAAGAGGATATGACCATGACTGCCTATGATTTCACCCCCCTTTACCGTTCCGCCATCGGCTTTGACCGCTTTGCCCAGATGGTGGATGAGGCGCTGCGCAGCGACGCCCAGCCCAACTACCCGCCGTACAACATCGAACTGGTCAGCGAGGACCAATACCGCATCTCGATGGCGGTGGCCGGTTTCGAGCGCGACGAGCTGGACCTGGAGATCGAGCGCGACACGCTGCGCATCGTCGGGCGCAGGCAGCGGCAGGACAACAAGAGCACCTTCCTGCATCGCGGTATCGCCACGCGCGATTTCGAGCATCGCTTCCGGTTGGCCGACCATGTGAAGGTGGTGGGCGCGTCGTTGAACAACGGCCTGCTCAACATCGATCTGGTGCGTGAAGTGCCCGAGACGCTCAAGCCGCGCAAGATCGCGATCGGTGCGCCGACGGCGGACAACGTGCAGCGGCTGGAACAGCGCGCCGCCTGATCGCCGCGCCACTGCCGCACCGACAGAGCCGGGGCTTCCTGCCCCGGCTTTTTTGTTGTCCGCCTGCGGTACACCTGCCTGTCCACGCCGTACCGCTGGCTTGATGGCACGCGCTGCCCTGGCCCGGCACCCAGCGCATCGCCTGCCCGCCGGGCCGGTACCGGCGCAGGCGTTGTACGCTTGTCCTACAACAAATGCCGATGCCGCCCGACAGCGCCCTGGCCGGCTTCGCGGCACCCTGAAGCTGGATTCGGCATGGGGCCATGGAGTGGAAAAGCGATGATCAGCGACGTCATGTTTGGTGAAACAGCCCGGACCAAGATCGCGGCATTGTTCGACAGCGAATCGGCCGCCGCGCGTGCCATCGCCCAGGTGCGCGATGTGGCGGGCATTGCCGGCGGGCAGGTGCGGCTGGTGCAGCCGGGCGATACCGAGTTCGGCCGCAAGCTCGAACCGGAGTCGGGTGGCATCGTGCGCACCGCAATCCGCGCGCATCTGTTGCTTGGTGCCGTCGGGATCGTGGTCAGCCTGTTGATCTACGCCGTGCTCTTCATCGCCGATGTGCCTGCCGTGGCCAGCAACCCAGGCGTTGCCGCAGCGGTGATGGCGTTCTTCGGCTTGGTGTTCGGCCTGCTGGCCGGGGGCCTTGCCACGGCGCGACCGGATCATCAGGCGGTGATCGCGCCGGTGCGCGAAGCGCTCAGCGCCGGTCGCTGGGCGGTGGTGGTCCACCCAGCCTCGCCGCGGCAATGCGACGAAGCGCTGCGGGTGCTGCACGGCATGAGCCGCGATGTGGTGCGGACCTTGTAGCGCAGCCATTCCAGCCGGCCGCGGTGCGGCATCAGGATGAGCCGGACCACAGCGGGGCGCTGCTGCAACCTCATCCTGTTGTCGGCGCTCGATGGCGCCATCTTCCGACACAGGTACCAATGCAGATAGACAAGGCCAGCGGTTGCGTCCACTGTGCTCTGCCTTTGGTCCGATCCGCCGCCGGCCCTGCCGGAAAAGCCGGTGGATGTACTGGGGGCTTGCCATACTTGTCCATTGGCCTGGCTTTCGATTAGCCTGCGCTGTCTTTTTATCGTTGCCTCCAGGCGCTCCTGCGCGATGCTTCGCGACCGCAAACTCGAATTCCCGGCGTATCGCGCCCCCGGCTGGCTGCCAGGCGGGCATGCGCAGACGATCTATCCGGCCGTGTTCATGTGGCGGCGTACGCTGCCCTATCGGCGCGAAGCCTGGGTCACGCCGGATCTGGACACCATTGTCGTCGACTGGATCGACGGGCGGGCCGGCACCCCCATCGTGGTGCTGTTCCACGGGCTGGAGGGCAGCTCGGGCAGCCACTATGCCAACGCGCTGTTCCACTACGCCTATCCGCGCGGCTGGCGCGGCGTGGTGCCGCATTTCCGCACCTGTGGCAACGTGCCCAACCGGTTGCCGCGTGCCTACCACGCAGGCGATACCCGGGAGATCGACTGGGTGCTCGCACGGATACGCCAGCGTTTCCCGGATGTGCCGCTGTACGCGGTCGGGATCTCGCTGGGAGGCAACGCGCTGCTCAAATGGCTGGGCGAGCGTGGCGAGGCGGCAGCCTCGCTGTTGGTCGCGGCAGCAGCCGTGTGTGCGCCGGTGGATCTGGCCGCCACTGGCGAGGCACTCGACACCGGCGTGAACCGGCGGCTCTATACCCGCGAATTCCTGCGTACGCTGCGCCGCAAGACGCTGGAAAAGCTCAAGCTCACCAACAATCCCTTCATCGATCGCGACAAGGTGCGCCGTGCCGTCACCCTGCGCGAATTCGACGACCTGGTGACGGCGCCGCTGCACGGTTTCCATGGTGTGGAGCAGTATTGGCGCGAAGCGAGCAGCAAGCCCTGGCTCGAACGGATCGTGACGCCCACCTTGCTGATCCATGCGCTGAACGACCCGTTCATCCCACCTGCCTGCCTACCGCCGGCCGATGCGCTGCCGCCGTCGATCACCGTGCTGCGCCCGCGCGAGGGCGGGCACGTCGGTTTCGTCTCCGGGCCACCGCCGGGACGGCTCGATTGGCTGCCCAATGTGCTGCTGCGTTTCTTCCAGCATCACGCACCGCTGCGCAGCTGAGCCCCTGCCATGGCGATCGACCTGGGGCTGTTCAAGGCGTACGACATCCGTGCCACCGTCGACCGGCTCACGCCCGAGGCGGCGCGGCTGATCGGCCACGCGCTTGGCAGCGAGGCGCAGGCCCGGGGCTTTGCGCGCTTTACTGTGGGCCGCGACGGGCGCCTGAGCAGCCCGGCACTGGCGGCGGCGTTGATCGAAGGGCTGGTCGCGAGCGGCATCACGGTGTGCGATCTGGGTCTCGCGGCCACACCACTGCTCAATTTCCAGGCGCTGCAGGCCAGCCAGGGGTGCGGCGCGGTGGTCACCGGCAGCCACAATCCGCCGCAGTACAACGGCATCAAGATCATGCTCGGTGGCGAGGCGGTGGGCGGCGACGCGCTGCTGCACCTGGCACGCCGGATCGAGGCAGGCACGCTGCGGCAGGGGGTCGGCAGCGTCACGCAGGCCGATGCCGCCCCCGGCTATATCGCAGCGCTGGCCGCCGCGGTGCCACAGCCGCGTGCCCTGTCGATCGTTGTCGATTGTGGCAACGGCGTGCCCGGCGCGTTGGCGCCGGCGCTGTACCGGGCGTTGGGGCATGCGGTGCATCCCTTGTTTTGCGAGGTCGACGGGCGCTTTCCCCACCATCATCCGGATCCGCAGCAACCGGAGAATCTCGTCGATCTGCAGCGCGCGGTGCTGCAGCACGGGGCAGCGGTGGGTTTGGCATTCGATGGCGACGGCGACCGGCTGGGCGTGGTCACCCGCAGTGGTCGCATCGTGCCCGGCGATCGCCTGCTGGCCCTGTTTGCCGCCGAACTGCTGGCAAAGGCGCCGGGCGGACTGGTGTTGTACGACGTGAAATCGAGCCGCGTGGTGGCGCGGCAGGTGGCTGCGGCAGGCGGGCACAGCCTGGCGATCCCGACCGGGCACACGCATATGAAGCGCGAATTGAAGGCACGCGCTGCGGTGCTGGCGGGCGAGCTGTCCGGCCACTATGCCTTTGCCGGCTGGTGGATGGACGACGCGCTGTATGCCGGCGCGCGCCTGCTGGCCTTGCTGGGCGACGGGCTGGACCTGGATGCCGTGCTGGAAGCGCTGCCGACGACCCATGCCACGCCCGAGCTGCAGATACCGATCACTGAGCCGGGCGGGGCGCTGGTGGCGCGGATTGCGGCCCATGCCTGCTTCGACGGTGCCAGCGCCGTCAGCACGGTCGATGGCTTGCGCATCGAGTACCCGGATGGCTTCGGGCTGATCCGCGCGTCCAACACCACGCCGGTGCTGACGCTGCGTGCCGAAGGCGATACGCCGCAGGCGCTGCAGCGGATCCGCTCGGCGCTCGCCGCCGCGATCGCGCCGCTGCCCCTACCCTGAGCGTCGGGCAACGAGGTATTTGCCCGGCCCCGCCATCCGGGCCTGACCGCGCCTACAATGGCACTTTTCCGAAGGAGCCCGCCGATGCCCACGTTGCCGCCCGCCCATCTGATCGCCGCCCAGGTTGCCGCCGCGCTTGCCGAGGATGTGGGCGAGGCCGACTGGACGGCGCAACTGATCCCTGTCCGGCAGGCCGGCCACGCCAGCGTGATCGCGCGCGAGGCGGCGGTGTTGTGCGGGCAGGCCTGGTTCGACGAAGTGTTCCGGCAGGTCGATCCACGCTGCCGGGTGGTCTGGCAGGTGGCCGAGGGTGAGCAGGTGGCGCCGGACACGGTGTTGTGCGAGATCAGCGGGCCGGCGCGCGCGCTGCTCACCGCCGAGCGCAGTGCACTCAACTTTCTGCAGACGCTGTCGGCGACCGCCACGCTGACCCATCGCTATGCCCAGGCCGTGGCCGGCACCCGCGCCGTGGTGCACGACACGCGCAAGACCCTGCCCGGCTTGCGCCGTGCGCAGAAATACGCGGTCACGGTCGGGGGCGGGGCCAACCAGCGCATCGGCTTGTGGGACGGCGTACTGATCAAGGAGAACCACATCCTGGCCGGCGGCGGCATCGCGCCCACGCTGGCTGCAGCGCGCGCCTTGGCGCCCGCGCATGTCACGATCCAGATCGAGGTGGAAACGCTGGCCGAGCTGGACGAGGCGCTTGCCGCCGGCGCCACGTCCATCCTGCTGGACAATTTCGATGTTGTCTTGCTGCGGGAGGCAGTGGCGCGTACCGCAGGACGGGCGCAGCTGGAAGCTTCCGGCGGGGTGGAGCTGGCGACGCTGCGTGCCATCGCCCAGACCGGGGTGGACCGCATCTCGGTGGGCAAGCTGACCAAGGATGTGACTGCGGTGGATCTGTCGATGCGGTTCACGTCGGTGTGACCGGCCCCACGGCGGCTGGTTGCGGCATCTGTCAGCGATGCCGGCAGCTCGCCGGGGTGACGCGGGAGCGGGGTGGGGCGTTCAGCCCACCGCCCCGGTCACTTGCGGTACAGCTCGTAGATCGCGCCGGCGTGGTCGTCCGAGATGTACAGGTTGCCGTCGCGATTGGGGATCACATCCACTGGCCGACCCCAGCGGCTGGCGATATTGTCCGGATCGCTCAGAAAGCCCGTCACCAGATCCTGCGCATCGCCGAAGCTGTTGTCGCTGTTCAACGGCAGATGGATCACCTTGTAGCCGCGTGGTGCTGAGCAGTTCCAGCAGCCGTGCAGCCCGATGAGCGCCCCGTTGCGCCACCCGGCCGGCGCCGACTCGCCGGTCCAGAAGCTCAGGCCCAGCGGGGCCGAGTGTGCCGGCAGGGCCTTGCTGATGCGATCCAGCGTGCCGCAATCGAGCGCGGCCTGGTTCTCGTTGTTTTCCACATCCGGCAGGTAGGGCGGTAGATCCGTGGTCTGGGCGGCGTCCGGATTGCAGTAGGGCCAGCCGTAGTTGCCGCCGTCGCGCACCTGGGTGAAGGGCTCGGGCGGGTTGTCGTTCACGTATGCCTGGTCCAACCCCTTGTATGGATAGCGGCCGTCCTGCAACGGGTAGCGCACGTTGTCGCGATGGTTGACCACCGCCCACAGCGCGCCGGTCACGGGATGCACTGCCAGGCCCTCGGCATTGCGCAGGCCCTGGGCGAACAGCCGCATGCCGCCACCGTTGGCATCGAAGGCATAGACGGCGCCCCGCTTGGGGTTGGCCAGGATGTCGCTGGGGGCGGCGTTGGTGGCCGAGGCGATCGACACCAGCAACGTCTCACCGACGAAGGCGATGTTCTTGAGCTGATGCCCGTACTGCCCGTTCAGTTCGGCCAGCGAGGCATCGGGCAGATTGGCCACCACGGCGGTGCGTGGACGCAGCATCACGTCGCCGTTCACGTAGGGCGCCCGGCTGATCCGGTTGCGCTCGCCGATGTAGAGATACTGGGTGGTGCCGATCTGATGGAACACCAGGTCGTGCCCGCCGTTCAGGCCGGTGGCAAAATCGTTGACCACGCTTGCCGCGTTGTTGCGCACCACGCGTTTGATCACACCGGTGGACGGCTGGGAGACCAGGAGGTCGCCATTGGCGGCTTCGGCCATGAAGCGGGCGTCGGGGATGCGGGCCACCACGCGCACGCCGAAACCGGCGGGCACGGTCAGGGTACGGGGCGTGTCGAGCGGCGCGGCGCCAAGGCCGGCGGGGACTTCCAGCGTGACTGCAACCCGCTGCGTGCCAGGCGCGGTCGGGGTGGGGGTGACGACCGGGGTCGGGGCACCGCCACCGGGATTGCCATCATCGTCGAAGGCACTGCTGCAGGCGAGCAGCGCAAGGCTGACAAACACACCAGCCGACAGGCCGGCCACGTTGATACTACTGCGAAGGCGCATCGGCGGGTATTCCAGAGGACCTCAGGGCATGGCTTAATGCAGCGTCGGTGCCGGCTCCGGATTCTGCTCTTCATCCTCTGAACTGAGCGGGACGATCACGCAACGCGGCACGTCGCCCGGACGGGTGGGAGGGATCAGGGTGAAATTCGGGATATCCAGCGGCAGCATTGTCATCCTCCGGTGAAGGAGCCTTGATTGTCAGCTACCCCTGTTGCTGCGGCTGTAGGACGATCGCCGAAAGCACTGTAGGTCGGCAATCTCGTTGATCGGCGATGGGCGGCGCTACTCGTCGACGATGGCCTTGGCGAGGTTGCGCGGGGCGTCGATCTCGGTGCCGCGGTGCAAGCCGGCGCGATAGGCGAGCAGTTGCAGCGCCACCGCATACAGGATCGGATTGAGCTCGCGCAGCGCCGTCGGCATGCGGATGGCGTTGAAGCGCTCGCCGGGTGCGAGCGCCGCATCGGACAGGATGAACAGCTCGCCGTCGCGGGCGCGCACTTCGCGCAGGTTGACCAGAAGCCGTTCGGCGTGGCGGTTCCACGGCAGGCAGGCCAATACCGGCAGGTCGCGGTCCACCAGGGCCAGCGGCCCGTGCTTGAGTTCGCCGCCCGGATAGCCCTCGGCGTGCAGGTAGGCCACTTCCTGCAGCTTTTGCGCCCCTTCCACTGCGATCGGATACAGCAGATGGCGCGCGGTGCACAGCACCAGCGGCCGCTCGGCCAGCCGGTGGGTCCATTGCGCCAGTTGCGGTTCCAGCTCCAGTACCTGCTGCACCGACTGCGGCAGCTGCGCCAGATCGTTCTCCAGGCTGGCCAGTTCCGCCGCGCCCAGGCGGCCGCGTTCGCGCGCCAAGCCCAGTGCCAGGCGGTACAGGGCCAGCAGCTGGGCGGTGAAGGTCTTGGTCGAGGTGACGCCGATCTCCTGCCCGGCCTCGGTGCAGTAGCCCAGTTCCGCCAGGCGCATCAGCGAGCTGTGCGCGCGGTTGGACAGCGCCAGCGTATGGGCTGCGCCATGCTTCTGCGCGGCGGCAAGGCTGGCCAGTGTGTCGGCGGTCTCGCCGGATTGCGAAATCGCGATGACCAGTGCGTTCCCCGGCATCGCCAGCTCGCGGAAGCGGTATTCGCTGGCATGCTCCACCGTGGTGGGCAGTCCGGCCATCGATTCGAGCCAGTAGCGCGCGGTCTGGGCCGCGTTGTAGCTGCTGCCGCTGCCGATCAGCACCACGGCGTCGATCGACGGCAGCCAGCGCATCGCCTCACTGCCCAGCATCGAGGCCAGATCGGGCGCAAGACCGTGCCGGCCGAGCGAATCGGCAAGGATCATCGGTTGCTCGCGGATCTCCTTTTCCATGTGATGCTGGAACAGATCGGGCACATGCTGCTCACTGCCCAGCTTCACGCTGGCGCGGCGCGCCGGCATGCTCCGGGTGTCCAGGATATCGAGCCGCCCCGGGGCAAGGCGTGCCACGTCGCCGTGCTGCAGCTGCACTGCCTCGTCGGCGCTGCCTTGCAGCGGCGCGAGCTGGTCCGACAGCATGGCGCCGCCGTCGATCTGCGCGAGGAACAACGCAGTGTGCCGCACCGCGCAGACCAGCTGGCCCGGATGCGCGCTCGAAAGCGCGGCGAAGGCGTGCACACCATCCAGTTCGGCAGCCGTGGCGTGCATCGCGCGCAGCAGATCCTGACGCAGGCTGCCCAGATGCCAGCGCAGCAGGGCGGCTGCCAGCCGGGCGGGGTTGAGGTCCATCGGCGGCAGGCCCAGCATGGTGAGCCGTTCGACCAGCGCGGGCGTGTTGGCGATCGCCCCCTGGAACATCACGCCCAGGCCGCCATCCAGGTTGGCAAGGCTGTGCGGGGCCGGTTGCCAGTCCAGCCGCAGCATCAGGCCCTGGCCGGTCAGCGGCGCCAGCAGCATCGGCAGCGCCGCCAGGCCCGCCGTGCTCTGGTCGTCCACCAGGTGCGCGCCGCCGGCGAGCCAGGCTGCCCCGCCGTACTCCTGGCCGGGGAGCCGGGACAGCACGTCGGCAGCGATGTCTGCCGCATTCTGTGTCGAAACGATACCCAGCAGCTTGGCCATGCGTGCGTCCCCAGAATGCGTGCCTTTATCGTAGGACCTGTTCATCGTTGTTTCACGGCCGCCTTCGATGCATACGGCATAGGTGCCGCGGTATCCGCACGGCAGGCATGGCGCAACTGCAGGGGCGGGCAGGAGCCCGGCGGGCCGGGCCATGGCGGCGCGGAATGCTTCGTCCGGGCCCAGGTGCTGACAGGGTGTCTGCCGGGCTGTGGAATGCCACCTGTCGCGTTCGGACGGCAGCCCACCGGCCCTTGTCCTGCTTGCAGGCGGCGCGCACAATCGGCCGCACAACAAGATGTATCACCGGATGGAGACAAGATCATGAACCATACCGTTGCGAGCGAAACCGCCTCGCAGGCGATGACTGACGAGTGGCGGCGCTGGATCGCCGAGAACCTGATCCTGGGCAACGACCCGCAGCAGCTCTACCACACGCTGGTGGGCGCAGGATTCGGCGAGGCGGTGGCGCGCGCCGAGGTGCAGCAGGCGCAGGCCAGCCCCTATCTCGCCGGTGCGCAACGCCTGAAGAACCGGCTGGCCAAGCACGACTGGGTGCTCGACTGCCAGCGCCAGCTCAACCAGCTGCGCAATCCCGAGATCCCGCGCCGGCACCGGCTCGGTGCCGACGAGTTCTTCGAGCTTTACTACAGCGCCAACCGCCCGGTCATCATCACCGGCATGCTCGAAGACTGGCCGGCGATGCAGAAGTGGAACCTCGACTACTTCCGCGCCGGCTGGGGCGATTGCGAGGTGGAGGTGCAGTTCGGCCGCAATGCCGACGAGCACTACGAACTGAACAAGACCGCGCACCGGCGCATGATGCGCTTCGGCGACTTCGTCGACCTGGTCGCCACCAGCGGGCGCACCAACGACTTCTACATGACGGCCAACAACAACTCGCACAACCAGCGGGTGCTTTCCACGTTGTGGCGCGACATCGTGCAGATCCCGGAATATCTGGACGGCAGCCTGGGTGACCAGGGCTTCTTCTGGCTGGGGCCGCAGGGCACCATCACGCCGTTCCACCACGACCTGACCAACAACTTCATGGCACAGGTGATGGGCCGTAAGCGGGTGCTGATCATGCCGGCCTGCGAGATCGGCAACGTATACAACCACGCGCATTGCTTCACCCACGTGGATGGGCGCGCGGTCG
Source organism: Chitiniphilus purpureus (assembly GCF_025642115.1). Taxonomy (GTDB): domain Bacteria; phylum Pseudomonadota; class Gammaproteobacteria; order Burkholderiales; family Chitinibacteraceae; genus Chitiniphilus; species Chitiniphilus purpureus. The sequence continues at coordinate 3,558,695 of NZ_CP106753.1, read as the reverse complement.
ACCTGCAGCGCTTCCCGGCGATGCGCAATGCGCAGATACTCGAATGCGTGCTCAACCCCGGCGAGATCCTGTTCCTGCCGGTGGGATGCTGGCACTTCGTCGAAGGGCTCGATATCTCGTGCACCGTGTCGTTCATCAATTTCCGCTGGAACAACGACTACGCGAGCTTCTACCCGGCGCTGCGCGACTTCTGAGTCCGCGCGCCATGTCGCCCGGCCCGGTTTGACGCCGCGCCGGGCTTTCCGTTATGTTCGCCTGATTTTCCCGCCCGCCGTCCATCATGCCGAAAGCAGCCAAACAGCCGGAGTCGTTCGAGGCCGGCTACGCCGAACTCGAAGCGCTGATCGGCGAACTCGAATCCGGCCAGCTTCCCCTTGACGCATCCCTTGCCGCCTACCGCCGCGGGCAGGAACTGTTGCGCTATTGCGAGGGCCGGCTGGCCGACGCCGAGCAGCAGCTCAGGATCCTTGAGGCGGGCGAACTCAAGCCATTCACGCCGGAGGCGCAATGAGCGACTTCAATGATTGGATGCGCACGGTGCAGGCGCAGGTGGAAACGGCGCTCGCCGCCGAGCTGCCGGCGGCCGGGCATCTGCCGGCCCGCCTGCACGACGCGATGCGCTACGCGGTGCTCGACGGCGGCAAGCGGGTGCGCCCGCTGCTGGCTTTCGCCGCCGGCGAGCTGACCGGGGCTGCGCCCGAGCGGCTGGCGCTGGCGGGGGTGGCGCTGGAGCTGATCCACGCCTATTCGCTGGTGCATGACGACATGCCGGCAATGGACAACGATGTGCTGCGCCGCGGCAAGCCCACGGTACACGTGCAGTACGACGAAGCCACTGCGCTGCTGGCGGGGGATGCCCTGCAGACCGCGGCGTTCGAGGTGCTGTCGCGGCATGTGTTGGCGGACGATCCGCGCACACAGCTCCGGATGATCCAGCAACTGGCGCAGGCGGCCGGCAGCCGCGGCATGTGCGGTGGGCAGGGCGTGGATCTCTACAGCGTGGGACACCAGCTCAACCTGCCCGCGCTGGAAATGATGCACATCCTCAAGACCGGTGCGCTGATCCGCGCCTCGGTCGCGCTTGGTGCCCTTTGCGGCACCCCGCTCGGCGCGGACGACGCGGCAAGGCTGGACCATTTCGCCAAGTGCATGGGACTTGCGTTCCAGGTCGTCGACGACATCCTGGACGAAGAGGCCGATACGGCCACGCTGGGCAAGACCGCGGGCAAGGATGCCGCCAACAACAAACCGACCTACGTGGCGTTGCTGGGCTTGAAGGGGGCGCGCGACAAGGCCGCCGAACTGCAGGCCGAGGCACACGCCGCCCTGGCCCCCCTGGGCGCGCGTGCGCGCCGCCTGGCCGAGCTGGCCGACTACATCGTGGCGCGCCGGCATTGAATAAGAATTACAGCATGATGTCGCTTCTCGACTCCATCACCTGTCCGGCCGACCTGCGCCGGCTAGAACGGCGTGCGCTGCCGCAACTGGCCGCCGAACTGCGTGCCTTCCTGCTGGATTCGATCAGCAAGACCGGCGGGCATTTCGCCTCCAACCTTGGCGCCGTCGAACTGACCGTGGCGTTGCACTACGTCTTCGACACGCCGCGCGACAGGCTGGTGTGGGACGTGGGTCACCAGAGCTATCCGCACAAGGCGCTCACCGGGCGGCGCGCCCTGATGCATACCATGCGCAAGCAAGGCGGCCTTGCCGGCTTCCCCAAGCGCGAGGAAAGCGAGTACGACACCTTCGGCGTCGGCCATTCGAGCACCTCGATCGGTGCCGCGCTCGGCTTTGCCGAGGCCGCCAAGCTCAAGGGCGAGAGCCGCCGTGCCATCGCGGTGATCGGCGACGGGGCGATGACGGCGGGGCAGGCGGTGGAAGCGCTGTTCAACGCCGGCCATCGCGACGTGAACCTGCTGGTGATCCTCAACGACAACGAGATGTCGATCTCACCCAACGTCGGCGCGTTCAACAACTACCTGGCCAAGCTGCTGTCCGGCAAGTTCTACAACGGCTTTCGCAACGCCTCGGGCAAGGTGCTGGGTGCGGTGCCGCCGCTGCGCGAGCTGGCCAAGCGCGGCGAGGAGCACGTGAAGGGCTTCTTCTCGCCGGCGACGCTGTTCGAGGAGCTGGGGTTCAACTACATCGGGCCGATCGACGGACACAACCTGGATGCGCTGCTGACCACGCTGTCCAATATCAAGCAGCTGTCGGGGCCGCAGTTCCTGCATGTGGTCACCAAGAAGGGCCAGGGCTACAAGCTCGCGGTCGACGATCCGGTCAAGTACCACGCCGTCACCCCCTTCACGCCTGAGAACGGCATGGCCGGCGGCAAGGGCGGCGGCAAGGTCAACTTCACGCAGGTGTTCGGCGACTGGCTGTGCGACATGGCCCGCGCCGACACGCGCCTCGTCGCGATCACCCCGGCAATGCGCGAAGGCTCGGGCCTGGTGCGCTTCGAGCAGGAATTCCCCGACCGCTACTTCGACGTGGGCATCGCCGAGCAGCACGCGGTGACCTTTGCCGCGGGCCTTGCGTGCGAGGGACTCAAGCCGGTGGTCGCGATCTATTCCACCTTCCTGCAGCGCGCCTACGACCAGCTGATCCACGACGTGGCGCTGCAGAACCTCGATGTCACCTTCGCCATCGACCGCGCCGGCCTCGTCGGCGCCGACGGTCCCACGCATGCCGGCTCGTTCGATCTTTCCTACCTGCGCTGCATCCCCAACATGGCGGTACTGGCACCGGCCGACGAGAACGAATGCCGGCAGATGCTGTACAGCGCCTACCTGCATCCGGGCCCGGCGGCGGTGCGCTATCCGCGGGGCACCGGGCCGGGTGTGCCACAACAGGCCGACCTCACCGGTGTGCCCTGGGGGCGGGGCCAGATCCAGCGCCAGGGCGCCAAGGTCGCCATCCTGGCGTTCGGCACGCTGCTGGGCGCCGCTTTGCAGGCGGGCGAGACGCTGGATGCGACCGTGGTCAACATGCGCTTCGTCAAACCGCTCGATACCCAGCTCGTGGCGCAGCTTGCCGCCGAGCACGCGCTGCTGGTCAGCATCGAAGAGAACGCCCTCATGGGCGGTGCCGGCAGTGCGGTGTTGGAGGCGCTGGCCGCTGCGGGCCTCACCACGCCGCTGCTGCAGCTGGGCCTGCCGGACAGCTACGTGGAACACGGTGAGCAAAAGCAACTGCTGGCCGATTGCGGCCTGGACGCTGCGGGGATCACGACACGCATCCGTGCGCGGCTGGAAGGGTGAGGGGTGGGGGACGGGACCCGCGGGCGCTGTGCCGAGTCGAGCCGGATGCAACTGCCCCTGTTGGCGATGGCCATGCTGGCGGGCGTGCTGCGGGCCCCCTGCCTGACTGCATCCCGCCGCGCCTGAACCACGCCTCGCGCTGCCCGCGGCTGTGAGACAATCGCCCTATGAAATCCACCCGCGGCCTGTTCATCTCCGTTGAGGGCGTCGATGGCGCCGGAAAGAGCACCCAGCTTGCCTGGCTCGCCGAGTGGCTCACCCGTCGTGGCGTACCGTTGATCCAGACCCGCGAGCCGGGTGGCACACCGCTGGGCGAGCAGCTGCGCGCCTGCCTGCTGCGCGAGCCCATGCACCTTGAAACCGAGGCGCTGCTGATGTTTGCCGCCCGGCGCGAACATCTGGCGCAGGTGATCGTGCCGGCGCTGGCGCGTGGCGACTGGGTGCTGTGCGACCGCTTTTCCGATGCCACCTACGCCTACCAGGGCGGCGGGCGCGGGCTGGCTCCCGCCAGGATCCAGCAATTGGAAGACTGGGTGCAGGGGCAGGGCCCCGGCCGGTGCGAGCCGGACCTGACGCTGCTGTTCGATGTGCCGCCCGAGGTCTCCAACGCCCGGCTGGCCAGCGGGCGCATGCTCGACCGCTTCGAGCGTGAGGCCGCCGACTTCCACGCCCGGGTGCGTGAAGCCTATCTGGCACGCGCTGCCGCTGCGCCGCAGCGTATCCGCGTGGTCGATGCCTCGGGCACGCCGCAGGCGATCCAGGCCCATCTGGCAGGCATGCTGCCGCAGTGGCTGGGCCTGCCGTGATCGAGACCGCGCTCTATCCATGGCAGCAGACAACATGGGACAGTCTGATTGCCGGCACCGACCGCCTGCCGCACGCCTTGCTGCTGACCGGCGAGGCCGGCATCGGCAAGCGCCGCTTCGCCGAGCGGCTTGCCGCATGGCTGCTGTGCGAAACGCCCGGGCGGGCACATGCGCCCTGCGGCAGATGCGAAGGCTGCCGCTGGTTCGCCGCCGGCAACCATCCCGATTTCCGCGTGCTGGCGCCGGGCGACGAGGAACAGGGCGAAGAGGCGGAGGACAAGACCAGGCGCAGATCGCCCATGATCGGTGTGCACGAGGTGCGCGAACTCGCCGACTTCGTCAATCTGACCACGCATCGCGGCGGTGCCAAGGTTGTGCTGGTCTACCCGGCCGAAAGCCTGAATCCGGCGGCGGCCAACGCCTTCCTGAAGACGCTGGAGGAGCCGCCGGCAGGCGCGCATTTCATCCTGGTCGCGCATCACTGGCGTCGCCTGCTGCCGACCATCCGCAGCCGCTGCCGCATCTACCCGCACCCGCTGCCGGAGCACGCAGCGGCCGCCGACTGGCTTGCCGCGCAGCAGGTGGTCGACCCGGCGCTGCATCTTGCCCATGCCGGTGGCGCGCCGCTCGCCGCGCTGGAGGATGCCGGTGCCGCCTGGCTGGATACACGTCGCGCCCTGTTGGACCATCTGGCCAATCCCGGCGCAATGGACGTGCTGGCGGTGGCGGCCGAGCTGGAGAAATCGCGCCTGGATGCGGCACTGGTGATCGCCTGGCTGCAAAAATGGGTCTACGATCTGATCGGGATGGGGCTGGCCGGCGTTGTCCGTTACTATCCTGATTGTAAGGACGAGCTGGCGCGCCTGTCGGTCCGTGCGCCGCAGCTGGTGCCTTATGCCGACCGCCTGCTGCAGGCGCAGCGCCTGGCGCATCACCCGCTGAATCTGCGGTTGGTGTTCGAGACGTTGCTGAACGATTATGTGGCAGCGTTTCGCAAGCGCTGATCCGCCCGCCCTTTCCGGACTCATCTCTATCGGAACACGCCATGGAAGCACCCAAGCCATCCAGCCGCCCGGGCGTCCTGTCGCTCAACATCAAGGAAAAGGCGGCGCTCTACGCCTCCTACATGCCGTTCGTCAAAGGCGGCGGCATCTTCATTCCCACGTCCAAGCCCTATCGCCTGAGCGACGAAGTATTCATGCTGCTCTCGCTGCTCGATGATCCGGCCAAGATCGCCGTCTCCGGCCACGTGGTCTGGATCACCCCGCAGGGCGCGCACAACAATCACCAGCAGGGCATCGGTGTGCAGTTCTCCAACAACGAGGCCGGCGCCCAGGCGCGCAACAAGATCGAAGCACTGCTGGGCGGTTATCTGCAGAGCAGCCGTACCACGCACACGATGTGATTGTGTGAGGCATGAGGTGTGAGGTGTACCGACATCGGCTGCATTGCGCCTTTGCCGCCGCTTCATATCGCCATTTTTGCACTTCAGACGGTTTTACCCCTCACCCCTCACTCCTTGCCCCTCACAGCCTCACACCATGTTCGTCGACTCGCACTGCCATATCAATTTCCCCGAACTCGCCCAGGATATCGATGGCCTGTTGGACGAGATGGCCCGGAACCAGGTGACGCACGCGTTATGCGTGTCGGTGAACCTGCCCGAATGGCCGAGCGTGATGGCGCTGGCTGACGCCCACCCCAACATTTACGCCTCGGTCGGCGTGCATCCGGACTACGAAGACGTGGAGGAGCCCACGGTGGCTCGCCTGGTCGAGCTGGCGCAGCGCTCGCGGGTGGTGGCGATCGGCGAGACGGGATTGGACTATTACCGGCTGCAAGGCGATCTGGAATGGCAGCGCGAGCGCTTTCGCGTGCATATCCGCGCTGCACGGCAGACCGGGTTGCCACTGATCGTCCACACCCGCGCTGCCAGCGAGGACACCATCCGCATCCTCCAGGAGGAAGGCGCGGCCGACGTGGGCGGCGTGATGCATTGCTTCACCGAAAGCTGGGAGGTGGCGCAGGCGGCAATGGCGCTGGGGTTCCATATCTCGTTCTCCGGCATCGTCACGTTCAAGAAGGCTGAGGAACTGAAGGAGGTGGCGCGCCGCGTGCCGCTGGACCGCATGCTGATCGAGACCGATTCGCCCTATCTTGCGCCGGTGCCGTTTCGCGGCAAGACCAACCAGCCCGCGTGGGTGAGGCACGTGGCCGAGCACATCGCCGAGCTCAAGGCGGTGCCGCTGGCCGAGGTCGCAGCGGCGACCACGTCCAATTTCTTCAGGCTGTTCCAGCGGGCGGCGCCATGACGGTGCTGCCAGGGCTGGTCGAAGTCACGCTGCTGGGGGTCGGTTCCAGCGGCGGTACACCGGCGCTGGGCTGCGCCTGCGCGACCTGCACCTCGCGCGATCCGCGCAACACGCGCACCCGCACCTCGGCGCTGGTGCATGCCGGCGGCAGCAACCTGCTGATCGACACCGGGCCGGATCTGCGCCAGCAGGCGCTGCGCGAGCAATTGCTGCGGGTGGACGCGGTGCTCTATACCCATCCACACGCCGATCATCTGCACGGCATCGACGATCTGCGCGCCTGGTGCTGGCTGCAGCGGGCCGCACTGCCGGTGTACGGCAATGCGCTGACGCTGGAACATATCCGCAGCCGCTTTTCCTACGCGCTGTCCGCGCCCAGTGCCTCCTGGGACAGGCCGGTGCTCCAATTGCACGAAGTGAGGGACGAGCCCTTTGCCGCCGCCGGCGTGCGGGTGCAGCCGATTCCGCTGCTGCACGGCAAATGGCCGATCCTGGGCTTCCGGGTCGGCGCCATCGCCTTTCTGACCGATGTGTCGGCCATTCCCGAGCCCAGCTTCGGATTGCTGGAGGGGCTGGAGATCCTGGTGCTCGATTGCTTGCGCGATCGCCCGTACCCCACCCATTTCAGCGTCGACGACGCGCTCGCGGCGGCAGCGCGTATCGGCGCGCGCCGCACGGTGCTAATCCATATGACGCATGAGCTGGAGTATCACGCGCTTGGCGCACGGCTGCCGCATGGCGTGGAAGTGGGCTACGACGGCATGCGTCTGCTCAGCGGCGCGGTTTGACGGAACCGTCGCGGTGCCAGGCCATCACAACCGCATCGGCCCGGCCGCGGGCTGCCAGCGTGGAGGGCGCGCGATGAACGAACCAACCCAACTGAGCGTACTGGGCCTGCCGCTCTTCCCATGCAGCCTGGACCCGACGACCGGGTTTCTGCGCAACGGCTTTTGCGCCGAATGTGCCGAGGATGCGGGCGCGCATACGGTGTGCGCGCGGATGACCAGGGAGTTCCTCGCCTTTTCGTGCGAGCGCGGCAACGATCTGTCGACGCCGCGGCTGGAGTGGGGCTTCCCGGGACTCAAGCCGGGCGATCACTGGTGCGTCTGCGCCGGGCGCTGGATCGAGGCGCTGCTCGAAGGCAAGGCACCGCCCATTCTGCTGGCCGCCACGCACGAATCGATCCTGGAGCATCTGTCGCTCGAAACACTGGTCGAACACGCGCTGGACCGGCCCTAGCCGAAACTGCCGTGCCCGCACCGGCGGCGGCGCCATGGCAGGCGGGGTTGTCGGTGCAGTGGCGAACGCACTGTGCGTTGCTGCTCAACGCTGCCCCTCGGTCTGCCTGATGAAGGCGCGCATCAGCGCCGTGCATTCGGTCGGGTGGGTTTCCAGCAGAAAATGCGGACCGTCCAGAATGTGCGCCGCCATGCGCGGCAATGCCCTCATCCACGAGAGGGTCTCATCCAGCTCGAAGAAGATGTCGTGCCGGCCCCATAACAGCAGCGCCGGGGGCTGCTGGCGCGTCAGATAGTCGGCGATCTCCCTGAACCGCGCGAAATGGCTGCGATAGTCGAGTACCAGCCTGCGTTGCATCGCGATCCGGCCGGGCAGCGACATGATCCGCCAGTCCGCCTCCCACAACCTGGGATCGATGCGCGCGGCGATGTCCGCAGGCACACCGCCCACGTATTGGTCACGCGTGCCGTCGAAGGTCAGGTGCCTGGTCGCCTCGGCTTCCTGCTCCGGTGTCGGGTTGTCCCAATAGGCCCGGGTTGCGGCCCACCCTGGCCCCATGCCGCTCTCGTGGGCATTGGCGTTCTGGATGATCAGACTGCGGATGCGGTGCGGTGCGCGCGTGGCCAGGTGGAGCCCGACCACTGCGCCAAAGTCGTGCAGATACAGGTGGAAGGATGCAACGCCAAGCCCGGCCAGCAAGCGGTCGACCAGGTCCGCGAAGCCTGCGAACGAAGGCTGCCCGATCGGCGCAGAGCCGCCAAAGCCGGGCAGATCCGGCGCGATCACGAAGCAATCCTGCGACAGGGGGCCGATCACGTTCCGAAACGATGTGGATGCGCTGGGAAAACCATGGATCAACAGCAGCGCCGGTTGCTGGCGGTCGCCGGCCAGACGCACCGCCACGTCGGTCCCTGCGATCTCCCATTTCACCGGTTCCGGTGCTGTCATTGCGACGGACTCCTGCGCTGCCTTGGATGCGAGCGAACCTGCTTCCCGTGTGTTCACGGTAGTCGGATGCAGGCCGGTGCCAATGGCAGGAATGCATCGAAGCGGCTTGCCATCTGCCGATGGCGCGTTGCCCGCCGGTGAAGCCGGGTCGGCGATCGGCAGCCTGGGTCTGGTTGCATGTCGCGCAGCGTTGCCTGCCCGGTGCTTGTGGCCTTGCATGGGATGGCCGCGGGGGGCCGGCAGGGGTCTACACGCCAGTGGGTCGTCCATCCGCCACGGCCAGCCGTGCAAGCTGCCGGTCGTGCCAGCGTGACAGCAACACCAGTGCACATACCGCCCCCAGCAGCGCAAAGCCCATGTCGGCCTGGGTATCCCACTCGTAGCCCTGGGTGCCGAGAAATTCGTCGGCGCCCTGGCCCAGCAGCAGCGCTGCCCACCACTCGATCAGCTCATAGGCGGCCGAGATTGCCAGTGCCACGCAGCCGGACAGGAACCCCGCCATCGCACGGCTTTGCAGATAGCCCAGCCGCAGCAGGATCTCGCGCGCGATCAGCGCCGGGACCAAGCCCTGCACGAAATGGCCGATCTTGTCGTAGGGATTGCGATCCAGCCCGAACCAGTCGGCCATCCAGAAGCCGAGCGGCGCCCGGGCGTAGGTGTAGGTGCCGCCATAGATCAGCACCAGCGCGTGGGCGGCGATCAGCGCATACAGCAGCCCGGTCAGCGGCAGCCGCCGCCGGGTGGCGATGAGGACAGGAATGGCGATCAGCACCGGCGCCACCTCCAGCCACCAGGTGAGTCGATCGTAGGGGGAGAGGGCGGAAACCAGCAGCGCGGCGAGCACGACGCACAGCGCGGTCAGGGCAGGATACATGGCGCGATAAGGTAAAGACCTACTGCACCACCTGAATCGGCAGGTGGCGAACCGCGGAAAGGGCTGGCTATGCTGGTTGGACAAGGCCCGTCGCAGACATCGGGCCGCAGCCCTTTCACCTGAAGGAAGCATGCCATGAAAATGGAAGAACTGTTCGACAAGGTTCACCAATTGCCCACCATTCCCAAGGTCGTCCAGGAATTGATCGATACCTTCGATCGCGATGAGGTGGATATCGACGCCATTGCTTCCAAGATCGCACTGGACCAGGTCATCACCGCCAAGGTGCTGCGGCTGGCCAACTCCTCGCATTACGGCGCTTCGCGCAAGGTGGCCTCGGTGGACGACGCCATCGTCGTGCTTGGCTTCAACGTGCTGCGCACGCTGGTGGTGGCCAGCGGCGTGACCGGCGCCTTCGTCTCGCCCAAGGGCTTCGATCGCCAGCAGTTCTGGAAGCACAGCCTCGCGGTGGCCGCGACCGCCAAGTGGCTGGCCAAGCCGGCCAAGGTCCCCCCGGAGATCGCCTTCACCACCGGCATGCTGCACAACATCGGCGAGCTGTTGATCCATGTGGTGGACCCGGAGCTGGCCGGCAGGATCGACCAGCAGGTGGCCACCGGCGGCAACCGGGTGCGGCTGGAGGAAACGCAGATCGGCTTTGACTACGTGCAGGTGGGTGCCGAGCTGGCGCGACGCTGGAGCTTTCCGAACGAGATCGTCGAGGCGATCCGGCACCAGCATGACCCGCAGCAACAGCAACCGCCCAGCGCGCTGACCCAGGTGCTGTCGCTGGCGATCTACGTGGTGGATCAGCAGGAGCGCGAGGCCACGCCGGAGCAGTTCATCGCCGGCTTTCCCGATGCCACGGCTGCCGCAGTGGGCACCTCGGCCCAGGCGCTCCTCGATGCGCGCGAGACGCTGGCGCAACTGGCTGCAGGCTACGACGAACTGCTGCGCTGAGGTGGGGTGCGCGCTGTGAGCGGGCTGCGGCGTGAGACCGAGGGTTGTCTGCTGAAGCCAGGTCAGTCCAGGCACCAGCGCCGTAATGAAATGGGGCAAAAAAGCCCGGCATGCCAGCCGGGCTTTTTCCATACGTAGGCGGGATCAGAAGGCCGGTACGACGGCGCCTTGGTACTTCTGCTCCAGGAACTGCTTCACTGCGGGGCTGTTGAGCGCCTCGGCGAGTTGTTTGAGCGTCCGGCTGTTTTTGTTGTCCGGGCGGGCCACCAGGATGTTCACGTAGGGCGACTGCTTGCCTTCGATGGCCAGTGCGTCCTTGGAGGGGTTGAGCTTGGCTTCCAGCGCGTAGTTGGTGTTGATCAGCGCCAGGTCCACCTGGTTGAGCACGCGCGGCAGGGTGGCGGCTTCCAGTTCGCGGATCTTCAGCTGCTTGGGGTTGCTGCCGATGTCTTTCACGGTGGCGAGGATGTTCCTGTTGTTCTTCAGCTTGATCACGCCGGCCTTGTCCAGCAGCAGCAGCGCGCGGCCGCCGTTGGTGGGGTCGTTCGGGATGGCTACGGTTGCGCCTGGCTTCAGGTCGGCCAGCTTCTTGATTTTGGTGGAGTACGCGCCGAACGGCTCGATATGCACGCCGGTGACCACCACCAGATTGGTGCCCTTGCCCTTGTTGAATTCATCAAGGTAGGGCTTGTGCTGGAAGAAGTTGGCGTCCAGGCGCTTTTCGGCCACCTGCACGTTCGGCTGCACGTAGTCGGTGAACACCTTCACGTCCAGGTCCACGCCCTGCTTGGCCAGCTGCGGCTTCACGAATTCCAGGATTTCGGCGTGCGGCACGGCGGTGGCGGCCACGGTGAGCTTGTCGGCGGCGTGGGCCGACAGTGCCGCCAGCGCGGCGGCGAGTGCGAGCAGTTTTTTCATGGGCATCTTCCTTTCATCAGGGGAGGGGGCGGCCGGGCGGGGCCCGGCGGGGCGAATGGTTGCTTCAGGCCACCGGCGGTGCGGTGGCGATCCGACATCGGCGCAGATCGGTCATCGCGGGCTTCATCTGCGGGAGAAATGCACGACCAGCCGGTCGCCGAGCATCTGCAGGCCCTGCACCAGCACCACCAGCAGCAGCACGGTCACGATCATCACGTCGGTCTGGTAGCGCTGGTAGCCGTAGCGGATCGCCAGGTCGCCCAGGCCGCCGCCGCCGATCACGCCACTCATGGCGGTATACGACACCAGCGTGATGGCGGTGACGGTGATGGCGGCGATGATGCCCGGCAGTGCCTCGGGCAGTAGCGCATGCAGCACGATCTGCCGGGTGCTGGCACCCATGGCCTGGGTGGCTTCGACGATGCCGCGGTCCACTTCGCGCAGCGCGGTTTCCACCAGCCGGGCGAAGAATGGCGTGGCACCGACCACCAGCGTGGGGATGGCGCCGGCCACGCCCAGCGAGGTACCGGTGATCAGCACCGTGAGCGGGATCATCAGGATGATCAGGATCACGAAGGGGATCGAGCGCACCACGTTGGCCACGAAGGACAGCACGGCGAACAGCGCCGGCTGCGCCAGCAACTGGCGGCGTGCGGTGAGGAACAGCAGCACGCCCAGCGGCAGGCCCAACAATACGGTGAACAGCAGCGAGCCGCCCAGCATGGTCAGCGTATCCAGCGTGGCAATGCCGATCTCCGCCCAGTCAATGTTGGCGAACAGCCCGTTCATGCGCGCAATACCTCCACCGTGATCCGGCGCGCGGCCAGCTGTTGCAGCGCGGTATCCACGCCGTTGCCGGTGAATGCCACTGTGAGCTGACCATAGGGGCTGTCCTTGATCCGGTCGATGCGCCCGGCCAGGATGCTGAAGTCGATGCCGGTCTGGCGTGCCACATCGCCCAGCACCGGTGCATAGGTGGCCTCGCCCTTGAAGGTCAGTCGCACCACCCGGCCCGGCACGTGAGCGTAGTCGTCCAGCTGCTCGCCTTCGTCCACGTGTTCTGCCTCCAGCACAAAGCGACGTGTGGTCGGGTGCTGCGGGTGCAGGAACACCTCGGCCACCGGGCCCAGTTCCACCACCCGGCCGGCATCGAGCACTGCCACCCGGTCGCATACCGTGCGCACCACGTCCATCTCGTGGGTGATGATCACGATGGTCAGCCCCAGCTCGCGGTTGATCTCGGCCAAGAGCCGCAGCACCGAGCGCGTGGTCTGCGGATCGAGCGCGCTGGTGGCCTCGTCGCACAGCAGGATGCTGGGTTCGGTGGCCAGCGCGCGCGCGATGCCGACGCGCTGCTTCTGGCCACCGGACAGCTGCGCCGGGTACTTGTCGGCATGCTCGGTAAGGCCGACGCGCGCCAGCAGCGCGGTCACGCGCTCGGCGATGGCGGCCTGGCTGCGCGTACCTGCCAGCTTCAGCGGAAACGCCACGTTCTCGGCCACGGTCTTGGAAGACAGCAGGTTGAAGTGCTGGAAGATCATGCCGATGCCGCGCCGCAGCTCGCGCAGCCCGGCCTCGGGCAGTGTGGTGATGTCGCGCCCGTCGATCAGCACCTGGCCCTGGCTGGGGCGTTCCAGCAGGTTGATCAGACGCACCAGCGTGGATTTACCTGCGCCGGAGTGGCCGATGATGCCAAACACTTCGCCGGCGTCGATCCCGAAATCGATGCCATTGAGCGCGGGCACGTCCCGGCCGGCGACGCGGAAGGATTTGTGGATGTTCTGGAAGGTGATCACGAAGCAGCCCTGCGGGTATGCCGACAACCGCGTGCAGTATGGTCGATGAACAATGCCACGGATATTGGTGCTTGCCGTTATAACGGAAAAGTTTCATTTTGCATCGAAGGATGCCGCATTGGAATTAAGCGCGTTTCCAGCGCAGCGGGGCCGCGCTGCCTGCATGACGCGATGACGCCAGCGTGCCTGCAATGGCGACGATAGCGTGCCGGCGTCGTGGCGTATTTGATGCCCCGCAGGCTTGCGGCACCGGTGGGGTGCCGCACGCGATGGATGCAGCTCAACGGGCCCAGCGGTTGGTGATCGGCATGCGCCAGTCGCGACCGAAGGCACGGTCCGTCACTCGGGGGCCGACCGGTGCCTGGCGCCGCTTGTATTCGTTGGTCTTGAGCAGCCATACCACGCGGTCCACATCCTGCTGGGCATGCCCGCGCTGCACGATCTCGGCGCGGGAAAGGTTTTCCTCGACATAGGCCGCGAGGATGGCGTCCAGGACCTCGTAGGGTGGCAGGCTGTCCTGGTCCAGCTGGTCCGGCCGCAGTTCGGCCGATGGCGGGCGGGTGATGATGCGCTCGGGGATCACCTCCCGCTGTGCGAAGGCGGTGCTCTGGTTGCGCCAGCGCGCCAGCCGGAACACCAGTGTCTTGGCCACGTCCTTGAGCACGGCGTAGCCGCCGGCCATGTCGCCATACAGCGTGGCGTAGCCGGTGGTCATCTCGCTCTTGTTGCCGGTGGTCAGCACCAGTTGGCCGCTCTTGTTGGAGAGCGCCATCAGCAGCGTGCCGCGGATGCGGCTTTGCAGGTTTTCCTCGGTGGTGTCGATGGCGCTGCCGGCAAACTGGGGGGCAAGCCCGGCCATGAATGCCTCGTACATCGGCCAGATCTCGATCTCGGTGTACCGGCAACCCAGGCGCGCGATCATCTCGCGTGAATCGGTGACGCTGATGTCGGCGGTGTAGCGCGACGGCATCATCACCGCATGCACCCGTTCCGGCCCCAGCGCATCGCACGCCAGCGCCAATGTCAACGCCGAATCGATCCCGCCCGACAGCCCCAGCAACACCCCGGGAAAGCCGTTCTTGCCGATATAGTCGCGAATGCCCAGCAGCAGCGCGCGGTAGACGCTTTCCTCGTCGTCCGGCGTCGGCGCCACTGCGCCGGCGCCTAGATCGCCATCGTCGAACGTCACCAGGGCCAGCGCCGGTTCGAACGCCGGCAGCCGCGCCACCAGCTGGCCGGCACGGTCCATGGCGAAGGAATGGCCGTCGAACACCAGTTCATCCTGGCCGCCGACCAGGTTCACATAGATCACCGGTAGACCGGTCTCCTCGATCCGTTCGGCCGCGACGCGCTGGCGGATGGCTTCCTTGCCCTGATGGTACGGCGAGGCGTTGAGCACCAGCAGGAGTTCGGCGCCTTCGTCGTGCGCGGCGGCGGCCGGCTCCACATCCCACAGGTCTTCGCAGATCAGGACACCGATCCGTACGCCGGATTGCTCGAACACCAGCGGCGTGGCGCCCGGGGTGAAGTAGCGCACTTCGTCGAACACCGCATCGTTGGGCAGCAGCATCTTCTCGTACCGCCCCAGCACATGCCCGTCGCGGATCACCGTGGCGGCATTGAAACGCACGTCGCCGGCGGCGCATGGGTGCCCCACCACCAGTGTGATGCCGTCCACCTCGTCGATCAGCCGCCCGATCGCACGGGCGCAATCCGCAAGGAAGGCCGGGCGCAGCAGCAGGTCTTCCGGCGGGTAGCCGGTCAGCGCGAGTTCCGGGGTGAGCAGCACGTCGGCGCCGCGTGCGCGCGCCTCATGGGCGGCGGTGAGGATCTGGTCGAGATTGCCGGCAAGATCGCCGACCGTGGCGTTGAACTGGGCAAGGGCGATGCGCATGGGATGGGCAGGGCGGCTGGGCGTAAAGCGGGCATTTTATCAGGCAATCCGCCATGCTCCGGCACGCTGCGCTGCGTCGCACCCTGTGAATCAGCGTTGGAACAGCCTGCTGAGCGCCTTGCTCGCCAGCGCGTGCGCCAGCGGATTCCAGTGGCCGTCCCCAGGCAGAAGTCGAACTGGCGGCACTGCGTGGTGTAGTGGCGATGCAATGCCGGGTCCATGGCCACCGTCTGAAAGCCGCACGCCCTTGCCTTGGCCAGAAACCGCGCCCCGATTGCGGTGTCGGGCGATGCCGATGGCCGCCAGCCAGGCAGGGATGTGGCCGGGGGCCGTTATGCCTGACGCACTACATTGGGAGCCATTGCGGATGGCGCTGCAGCAGCCATATCGCATGCAGCGCCAGGATCGCGGCGGTCAGATGGAACCAGGACCAGTGACGATGGCGCTGCGCAAGCCGGTCCAGGCCGTTGGTGGTGATCAGAAACGGCGCGCCGTGCGGCGGGCGGCGCAGCAGGTGGGCGCGCTGCCGCTCTGCGCTGTTGATCGTTTCGCGTTGGATTTCCGTCTGGGCGGCAAGCCGGGCGTGTTCCCATTCCTGTAGATCGATCTCACCATTGCCGTCCCGGTCGAAGCGGCTGAGCAGGGCGCGACGATCATGCTTCCAGTCCGCCAGACGGCCGGCGATGCTGGCGCGCTGTGCACCGGCCGAGCGGTCGGTGTGCTGGGTGGCAAACTCGCCCAGCGCTTCGAGCGGCTGCCCGGGAAAGATCCACCACTCGCGCCGACGCAGCTCCGGCGAATGCACCTCGTGCGGTTCACCCGGGTCCAGCAAGGCGCCATCCGGGTCGACGATGCAGCTGCCACTGCCGTCATCGAGCAAGAAGCTGTACTCGCTTTCCAGGACCTCCACCGTCTCCCAGCGGTTTGACGAACGTGTCGCTTCGGTCACGCAGCGGTACCACACGCAGGCGTTCCCGAGTGGCGAGACCAACGGCACGCCATCCAAAGGCTGGGCGCGGCCGCCCAGACGCGCATAGCCCTGGCTGGCACTGCCGATGTTCGCTTCCGGTGTGTTGGCGATGGCGAGATAGCGACGGCGTGTTGTATGCCAGCTTGCCAGGCAGAGCAGCGCAAGCAGGCCCAGGCAGGTCTGCCATACGGTGCGCGAGTGGGAAAACCAGGCCACGGTCAGCAGCGCCAGCGCGCCGGCCACAGCGTGCCAGCGGGCCCAGTCCTGCCGGGACAGCCGCATCACGGCATGCAGCATCGCCGTTTCAACCCTGGAACAGCTGCTTCACGTCCACGTCGCTCTTTTCCGCTTCCTTGAAATGCAGCGGGCGGGCGGCGCCGAAGTTGAACCCATGCGCGATCAACGCATCGGGAAACTGCTCGATGCGCACGTTGTTGAGGTTGACCGCATCGTTATAGGTTTCGCGCCGGTCGGCAATCGCATCCTCCAGTTCGGTGATGCGTGCCAGCAGATGACGGAAATGCTCGTTGGCCGACAGCTCCGGATAGGCCTCGACGGTGGCGAACAGCTGACCAAGGCCGGCGCGCAGCGCGGTCTCGGCCCCGCCCAGCGCCGGGATGTCGCGTGCTTCCCGCGCGCTTGCCACCTCGGCACGGGCGCGCATCACCCGTTCCAGCGTTTCCGATTCGAAGCGCATGTATTGCCGGCAGGCTTCCACCAGCTTGGGCAATTCATCGTGCCGCTGTTTCATCAGCACGTCGATATTGGACCAGGCCCGAGCCACGCCATGCTTGAGCGCAACCAGATTGTTGTAGAGCGAAATGAAATAGAGCGCGATGACCGCGATCAGTGCAAGGAAAATCACAAGCGCCATGGTTTACCCCTCCCTGTGCATCCATCATATCGCGCGTTGTCCCCTACCGGGTAAGCCCGATGCGGTCGGCCTGCCAATGCCGGCCTCGCACCTGTGCGGTGTCGCGTGCTGGTGGCCGGTGGCGCCCGCGTGCAGCAAAAGCGCCTGATCCGGTGCAAAAACAAAAGGCCCCCAATGGCGGGGGCCTGCAGTAGACGACTGGTCTTGGTCTTCTTATATGGGGAGGCCGGTGCAGCGATGCGACTGCAACCGCAGCATCGGTATCAAGCCGGCGCTCAGGCTTCGTCTTCCTCGCGCCACAGTGGCGTTCTGCACTGGTTGCACACAATCCGGCGTCGATAGTCACCGACGCGGCTCAGACCCACATCCAGCAATTCATCGCAACCGCACTTGTAGCAGCAGGCGGCGCCGTTGCGCCGTGCCCAGGGGTGGCGGGACGAATATTGCTTCAGAAAAGGCAACCCCTGCCAATACCGATGCTGCTGTGCAAGCCGGTCCATGCCGTGCAGGAAACCGGTGATGGAGCAAAGGGCGATAAAAACATAAAACCAGCTCATGAGATTCCCCCGGTCGAGAATTGGTATGGCTAAACGCCGTGTTGAAAGCATGAGTGGCGTTTGTGAGCTTGATTATGTACGTTTCTTTTCGAAATTTGCATACCGTCTGCCTTATTGTGCCGACAGTCGGAAGTTGCTTTCTTGATTGGAAATAAAAAAATGGGAATCGCGGAATTCCGGTGTTATGCCATCCATCTTCTTGATTGCTGATTGATGACAAAGCTGATGCGCACTGAACTACGCTCGGGAAGCGTGCTTTCTCAGGCTCGCAAAAATTCGAACGTAATCAGTAAGTTTCTATTGGAGACGCAATCATGAAAGTCGCACGGAGCTTGATTGGCATCGGCTTTGGGCTGCTTGCGCTGTTGCCCGGAATCGGGGGGGCGGCTGAAGCGGATGATTCGGTACGCAGCCTCTCGGCCTGGACCAATCAACGTGGTTCGACCCTGTATATCGACAATGTCAGCGCGTCGGGGCAGCTGACCGGCACCTATATCAACCGGGCCGCAGGCTTTGGTTGCCAGAATACGCCATACCCGGTCACTGGTTGGGTATTGGGCAATGCCATCACCTTTACCGTACTCTGGCGCAACGCGGTGCAATCGTGCAATTCGATTACGGCTTGGACCGGTTTTTATTACCAGGGCAGGATCACTACGCTCTGGCAATTGGTCAGCAACGGCACGACCAGTCCAGGGCAGATCCAACAGGGGCAGGATGTATTCACCCGTTCGGGCAAAGCGGAAGCCGAAACGCAGAAGTAGCACTGCTGCCACGGTTGCCGCTGCCAACGATGCGGCAGCGGCGCGGTTTGATGGCATGACGTGGCACCGGGCGATCGGGATGGCATGCTCGGATCACCCCGAGCACTGCCACCAGGCCCAGCCCTGGCATCGGCGCCCGGGCCGCGATGATTCCCAATCTGATCAGCGACGCAGGTGGACCGGCACTGGGTCGCACCTTATCCGCGGCTTCGGACGCGATGCCTCAGCAACCTGGACCTGCTGCAAGGCGCTGCAACGCATGGATCAGGTTTTTCCTGGCCTGTGCCGCGAAGGCCGCCTGCAAGTGGGGCGTGTGGTAGAGCGGATCGCGGGCAAGGAAGTGCGCCAGGATGGCACGGCGCCCGCGGCGGAACAGCGATCCAGGCACCCAACCATACTCCGCGCGGACCTGCGCCTCGTATTGCTCAAAGCGCGCCGGTGGCGCACCCAGGATGGCAAGATCGATATCGACCAGCAACTGCGCGTCGCGGCCTTGCGGCAGGAGGGTGTGCCGGGTGGCCAGCACAAGCCGGCTGATGCGTTCGATACGCGCAGGCGCGGCGCCGGCGAGGCCGAGCGATGATGCGACCCAGGCGCTGCTGCACGCTTCGTTGTCGCCAGCTGTCGCGGCGTAGACGGCATCGTGGAACCACAACGCCATTTCCACTTCCGCCGGCTGCTCCGCCAGCGCGGCATGGCGCGACAGTAGCGCCAAGCATTCCGACAGATGCTGCAAGGTATGGTACTGGCGCTGTGGCGCCTGATAGGCGGCAAGCAACTGCGTCATCAACACCGTCCCATCGCCTGACAAACCGAGCGCTGTCCAGCACCGATGCCACGACGCCGACAGTAGCGCGGTCTGGGCGGCCATGTCGCCAACGTCGGGCCAAGTGTCGCCGGTCGGCGCCTGATCAGACATCCGATGCCGCGGTGGCATGGGGGCCGCCAGGCTGCGCGTCCTGGCCGGCGGTTTCCCAATCGGTCCGCGACAGCTGATAGATCAGGCATTCGTCCAACCCCAGCTGCCTGCGCTCGACGTACTTGAAGCCCAGGCGTTCGTAGAAACGGTGCGACGCGGTATTGCTTGCAAGCGGGTCGATCAGCACTGCGGTCACCTGCGGGGCGGCGAAGCAGCGCTGCAGTGCCAGCTGCATCATGCGGGTGCCGTGGCCTTGCCCCAGGTAGGCGGCCTCGCCGATCCAGATATCCACCGCGCGCAGGTTGGCCGGCACCGTCCCCCAGTAATGGCTTGCCTCCTGCGCCGGGTCGATGATCTGGATGAAGCCGATCGGCACGCCGCCCACCTCGGCGATCCATTGTTCGCGCCACGGCGGGCTGCGTTGCAACTCGGTTTCCCAGCCCCAATCGTCGTGCGGGTCGGAGGCAATCACCTGCGGCGCTTCGTCCCAGCGCCGCAGCAGTGCCAGATCGACCAGGGTGGCAGGTCTCAGGGTGACAGTGCTGGAAGGCGGCATATCAGTCCTTGTCCGGCGATGGTTGGTTGATGCATGCAACCCACGCAGCCCCGCTGTACAGTCCGAGGGGACGGAGGCCGGCTCCTTTGCCGACGCATGGGTCGGGCGCGGGGCGCCGACAGCCTGTTGGTACTACCATCTGCGCACGCCGACGCCTTTCCAGCGGTGGCAATTGGATGGGCAGGGTGGGGCGGGGTTACAGGGTCCGTGAATGGACATGACGCGATGGGCGATGGTTCTGGGCGTCATGGTCCAGACTGCTCCATGGAGGGCCCGGCACGGCCAGCAGCCTGTGATGGACGTCGAATCGGAAGGACGGTACAACTCGACGGCGCCTGCCCGATGCGGGCCTGTCTGCGCCGATGAGGAGGACGCTGTGCTGCCACCATAGCGGTGCCGGCGTCGTGCCGTAGGGGGGATGGGTGTTGCGGGCCGGCCGGTTGCCCGATGGGGCAGTTGTCCGGCATGGCCTGCCAAAAGCAAACGCGGGTTCCAGATGGAACCCGCGTCTTGATTGGTGCCGGCGGCAGGAATCGAACTCGCGACCCCCTGATTACAAGTCAGGTGCTCTACCAACTGAGCTACACCGGCGAAGGTCGCGATTGTACTGGAGCACGGCAGGGGGGACAACCGTCTTGTCACTAAGCAAGGATCAGGCGCACGGCCAATGGCTGGCCGTTCTCGCGCAAGGCGATGAGGCGGTCGATATTGGGGTGCTTGCCCGGATGGGCAGCGGCGTCGGCGGTGTGCTCGGCATACAGGCGCAGCCCGCGGTCGGCTGCAACGCTGTCGATGGCGCCGAAATCCTGGTACAGCGCGTGGTACACCCCCAGGCTGCCGGCCTGGCCGGGCTTGTTTTCGATGCGGGCGACTACGGCATCGCCCTCCAGCAGTTCGAGCGCGCTCAGATGGTCGACCGGGGGCAGGCTGGCAAGGTTGTCGGCGAAATTCATGGCATTCCTTTTGGAAACGTGGGAGGGGCCGCTGTCAACCGGTGGCGTGAGGGCGCGTTATCGGGCAGGTCGGCGCAGCGCCGGCATTTTGCTACGAAGGAGCGCAACAATGAAACGGTGGATCATGGTGTTGGCGGCAGCGGGCCTGGCAGCAGGGGTTGCGGTGGCGAACGAGCCGGACCGGGCGGGCAGGCATGCGGTGCACGACCTGTCGCGCGAGCAGTTCGTTGCGGCGGCGCAGGCGCGTTTCGACCGGCTTGACGCCAATCATGACGGCGTGGTGACCCAGGCCGAGCGTGCGTCGGTGCGCGAACTGAGGCGGGCGAAGTTCCAGGCCGTGCAGGGCGACGTGAACATGGCGCAGTATCTCGACAAGGCCAAGGCGCGGTTCGAGAAGCTCGACAGCGATCGCAATGGCGTGCTGACCAGCGCGGAGCGCGAGGCACATCGACCGATGCGCCACCATCGGCATCATCATGCGCATTGGCCGCAAGGCGACGTGACGCGTGCCGAGTTCACCCGGCAGGTGCAGGCCCGCTTCGAAGCGCTGGATCAGGACAGGAACGGCACCGTGACGCGGGATGAATTCCGCGCGCAGCACCGCCGGCCGGTCTGAGCGGGGTCGCGTGTTATGGACGGTCGAGCTGGGCGCCGACCGCCTCTTCCCCCCAGACCTCGATCAGCCGGAAGAAGCGCCCTACCTTCTGCGCATCGAGCACCCCGGTGACCATGTAGTCCTCCTGGCGCGTGTCGCGTTCCACGCGCTGCACCAGCTGGCGGCCCTGCGCATCGAACAGCGCGGTGACCAACGGCGTGCTTTCGATGGTGCCCGGGCGCTTGACCACGCCGATCTCGCCATTGAGCAATTGCACCACGGCGCCGGGGGGATAGATGCCCAGGGTCTGGGTGAGCAGCCATCCCAGCTTGGTGTCCAGGTCGCCGGACAGCGTCTGCTGCAAGGCGCTGTCCGGCCGCTGCGCGTTGCGCCAGGCATTCTGCGTGAGCAACGCGCAGTAGCGGTCGGCCAGGCCAAGCAGGCGCGCTTCGAAGCGGATGCTGTCGCCTTTGAGGCGATTGGGGTAGCCGTTGCCGTCGGGGATCTCGTGGTGCTGCAGCACGCAGTCGAGCCACAGGGTGTCGGCCACGCCGAGCTGGCGCAGTTGATCGCGCCCGTGCTGTGGGTGCTGCTGGATATGCTGACGCTGCTCCGCGGTCGGCGTGGCATCCTGCTTGGCCAACTGATCCTGCAGCTGGATCATGCCCACGTTCATCGACAGCGCGGCCGCCACCACCGAACGGCGGTCGGTGGCGGGATGGCCCAGCCTGCGCAATGCGAGTTCACTGACGATGGCCACATCCGCCGCATGCCGGACCGCGTAGGGCTCTTCCTGGCACAGCAGCGTCATGGCGATGGCAAGATCGGGATGGCGGTCGCAGGCGTTCTGCACCTGCTCCACCAGCTGACCCATCCGTTCCACGAACCCCGTTGCGCTGTCTTCGTCCAGCGTCGCCGCCAGCGCGGCGGCAAGCCCGGCCCTGACCTGGCGTACCAGCCGGCCGGCGGTCGGAGCGTCGGCTTCCTCAGAAGGCGGGGGAGGGGTGTTGGGCGACATCTTGCAGGGCGGTGGCGGTCATCCATGACGTTATGCAACAGATAGCCAGGACGGTCAAATCGGTCGCGCGTGTATTTATTGGCATGGATTGCCGGGCGGGTTGAAGGCACCGCAGCGTCGCCGGTCCAGGGGGCGCCGCCGATACCGCATGGCGGGAGACCGCGGCAGCACGCTCAATCAATCGGCTTCGTCGATCCACGCGCTCTGGATGGCTTCCAGGATCTTCTCGCCGCTGCGCTTGGGGTCGTCGTCGAACCCGGGCAGCGCCATCACCCAGTTGCGCAGGTCGACGAAGTTGACGCGCAACGGGTCCACATCGGGATGCCGCTCGGTGAGTTCGATCGCGATCTCACGGCTGTCGGTCCATTTCACTCTGAATGCTCCTTTATCTTGCCGGGCTGGCCGCCGGTCAGCGTCAGCAATTGAGCCGGCGTGAGTTTGAACACGCTGTGCGGTGTGCCGGCGGCCGCCCAGATCTCGCTGAATTGCAGCAGGTCCTCGTCGATCAACGTGATCGGCGCATGCATGTGCGCCACCGGCGCCACGCCGCCGATGACAAAGCCTGTCCTGACGCGCACGAAGTCGGCGTCGGCACGGCCGATCCGCTCGCCCACGTACTGCGCCGCGGTCTTTTCACAGACCCGATTGACCCCGCTGGCAATGACCAGCACGTGCCGCCCGCTCTCCTTGGCGCGCAGGATCACCGATTTGGCGATCTGTGCCACGTCGCAGCCGATGGCGGCCGCTGCCTCGGCGGCAGTGCGCGTGGCCACATCGAAGGTCACGATCTGCGCCGGTATGTCGGCTGCGGCGAGCGCAGCGGCGACGCGGGCCTGTGGTCCGCTGTCCATCAGTGGTTTTCGCGGGCGTGATTGATGGTGTACTTGGGGATTTCGACCACCAGCTCGTCGTCGGCGACGAGGGCCTGGCACGATAGGCGCGATACCGAGGTGAGCCCCCATGCCTTGTCGAGCAGGTCTTCCTCCTCCTCCTCGGCGGGCGCCAGGCTGTCGAAGCCCTGGCGCACGACGACATGGCACGTGGTGCAAGCACACGACTGCTCGCATGCGTGCTCGATGAAGATGTCGTTATAGAGCAGGGCGTTGCAGATCGACGTGCCGGGCTCGACGTCCAGCTCCTTGCCTTCGGGGCACAGTTCGGGGTGCGGCAGTACCACTATCTTGGTCATGGTTGCAATCCTGGGTCAAAGCTCATCGATCTTGTGTCCGGCCAGGCCCTGGCGCACTGCGTGGTCCATCCGGCGGGCGGCGAAATCCTGGGTGGCGAGGTTGAGCGCTTCGGTCCGCGCATGGATCGCGTCGGCATCCGTGCCGGCAAGCGCGTCGCGCAGGGTGGCGAGTGCCTCGTCGATGGCGGTGCGCTCGTCGGCGGCGAGCAGACCGCCATCGCTTGCGAGGGCGCTGACGGTGGCGTCCAGCAATGCCTGGGCCTCGACACGCGCCTCGGCCAGCTTGCGCGCCGCCATGTCGTCGCCTGCATGCTGCAGCGAATCGCTGAGCATCCGGGCGATCTCGTCGTCGGACAGCCCGTAGCTCGGCTTCACCACCACGCTGGCTTCGACGCCGCTGCTTTGTTCACGCGCCGAGACCGACAGCAGTCCATCCGCATCCACCTGGAAGGTGACACGGATACGCGCCGCCCCCGCCACCATGGGCGGAATGCCGCGCAGTTCGAAGCGCGCAAGGCTGCGGCAATCGCTGACCAGCTCGCGCTCGCCCTGCAGCACGTGGATCGCCATCGCGGTCTGGCCGTCCTTGAAGGTGGTGAATTCCTGGGCACGGGCGGTCGGGATGGTGCTGTTGCGCGGGATGATCTTCTCGACAAGGCCACCCATGGTCTCCAGGCCCAGCGACAACGGGATCACATCCAGCAGCAGCCACTCGTCGTCACCCTTGTTGCCGGCGAGCACATTGGCCTGCATCGCGGCACCCAAGGCCACCACTTTGTCCGGATCGAGGTTGGTCAGCGGCGGTTGGCCGAAGAGCTCGGCCACCGCGCGGCGCACGTGCGGCATCCGCGTCGCCCCGCCGACCAGCACCACCCCCTTGATGCCCGCCGGGTTGAGGCGCGCATCGCGCAAGGCACGTCGCACCGGCAGCAGTGTCTTGTCGACCAGATGCGCAGTGATGGCCTGGAAGGTCTCGGCGGTCAGCGTCAGGTCGAGCAGCGTACCGTCGGAAAGCTGGGCGGTGACCTGCGTCTCGGCGTGCTCGGTCAGCGCCTCCTTGGCCTGACGGGCACGGGTAAGCAGCATGCGTGCGTCGCGCTCGCCCAGGTTGCGCAGGTCGGCCTGTTCGAGCAGCCAGCAATACAACCGGTGATCGAAGTCGTCGCCGCCCAGCTGCGAATCCCCGGAGGTGGCGCGTACCTCGAACACGCCGCGCGTCAATTCCAGGATCGACACGTCGAAAGTACCGCCGCCCAGGTCGTAGATCGCGTAGGTGCCTTCGGCCGCGTTGTCGAGGCCATAGGCGATGGCGGCCGCGGTGGGTTCGTTCAGCAGACGCAGCACGTTGAGTCCGGCCAGCGTGGCCGCATCCTTGGTGGCCTGACGCTGCGCATCGTCGAAGTAGGCCGGGACGGTGACCACGGCACCGACGAGTTCGCCGCCCAGGGTCTGCTCGGCCCGGATCCGCAGTGCCCGCAGGATGTCGGCGGACACCTCGACCGGGCTTTTGACGCCGGCGGCGGTGACAAGCTTGAGCATGCCTGGCTCATCGACGAAGCGATATGGCGTGGCGGCATCGGCCACATCCCGCAGCCCGCGACCCATGAAGCGCTTGACCGAGACCACGGTGTTGGCCGGATCCTGGTTCTGGCGCGCCTGTGCGGCGTGGCCCACCGTCACCATGCCGTCGGCGGCATAGTGCACCACCGAGGGCAACAGTTCACGCCCGGCGGCATCGGGCAGGCAGACCGCGCTGGCGCTGCGTACGGTGGCGATCAGCGAATTGGTGGTGCCAAGATCGATGCCGACCGCCAGTCGGTGCTGGTGGGGCACGGCGCTCAGGCCGGGTTCGGAGATTTGCAGTAAGGCCATGTTTTTCGAGGGCTACGGCGCGGCTGGGCGGCCAGCACGCAGGTTGGTCGGATTGCCGCAGGCGGATGCTGCCGTCTCAGAACAGGAGTGCCTCGATGGCATCGCCGATGTCCTGATCGAGTTTCTCCAGGAAGCGCAGCTTGCGCACGCTGACGGCTGCCTGCTCCAATGCATTGTGGTCCAGCTGGTCGCCCAGCAGTGCTTCCTGCGCGCCGATCTCCTCGCGCAGGGCGCCCGCGAGCGCTTCCAGTTGCGCCACGTTGCGGCTTGCCTTGGCCTCGGCGATGTCCTCGCGCCATTGCATCTGCGCCATCAGGAAATCCACCGGCATTGCGGTATTGGTTTCCTCCTGCGTCGCGACTCCCGCACGTTCGAGCAGATAGCGGGCGCGGGCCAGCGGCGAGCGCAGCACCTGGTAGGCTTCGTTGACGCGCGTGGCGATCTGCAACGCCAGCCGCTTTTCGGCATCGCTGCCGCTGGCGAAGCGGTCGGGGTGGTATTGCCCTTGCAGGGTGCGATAGCGTGCTTCCAGCGCGGGAAGGTCGAGCGCAAAACGTTCGGGCTGCGCAAACAGCGCGAAATGGGATTGGGAGAAATCGAAAGTCATCACGGCACGGAAAGGGCGACCGTCAAAAAGACAAAGGGGCGTCTTGCAGCCCCTCGTACGCGTGCTGCAGTGGCTTCAGACGTGGAAGCTCTCGCCGCAGCCGCACTCGTTCTTCACATTCGGGTTGTTGAACTTGAAGCCTTCGTTCAACCCTTCCTTGGCGTAGTCAAGCTCGGTGCCATCGATATACGGCAGCGATTTGGGATCGGTGAAGATCTTCACGCCGTGGCTCTCGAACACGAGGTCGGCCTCATTGGCCGTGTCGACGAATTCCAGCTTGTAGGCCATGCCGGAGCAACCCGCGGTCTTGACCGCCAGCCGCACGCCCAGGCCCTTGCCACGGCGGGCAAGGAAGCCGGCGACATGCTGGGCGGCGCGTTCGGAAAGGGAGAGTGCCATGTGCAGTTCCTATAAGGATGAGTTGCCGCTGGGCGGCGCCGTCGGGCCAGGGCGGCACTGCCAGCGCCGCCGGGCCGGTTGCCGGTCTCAGCCGTGTTTCTTGCGGTAGTCCGCGACCGCCGCCTTGATCGCATCCTCGGCAAGGATGGAGCAATGGATCTTCACCGGCGGCAGTGCCAGCTCCTCGGCGATCTCGGTGTTCTTGATCGACATCGCTTCATCGAGCGTCTTGCCCTTGACCCACTCGGTGATCAGCGACGACGAAGCGATCGCCGAGCCACAGCCGTAGGTCTTGAACTTGGCATCCTCGATCACGCCGTCGGGGCCGACCTTGATCTGCAGCTTCATCACGTCGCCACAGGCGGGGGCGCCGACCATGCCGGTGCCGACGGTCTCATCGCCTTTGTCGAACGAACCCACATTGCGAGGATGCTCGTAGTGGTCCAGGACTTTTTCGCTGTATGCCATGTTGTTTACTCCAATGAGGGGTGAGGTGTGAGGGGCGAGGTGCAACCCCGCTCCGTACTCGCCCATCCCGTATCCATTCGCTGGTGCGGGGTGCTTTGGGATCGGCCCCTCACACCTCACGCCTTCTCAAATCAATGCGCGGCCCACTCGATGGTGTTGAGGTCGATGCCATCCTTGAACATCTCCCACAACGGCGACAGCTCGCGCAGCTTGCCGATCTTGTCGTGGATCAGCCGGATGGCGAAGTCGATCTCCTCGACCGTGGTGAAGCGGCCGATGGTGAAGCGGATCGACGAGTGCGCCAGTTCGTCGGAACGCCCGAGCGCGCGCAGCACGTAGGACGGCTCCAGCGAAGCCGAGGTGCACGCCGAGCCGCTCGAGACCGCCAGCTCCTTCAAAGCCATGATCAGGCTCTCGCCTTCGACGAAATTGAAGCTCACGTTCAGGTTGTGCGGCACGCGCCGTTCCAGGTCGCCGTTCAGGTGCACCTCTTCGATGTCCGAGATGCCGGCCCACAGCCGGTCGCGCAGCATCCGGATGCGCTCAAGCTCGGTGCCCATCTCCTCGTGGGCGATGCGGTACGCCTCGCCCATGCCGACGATCTGATGCGTGGCGAGTGTGCCCGAACGGAAGCCCCGCTCATGTCCGCCGCCGTGCATCTGCGCCTCCAGCCGCACGCGCGGCTTGCGACGGATGTAGAGCGCACCGATGCCCTTGGGACCGTAGGTCTTGTGTGCCGACAGGCTCAGCAGGTCGACCTTGAGTGTGCTGAGATCGATCGCCACCTTGCCGGTCGCCTGCGCCGCATCCACGTGCAGCAAGATGCCCCTGGAACGGCACAGCTCGCCGATACCGGCGATGTCCTGGATCACGCCGATCTCATTGTTGACGTACATCACCGAGACCAGGATGGTATCCGGGCGCAATGCCGCTTCCAGTGCCTGTGGATCGATCAGACCGTTCTGCTGCACTTCCAGATAGGTGACCTCGAAGCCTTCGCGTTCCAATTCGCGCATGGTGTCGAGCACCGCCTTGTGCTCGGTCTTGACCGTGATAAGGTGCTTGCCCTTGTCGCGGTAGAAATGCGCGGCGCCCTTGAGCGCGAGGTTGTTCGACTCGGTGGCGCCTGAGGTCCACACGATTTCCTTCGGATCGCAGTTGAGCAGCGCGGCCACGTGGCCACGCGCTTCCTCCACTGCCGCTTCCGCATCCCAGCCATAGGCATGGGAGCGGCTCGCCGGGTTGCCGAACTGCTCGGTGAGCCACGGGATCATTTTCTGCGCCACGCGCGGATCGACCGGCGTGGTGGCGGAATAGTCCAGGTAGATCGGGGTCTTCATATCGCGGATTGCTCCAATATTGCGTGCCGGCGTCACAGCGTGGACGCCGTGCCTGTAAATTCGGCGGTCTTGTGCCGCTGGTCGAGCAGGACGCCGGCGCATTCTGCCTTGCGGCGCTGCTTCTCCTGCTGTTCCTCGACCAGCTGGGCCAGGGTGATGCCGGACAGGTAGTCGTAGATGGTCCGGTTCAGGCTGGCCCACAGGTCGTGCGTCATGCAGCGCCTGTCTTCCAGACAGTTTTCCTTGCCGCCGCACTGCGTGGCATCGAGCGGTTCATCGACTGCGCAGATGATGGCGGCGACGGTGATCTCGGCGGCGGGCCGGGCAAGGCAATAGCCCCCGCCGGGACCGCGCACGCTGTCCACCAGTTCACGGCGGCGCAGCTTGCCGAACAGCTGTTCCAGATAGGACAGCGAGATATGCTGGCGCTCGCTGATGCCGGCCAGCGTGACCGGGCCGTTGGCCTGGCGCAACGCGAGGTCAAGCATCGCGGTGACGGCAAAACGGCCTTTGGTGGTAAGACGCATGGCGGGTTCCCGGATCTGTCAGGTTCGGGCGGATCGTATAATAACCTAGTGTTTTAGTCAACTAAAAACCCGACTTGTTCAGTCGGGTTTTACCCGGCGCGCCGCCGTCAGTCGACAATCCGGTTGAGATACCCCGGGTCGAAGCGATCCGCGCAGGCCCGCTCCTGCTCACAGTCAAGGCCCAGCTGTTCGAGCTTTTCGAAGATCGCCTCGATGCGCTGATCGGTGGTGACCGAATGATCGAGCAGGCCATGTATGGCCTTGACCACGGGGTCGTTCATGTCGCTGGCGATGCCGTACGCGGAGAATCCGAGCTGCTCGGCCTTCTCCTCGCGTTCCTTGTCGCGGGTCTTGTCGACCATCCGTGCAAGGTTGGCCACCATGGTGGCGCCGGCCGGCACATCCTTGATCACCACCGCGTTCGGGCCGATCTTGGCGCCGTCGCCGATCTCGATCGGCCCGATCACCTTGGCGCCGGCGCCGACCACCACGCCGGTGCCCAGCGTGGGATGGCGCTGTCCGGGCTTGGAGGCCAGCCCCAGGCCACCCAGGGTGACGCCCTGATAGAGGGTGCAATCGTCGCCGATCACCGCCTGCTCGCCGATCACCGTACCCATGCCGTGGTCGATGAAGACACGCCGGCCGATGCGCGCGCCGGGGTGGATCTCGATGCCGGTCAGAAACCGCCCCAGGTGCGAGACGACGCGCGCCAGCCACTTGCAGTCGCGTTGCCACAGGCCGTGGGCGACGATATGCAGCGTCAGCGCGTGGAATCCGGGATAACAGGTGACCACTTCCCATACCGTGCGGGCAGCGGGATCGCGGTCGAAGACCACGCGGACGTTTTCACGCAAGCGTTCGAGCATGAGTGGCGGGCCGGTCGGGGAAGGACCCGCCATTTTAATCGACCTTGGAGGGCGTTGTAAGAACCAGTTTCAAGGTTGCCATTCAAGGCAGGGTCCAGTATCCGCCTCCCCACGGTGCCATATGCAGGATCTGATGCTCGATGTGCGCGCCGCTCAGCCCGTGGCCCGGCAGCGGCATGGCGTCCTTGAGCCGCCGCGGGCGCGACCAGCGCTGCGGGGCGCCGCTCAGGTTGAATGCCGCGCAGATGCGGGTCTTGCCAAGGGTGCGGATGAAGATCAGCAGCGGCGCCGGTGCACGCACGAATTCGATATCGCCTTCGATCAGCGCGGGCTGGGTGCGGCGCCAGGCCAGGAAGAGGCGCGTGAAGTTCAGGATGGAGTCGGGTGGGCCTTCCTGTACCTCGGCTGCGCGCGCCAGATGCGCCGGTGGTATCGGCAACCATGGGTGCCCGTTGGTGAAGCCCCCGGCACTCTCATCCTTGCGCCAGGGCATCGGCGTGCGGCAGCCGTCGCGGCCCTTGAAGTCCGGCCAGAATGCCTTGCCGTACGGGTCCTGCAGCAATTCGTAGGGGATATCGGCCTCGGGCAGACCCAGTTCCTCGCCCTGGTAAACACAGGCCGATCCGCGCAGCGAGGTCACCAGTGCCATCATCAGCTTGGGAAAGGCCGGGTCTTCGGTGTCCTTGCCCCAGCGTGTCAGCACCCGTGGGACGTCATGGTTGCCGATGGACCAGCAGACCCAGCCCGGTACCTCATAGCGGCGGAAGGCCCGCTCCATGTTCTGCACCTGGGTGGTGATGAATTCGGTGCCGAACTGCTCGGTCAGCAGCGTGAAGCTGTAGGCCTGGTGCAGCTTGTCGCCACCGCTGGTGTATTCGGCCAGGCGCCCCAGCGAGTCGTCGTCGCCGATCTCGCCTACGCTGGCTGCGCCGTAGCGGTCCAACAGCGTGCGCAGCGCGGCCAGGAATCGCAGGTTCTGCGGACGCGATTTGTCGTAGCGGTGTTGCTGCATGCCGTAGGGGTTCACCTTGGAGACGCTGGTGGTGTCCGGGCGTGTGCCTGCCGGCGGGTTGCTGCGCAGCTTCCGGTCGTGGAAGTGGTAGTTGCAGGCGTCGAAGCGAAAGCCGTCCACGCCGCGCTTGAGCCAGAACTCCACCGCGTCGAGCACCGCCGCCTGCACTTCGGGGTTGTGGAAGTTCAGATCAGGCTGGCTGGTGAGGAAGTTGTGCATGTAGAACTGGAGCCGCCGGCTGTCCCATTGCCAGGCGCTGCCGCCGAATACCGACAGCCAGTTGTTGGGCGGCGTGCCGTCCGGTTTCGGATCGGCCCAGATGTACCAGTCGGCCTTGGGGTTGTCGCGGCTGGCGCGCGATTCGACGAACCATGGGTGCAGATCCGAGGTATGCGAGAGCACCTGGTCGATGATGATGCGCAGTCCCAGCCGATGCGCCTCGGCGACCATGACGTCGAAATCCGCCAGCGTGCCGAAGAGCGGGTCGACGTCGCAGTAGTCGGAGACGTCGTAGCCGAAATCCTTCATCGGCGATTTGAAGAACGGCGAAATCCACACCGCGTCGACATTGAGCGATTTCAGATAAGGCAGCCGCTCGGTGATTCCCGGCAGGTCACCGACGCCGTCGCCATTGCTGTCCATGAAGCTGCGCGGGTAGATCTGGTATATCACCGCGCCGCGCCACCACTGGGTTTTTTTCACCATCGCACTCCTGAATTCGATGAATAAGCTTGTCGGCGCCCACCGCAAGATTCATGGAACCTGTAACCAATCAGAGACAAGCCTCTGATTCAGGAAAGAAAACCCATCCGCGTCGAAATTGCAAGCCATTGATTCTTAAACCATGCTTCCTTGATTCATGACGGCTCCTTCACCGGTATCAACAATGTGGCAGGGATGTTGCCTTGCAGCAACCATGCTGATGCTGGCAGGGTATATATAAATGATGGGGGTAGTCAGTCATGCCCCATTTCGAGTTCCTGGCCCCAATCCATGTCTTATTCCCTTTCTGCCCCCGAGATCGATGCGCTAATGCGCGCCAACCACGCCGACCCCTTTGCAGTGCTCGGCCTTCACGAGGCCGGCGGCAAGCTGGTGCTGCGCACGCTGCAGCCCGGCGCCACCGCCGTCACGGTCGTTGAAGCCAAGGGAGGGCGCCGGCTTGCCGAGCTGACGTGCATCGACGAACGTGGCTTCTTCGAGGGCGTGTTGCAGCGCCGCAAGCAGCGTTTTGCCTATCGGCTGGCCGTCACTTGGGATGGCAACGAGGTCGAGCTGGAGGACCCGTACCGATTCCCGCCGGTGCTGGGCGAGCAGGATGTATGGCTGTTGTCCGAAGGCACGCACCTGCGCCCCTACGAACGGCTCGGCGCGCACTGGCGCGAACTGGAGGGCGTCGGTGGCACGGCGTTCGCCGTGTGGGCGCCCAATGCCCGCCGTGTCTCTGTGGTCGGCGACTTCAACCAGTGGGACGGCCGTCGCCACGTGATGCGCCTGCGCCGCGAATGCGGCGTCTGGGAGATCTTCATCCCCAACCTGCCGCCCGGCCTGCACTACAAGTTCGAGATCGCCGACCGCCATGGCGCGGTCTATCAGAAGGCCGATCCGTATGCGTTCGCCGCTGAATTGCGCCCCGGCACCGCATCGCGCATCAATGGCATGCCTGAGTGGGTGCCGCCGTCCGAGATACGCCGTCGCGCCAACGCGTTCGATGCGCCGGTCTCGATCTACGAGGTGCACCTGGGGTCGTGGCGGCGCGTGCCCGAGGAGGGCAACCGCTGGCTGAGCTATCGCGAGCTGGCCGATACACTGGTGCCCTATGTCGTCGACATGGGCTTTACCCACCTGGAGCTGCTGCCGGTGAGCGAGCATCCGTTCGACGGCTCCTGGGGTTATCAACCGCTTGGACTCTACGCGCCGACCAGCCGCTTCGGTTCCCCGGACGATTTCCGCTACCTGGTGGAACGGGCGCACGCGGCCGGCATCGGCGTGCTGCTCGACTGGGTGCCGGGTCACTTCCCGAGCGACCCCTTCGGTCTTGCGTATTTCGATGGCTCGCACCTTTTCGAGCACTCCGACCCGCGCGAGGGGTTCCACCATGATTGGAACACCCTGATCTACAACTTCGGCCGCAACGAGGTGCGCAACTTCCTGATCGGCAACGCGTTGTACTGGATCGAACGCTACGGCGTGGACGGGCTGCGCGTCGACGCGGTGGCCTCGATGCTGTACCGCGACTACTCGCGCAAGGAAGGCGAGTGGGTCCCCAATGAGTTCGGCGGGCGCGAAAACCTAGAGGCCATCGACTTCCTGCGGCGGATGAACCATGTCGTGGGCACCGAGCGCCCCGGCGCGATCACGCTGGCCGAGGAGTCGACGGCCTTTCCCGGAGTGAGCCGGCCACCGGACATGGGCGGGCTCGGTTTCCACTACAAGTGGAACATGGGTTGGATGCACGACACGCTCAAGTACATGGGCCTGGATCCGGTGCATCGTCAATACCACCACGATCAGATGACCTTCGGCCTGATCTACGCCTTCACCGAGAATTTCGTGCTGCCGCTGTCGCACGACGAAGTGGTGCATGGCAAGGGCTCGCTGCTGGCACGCATGCCGGGTGACACCTGGCAGCAGTTTGCCAACCTGCGTGCCTACTATGGCTTCATGTGGGGCCACCCGGGCAAGAAGCTGCTGTTCATGGGCGGCGAATTCGCGCAGGGCCGCGAATGGCAGCACGACGACAGCCTGGACTGGCACCTGCTGCAACCCGAGCATGGCGGGCAATGGCACTGCGGCGTGCAGGCGCTGGTGCGCGACCTGAACCGGCTTTATCGAAGCGAACCTGCGCTCCATACCGTCGATTTCGAGGCACGGGGGTTCATGTGGCTGATCGGCGATGACCGGGAGAACTCGGTGTTCGCATTCGCCCGGCTTGCCGAGGGCACCGAGCCGGTGCTGCTGCTGAGCAACTTCACGCCGATCGTGCGGCATGGCTACCGGCTGGGCGTACCGCAGCCCGGCCGCTATCGCGTGCTGCTCAATACCGACGATGCGCGTTACGGCGGCAGCGGCTTCGGGATCGAGGCGCTGCAGAGCGAGCCGGTGCCCGCGCACGGCCAGGCGCATTCGGTGGTGCTGTCGCTGCCGCCGCTGGCCACGCTGTTCCTGAAGCGGGCGTGACCTCGATGCGCGCCTTGCTTGCCGGTGCCGCGTATCCGCTGGGCGCCACGGTGCTGCCCCAGGGCGTCAATTTCGCCCTGTACGCCGGCCACGCCGAGCGGGTGGAGCTGTGCCTGTACGACGGGCACGGCCACGAGGAGCTGGCGCGCCTGCCGCTGCCACGCAATACCCACGGCGTCTGGCACGGCTTGCTGCCCGACGCCGGTGCCGGGCTGGTGTACGGCTACCGCGTACACGGTCCGTGGGCGCCACGCGAGGGGCACCGTCACAATCCGAAGAAGCTGCTGCTCGATCCCTACGCGCGGGCGCTGGTCGGTCAATATCGGGACCATCCCGACTTCAACAGCCATGACCTGTTCGATCCGCAGCTGCCCGATCCGCTGGACAACGGCGCGCTGGCGGTCAAGGCACAGGTGATCGACGAGCGCTATGACTGGGCAGGCGAGACGCGGCCCGAAACGCCGTGGGCCCGGACCATCCTGTACGAGGCGCATGTCCGGGGCCTGACCATGCGCCATCCGGCGCTGCCACCCGAATTGCGCGGCAGCTATGCCGCATTGGCGCATCCGGCGGTGATCCGGCACCTGCAGTGCCTGGGCATCACCGCGATCGAACTGCTGCCGGTGCAGGCCCACGCCGACGAGCCGCGGCTGCAACGGCTGGGGCTGTCCAATTACTGGGGCTATAACCCGCTGGCGCCATTCGCGCCCGAGCCGCGCTACTGGTCGGGCCAGGGCGGCACGCCGCTTTCCGAGTTCCGCGATGCGGTCAAGGCACTGCACGCCGCCGGCATCGAGGTGATCCTGGACGTGGTGTACAACCACTACGCCGAACTGGATGTGCTGGGGCCGACGCTGTCGCTGCGCGGCATCGACAATGGCAGCTACTATCTGCTGGACCCGCACGGCGGGTACGAGAACTGGACCGGTTGCGGCAATGTGCTCAACCTGGCCCATCCCCGGGTGATCCAGTGGGTGATGGACAGCCTGCGCTACTGGGCCATCGAGTGCCATGTCGACGGCTTCCGCTTCGATCTGGCGCCGGTGCTGGGTCGGACGCCACGCTATTCGGCCTGCGCGCCCCTGCTCTCGGCAATCGCGCAGGACCCGCAGCTTGCCCGGCTCAAGCTGATCGCCGAACCATGGGATCTGGGGCCGGCAGGTTACCAGCTCGGCCAGTTCCCGCCCGGCTGGGCCGAATGGAACGACCAGTATCGCGATACGTTGCGCCGCTTCTGGCTGCACGATGGCGTCAGCCGCGGCCAGTTCGCGCGCCGGTTCGCCGCCTCCAGCGACCTGTTCCAGCACCATGGGCGCAAACCGTGGGCCAGCGTCAACTTCATCACCGCGCATGACGGATTCACCTTGCGCGATCTGACCAGCTACAACCGCAAGCACAATCTGGCCAATGGCGAACACAACCGTGACGGCCATAACCAGAATCAGAGCTGGAATTGTGGCGTGGAAGGCCCGAGCGACGATCCGGGCGTCAATCTGGTGCGGTTGCGTGCCCGCAAGGCGCTGCTGGCCAGCCTGCTGCTGTCGCAGGGCACGCCGATGCTGCTGGCGGGCGACGAGCTGGGCCACTCCCAGGGCGGCAACAACAATGCCTATTGCCAGGACAACGACATCACCTGGCTCGACTGGGGCAACGGCGCGGGCGAATTGACGGAATTCATCGGCGAGCTGGTACGGCTGCGCCAATCGTGCCCCGCGTTGACATCGGGGCAATGGTGGCAGGGCGAAGGCGATGCGGCCGGGTTTCCCGACGTCACCTGGCGCAATCCGTCGGGGGAGGCGCTGCGTGCCCACGACTGGGAGGACGGCGCCGGCCGGGCGTTGATGGTGCAGCTTTCGGGGTTCTTCCTGGTGCTGATCAACGCGTCGGCCAACCAGGTGCCGTTCCGGCTGCCGCCGGGCTGCTGGCGGGTGCATCTGGCCAGTACCGAAGACAAGGATTCCGCGCTGTACCTGGGCGAATGCCGGGTGGCGGCCCGCAGCCTGACCGTATTGATCGAGGAGGCCCACGAGCCGGGGCTCTTCGCCAATCCTTTCACTTCCGAGGAGCAAGCATGACAAGCAAGACCGTGGCGACGCGGCCCTTTGACGGGCAAAAGCCGGGCACTTCCGGCCTGCGCAAGAAGGTCGGCGTCTTCCAGCAGCCGCATTACCTGGCCAATTTCGTACAGAGCATCTTTGATGCGCTGGGCGGGGTGGTCGGCAGGACCCTGGTGCTGGGTGGCGACGGGCGCTTCTACAATCGTGAGGCGGTGCAGATCATCCTGAAGATGGCCGCGGCCAACGGCGTGGCGCGGGTGCTGGTGGGGCAGGGCGGCGTGCTGTCGACCCCGGCGGCCAGCTGCGTGATCCGCAAGCACCGCGCCAGCGGCGGCATCGTGCTCTCCGCCTCGCACAATCCGGGTGGCCCCGACGGCGATTTCGGCATCAAGTACAACATCGACAATGGCGGGCCGGCGCCGGAAAAGGTCACCGAGGCGATCTACGCGCGCACGCGCGAGATCACTGAGTACCGCATTGCCGATGTGCCGGATCTGGAGCTGGACATCATCGGCAGCCGCACCTTCGCCGGCATGCAGGTCGACGTGATCGACCCGGTCGCCGACTACGCCGAGCTGATGCAGTCGCTGTTCGACTTCGGCGCGATCCGTGCCTGGTTCGCCGCCGGGCACCGGATGTGCTTCGACGCCATGCATGCGGTGTCGGGCCCCTACGCGGTGCGCCTGCTGGAGCAGATCCTGCATGCGCCGCGTGGCACCGTCATCAACGGCACCCCGCTGCCTGACTTCGGCGGCGGCCACCCCGATCCCAACCCGGCCTACGCCACCGAACTGATCGCGCGCATGCAAGGTGACGATGCGCCTGACCTGGGCGCCGCGAGCGACGGCGATGCCGACCGCAACATGATCGTGGGCCGCGGACTGGTGGTCTCACCCTCCGACAGCCTTGCCATCCTCGCCGCCAACGCGGACAGGATTCCCGCGTACGCCGGCGGATTGAAGGGCGTGGCGCGTTCCATGCCCACCTCGTGCGCGGTGGACGCGGTGGCGCGGCAACTGGGCATTCCTGTCTATGAGACACCCACCGGCTGGAAATTCTTCGGCAACCTGCTCGATGCCGGCCGTGTGACCCTGTGTGGGGAGGAAAGCTACGGTACGGGCTCAGATCACGTCCGTGAGAAGGACGGCGTCTGGGCCGTGCTGTTCTGGCTCAACCTGCTGGCGGTCACCGGCAAGAGCGCCAGTGACATTGTGACGGAACATTGGCAACGCTTCGGCCGTCACTACTACAGCCGCCACGACTTCGAGGGCATTGCCACCGAACGGGCCGATGCGCTGATGGCGGCGCTGCGCGCCAGGCTTGCCGACCTGCCCGGTCAGACATTGCAGGGCCAGCGCGTGGTGCACGCGGATGATTTCGCCTACACCGATCCGATCGACGGCTCGGTTTCGGGCAAACAGGGGGTACGCGTCGTATTCGAAGGCGGATCGCGCGTGGTGTACCGCCTGTCCGGCACCGGCACCGAGGGCGCCACGTTGCGGGTCTATCTTGAACGCTATGAGGCGGACCCGGCGCGCCACGCGCTGCCCACGCAGGACGCGCTGGCGGACCTGATCGCCATTTCGCGCGGACTGGCCGATATCGCTGGCCATACCGGACTGACCGAGCCCACGGTGGTGACCTGATCATCGTGAACCGGACAGGGCACTGCACCCTGGCCGACGACCTGTTAATGGAGAGTAAAGGCGCATGGAAACCCAACTGATCGACAAGGCCACACTGGCACGCCAGCTGCCCAACAAGGCTGTGGCACTGGTGCTGGCGGGCGGGCGCGGTTCGCGCCTGAAGGCATTGACCGACCACCGCGCCAAACCGGCGGTGTATTTCGGTGGCAAGTTCCGCATCATCGATTTCGCGTTGTCCAACTGCCTCAATTCCGGCATCCGCCGGATCGGCGTGGTCACGCAGTACAAATCGCACTCGCTGCTGCGGCACCTGCAGCGGGGCTGGTCGTTCCTGCGCAACGAAATGAACGAGTTCGTCGATCTGCTGCCGGCGCAGCAGCGGGTGGATGAGGAGCACTGGTACCGCGGCACCGCCGACGCCGTGTACCAGAACATGGACATCGTCCGCAGCTACCGCCCCGAATACGTGGTGATCCTGGCGGGCGACCATATCTACAAGATGGACTACGCCCGCATGCTGGTGGACCACGTGATGTCCGGCGCGCAATGCACGGTCGCGTGCATCGAGGTGCCGCGCATGGAGGCCACCGCCTTTGGCGTGATGCACATCAACGAAGAGCGCCGCATCACCGACTTCCTGGAAAAGCCCGCCGATCCGCCACCAATGCCCGGCCGGCCCGACGTGGCACTGGCGTCGATGGGCGTCTATGTCTTCAACGCCGACTACCTCTACCGGCATCTGGACGAAGACTTGGCCAACGAAGCATCGGCCCATGACTTCGGCAAGGACATCATCCCGCGCGTGGTGCAGGAAGGCGGGGCAATCGCCCACCCGTTCTCGCTCTCGTGCGTCAAATCCGACCCCAACGCACGTGACTATTGGCGCGATGTCGGCACGGTGGATGCCTACTGGGCCGCCAACCTGGATCTGGCCTCGGTCACGCCGGAGCTGGACGTGTATGACCAGGACTGGCCGATCCGCACTTACCAGGAGCAGCTGCCCCCCGCCAAGTTCGTGCAGGACCATAACGGCAGCCACGGCATGACGCTCAATTCGCTGGTCGCCGGCGGCAGCATTGTCTCAGGCTCGCTGGTGATCAATTCGGTGCTGTTCTCGCAGGTGCGCGTGCATTCGTTCTGCACCATCGATTCCTCGGTGATCCTGCCGCAGGTGACCGTCGGCCGGAACTGCCGGCTGCGCCGCTGCGTGATCGACCGCGCCTGCCAGATTCCCGAAGGCATGGTGATCGGCGAGAACGCCGAAGAGGACAAGCGCCGCTTCTACCGCAGCGAGGGTGGCGTGGTGCTGGTGACGCGCGACATGCTGGCCAAGCTGTAACGACACCCGATCAAGATTCCCAGGTAGCGCGGCATGCAGCGGGCACGTAGACCGGCCTGATGCCGCAGCCGCAGTGCGGGCAGGGCGTCCGGCCCTGGCCGCGTGCCTGTTCCACTTTTCGCGTCCAGGATCCTTCATGCGCGTGCTGCACGTTTGTTCAGAAATGTTTCCGTTGCTCAAGACCGGGGGGCTGGCCGACGTGACCGGAGCGCTGCCCCTGGAGCTGGCACGCCAGGGCATCGACGTGCGGGTGCTGTTGCCGGGTTTTCCGGCGATCAGCGCTGCGCTGGCGGGCGAGGGGGCGGTGGCCGACCTCGTCACACCGTTCGGCCCGGCACATCTGTGGTTCGCTCGGCTGCCCGGCACGTCGGTGGGGCTGTATGTGATCGACGCGCCCGCGCTCTACGACCGGCCGGGCAATCCGTACGACGAGCACTACCAGGACAACCACCGTCGTTTTGCGCTGCTGGCCTGGGTGGCGGCCGAGCTTGCCTCCGGGCTCGACGGCCTGTGGCGTCCGGAGGTGGTGCATGCGCACGATTGGCACAGCGGGCTGACCCCGGCCTACCTGGCTGCCCGCGGCCGGCCCGCCCGCTGCGTGTTCACGGTGCACAACCTGGCCTACCAGGGCGTGTTCGGCCGGCACGCATTCGGCGAGCTGGCGTTGCCCGAGTCCTTCTTCTCGGTGCAGGGCATCGAGTTTCATGACCAGGTGTCGTTCATGAAGGCCGGCCTCTTTTATGCCGACCATGTCACCACGGTCTCGCCCACCTATGCACGCGAGATCGCCACCGCCGAGCAGGGCTGCGGGCTGGACGGCCTGTTGCGCAGCCGGGGGCATACGTTGTCGGGCGTGCTCAATGGCATCGATACGGCGGTGTGGAACCCGGCGGGCGATCCGCTGATCGCCGCGCCTTACTCGGCCGAGAAAGCCGCGGCCAAGGTCAAATGCCGGCGGGAGCTGCAGCAGCGGCATGCGCTGGCCGAAGTGGACAACGCACCGCTGTTTGCCGTGGTCAGCCGGCTGACCGAGCAAAAGGGCCTGCACCTCGTGCTGGAGGCATTGCCGCAGATCGTGCAGCGCGGCGGACAGTTCGTACTGCTGGGCAGTGGCGACCCGCACCTGGAGGCTGCTTTCCGTGCCATGGTCGATGCGTATCCGGGGCAGGTGGCGGTGCAGATCGGCTACGACGAGGCGCATTCGCACCGGGTGATGGCCGGTGCCGACGTGATCATGGTGCCCAGCCGGTTCGAGCCGTGCGGGCTGACCCAGCTCTACGGCCTGCGCTACGGCGCGTTGCCGCTGGTGCGTCGCGTCGGCGGGCTCGCCGATACGGTGGCCGACTGTACGCTGGAGAACCTGGCCGACGAGCTGGCGACCGGCTTTGTCTTCGATGAATTCAACGCCCGTGGCGTCACCACCGCCATCCGACGCGCCTTTGCGCTGTGGGCCCGGCCGCGTGAATGGAAAGCCGTGCGCCGGAACGCGATGCAGCAGGACTTCGGCTGGGCTGCCTCGGCGGCAGCCTATATTGGGC
Source organism: Chitiniphilus purpureus (assembly GCF_025642115.1). Classification (GTDB taxonomy): domain Bacteria; phylum Pseudomonadota; class Gammaproteobacteria; order Burkholderiales; family Chitinibacteraceae; genus Chitiniphilus; species Chitiniphilus purpureus. The sequence goes on along the minus strand of NZ_CP106753.1, from coordinate 3,518,442 downwards.
TGTATCAATCCCTGCTGGCGCACTGAGCGCGCTGTCCGATCTTTTTCTTGCGGAGCCCAACATGACCGTCGATTTCGTACATGACTCCCCCGGTACCGATGTCGCCTCCCTCAAGCGCTCGATCGCCAACAAGCTGGTGTTCGCGGTGGGCAAGGACCCGATCACCGCGCAGCCGCGCGACTGGCTGTTCGCCACCATGCTGGCGGTGCGTGACCGGCTGGTGGAACGCTGGATGCGCACCACCCGCGCGCAGTATTCGCAGGAGAGCAAGCGCGTCTACTACCTGTCGATGGAATTTTTGATGGGGCGCGCGCTGAGCAATGCGTTGCTGGCGCTGGGGCTCTACGACGAGGTGCGCGGCGCGCTCGACTCACTGGGCATCGATTACGACGAGATCGACGAGATGGAGCCTGATGCTGCGCTCGGCAACGGCGGGCTGGGGCGGCTGGCGGCATGCTTCCTGGATGCGATGGCCACGCTCGGGCTGCCGGGCTACGGCTACGGCATCCGCTACGACTACGGCATGTTCAAGCAGCGCGTCATCGAGGGCAACCAGGTCGAGGCGCCGGACTATTGGCTGGCCCACGGCTACCCGTGGGAATTCGCGCGGCCCGAAGTGCAGTACCTGGTGCGCTTCGGCGGCCGGCTGCAGGAGGAAGGGCGCAAGGTGCGCTGGGTGGAGACCCAGGACGTGTTCGCGATGGCGCACGATCATATCGTGCCCGGCTATGACACCCCGGCCACCAATACGCTGCGGCTGTGGTCGGCGCGCTCGTCCAACGAGATCAACCTGACCAAGTTCAACCAGGGCGACTATTTCGCCGCGGTGGAGGAAAAGAACCTCTCCGAGAACGTCTCGCGCGTGCTCTATCCGGACGATTCCACCTACTCGGGCAAGGAGCTGCGGCTGCGCCAGGAGTACTTCTTCGTCTCGGCCAGCCTGCAGGACATCCTGCATCGGCATCACCGCGCCTATGGTCAGGTGGACAACCTGGCCGACAAGGTGGCGATCCACCTGAACGACACCCATCCGGTGCTGGCCATCCCCGAGCTGCTGCGCATGCTGATCGACGAATACGGCATGGATTGGCCAGGCGCCTGGGGCATCACGCGCCGCGTGTTCAGCTACACCAACCACACGCTGATGAGCGAGGCGCTCGAAACCTGGCCGGTGGACATGCTGGGCCGCGTGCTGCCACGCCACCTCAAGCTGATCTTCGACATCAACGACGAATTCCTGGACGAGGTGCGCCTGCGCTTCGGCGAGGATGCCGACCTGATCCGGCGCATGTCGCTGGTGGATGAGCACGGCGAGCGCCGGGTGCGCATGGCCTATCTCGCGGTAGTGGCCAGCCACAAGGTCAACGGCGTCTCGGCGTTGCATTCGGAGCTGATGGTGCAATCGATCTTTGCCGATTTCGCCAAGCTCTACCCGGAGCGCTTCACCAACAAGACCAACGGCATCACGCCGCGCCGCTGGCTCGCCCAGGCCAATCCGGCGCTGTCCGGGGTGATCGACCACTACATCGGCAAGACCTGGCGCAGCAACCTGAACGAGCTGGCCGAACTGCGCCAGCATCTGGACTATCCGGCCTTCGTCAAGGCGGTGGCCGAGGCCAAGTTCAGCAACAAGGAACGTTTGGCGCGCTTCGTGGCACGCAAGCTGGGTGGCGTGATCGATCCGCACGCGCTCTTCGATGTGCAGGTCAAGCGCATCCACGAGTACAAGCGCCAGTTGCTGAACGTGCTGCACGTGATCACCCGCTACAACCGTATCCTCAAGCACCCGGACAAGGACTGGGTGCCGCGGGTGGTGATCTTCGCCGGCAAGGCTGCCAGCGCCTACCGGATGGCCAAGCTGATCATCAAGCTGATCAATGACGTGGGCGTGCGGATCAACAACGATCCGCGCGTGGGCGACAGGCTCAAGGTGGTGTTCATCCCCAACTACGGGGTGACACTGGCCGAACTGATCATCCCTGCCGCCGATCTTTCCGAGCAGATCTCCACCGCCGGCACCGAAGCCTCGGGCACCGGCAACATGAAGTTCGCGCTCAACGGCGCGTTGACCATCGGCACGCTTGACGGCGCCAACGTCGAAATGCGCGAGGAAGTAGGCGAGGACAACATCTTCATCTTCGGCAACACCGCCGACGAGGTGGCAAACCTGCGCCGCGATGGCTACAACCCGCGCTTGTTGTACGAGCAGGACCAGGAGCTGCACGAAGTGCTCAACATGCTCGCTTCCGGCTACTTCAGCCCGGACGATCCGGAGCGCTTCCGGCTGGTGTTCGACGTGCTGGTGAACTGGGGCGACCATTACCAGTTGCTGGCCGACTACCGCAGCTACGTGGATACCCAGGACGAGGTGGACGCGCTCTACCGTCAGCCCGAAGCCTGGACACGGCGCGCCATCCTCAATATCGCCGGCATGGGCAAGTTCTCGGCCGATCGGACCATCCGCGAATACGCGGAGGACATCTGGAAGGTGAGGCCGGTCAAGCTGTAGCGCCGGCGGCTGCCGCGGATGGACGTCGGTGCAGGCGGGCGGCGCAGCGGCAGCACGTGCCGGCGCAGCGTGACGCTTGTTGCGCGCCATTGCTTGCGCCACACTCGCCCTTTCCCGATTGCCAGGAACGCACCACCCCATGTCCCAAGACGACCACCTGATCGAAACCCGGATCGCCAGCGAACGCGTATTCGACGGTGCCTTGCTGCATATCAACCGCGATACGGTGCGCCTGCCGGACGGCAGCAGCGCAACCCGCGAGTACGTGCTCCATCCCGGGGCGGTGATGGTCCTGCCGGTGCTGGACGACGGACGCATCCTGATGGAGCGGCAGTTCCGCTATCCGTTGGACCGGGTGTTCATCGAGTTCCCGGCCGGCAAGCTCGATCCGGATGAAGCGCCGCTGGCATGCGGTCAGCGTGAACTGCTGGAGGAGACCGGCTACAGCGCGCGCGAATGGGCGTATCTGGGCGTGCTGCATCCGTTGATCAGCTACACCACCGAAACCATCCACCTGTTCCTCGCGCATGGCCTGACCGCGGGACAGGCCCGGCCCGACGAGGGTGAGTTCGTCGAGACCATGGCCGTCGCCCTGCCTGACCTGATCGCTGACGTACTGGCGGGCCACATCACCGACGCCAAGACCGTGGCCGGTATCTTTTGGCTGCAACACAAACTGCAGTCGCGCTGACAGGCGCATCCGTCCCGGTTCTGTAAAACAAAAAAGCGGCAGCCGAAAGGCTGCCGCTGTCCTACCACATCATGCTCACGGTGTGGTTTCGACGCTGTCACTCTGGCTGCTGCCGACGCCCGGCGACATCGAGCGGCTGCTGCCGCTGTTGCTGTCCCATGGTCCCCAGTTGCCGAAGCTGCGATCCACTTGCAGATCCTGGTTCTGACCTTGTTCAACCGGCGGCACCAGTGTCCGATCAGTCTGTTGCGAGCCCATTTCCTCGGCCAGGACGGCACTCGAAGCGATCAGTGCAGAGGCGGCCAGCAGCGAAGTCAATGTGCGTTTCATGGCGTCACTCCTGTTGCGGGTGGATACGCTGGATGGGTTTGCAAGGAGCGTGCCATCCGCAATCATTCCGGCGCGCAACCCCCGCTGCGCCAAGCCTGGCGCTGCCGGCGGCGCCGATCTGGGCGGCACGGCGGAGCAGGGGCGGCAGGCCCATATGGGTAAAGCTTGCAAAACGGTGTTGTAAAACTCACCCGCTGCGGTACCGCCAAACCGGTGTGGCGGCAGTGCGTTGCGCTGCGCTGTGCCGTTACCCCGCTGCGGCATGAGCAAACGCGGCCTTGTGAAGGGAGGCCGTGGGACAAAGGTATGTGTAGCCAGCTAGATGGCGGGGCGCGTGCGGTGCCACAGGTCGCAGCGGCGCGCACGCCGGCCGCAACCGTCATGCCTTGACCCGCAACCCCGGCTGCTCGGGTCGCGATTGCAGCAGGGCCGGCAAGTCGACGTAGCGCGGGCCGCCAGGCAGGTCCAGCAGTTGCAGCGCCATGTCGCCCAGCAGGCCGAACGGCGCATCGGTAGCGGCGCCTTGCAGCGCAAACGGCTGACGTGCCGGCTCGGCGCTCAGGTGGCGCAGCAGGTCGGCCGCCGTGCCGTCGAACAGGCTGCGCCAACCGCTGGCGCTGTCGGTGGTGGCGGCTTCGTCGCCATGGCTGGCGTACGTGGCTTGCTGCACCGCTTGGTAACGCACCTCGACTTCGAATTCGAAGGTCCTGCCGTCGGCGGTGGTCAGCGTGCCGCGCCCGGTGAAGCTGCTGCTGTCCTGCAGTTCAAAGGCCGCGGCGCTGAGCCCATCACCACGCTGCAGCAGCGCGGCACCTGCGCTGGAACTGGCGGAGAGATCGAACGCGTCGAACTGCACCTGCATGCCTTCGGCGGCATCGCCGAACAGCGTTCGGGCAAAATCCCCGAGGAATGTCTGGGCCATCTGGACTGTGGCCTGTCCGAGCCGGCCGACCCGTTCGCCCAGGGCGCTGCCTTGCTGCAGCGGCGAGGCGGTGTCGGCCTTGCCCACCGGCTCGGCGTTCACGCGGCTGCCGCGCAAGGCATCCGGGCGGGGTTGATTGAGCCACTGCGCAAGGGAATTGCCGGTGGTGATCGAGGGCTTCATGGGCTACGCCTCCGGGGTCGATGCAAGGCATATCGGCCGTATGCAGCGGGGCTTGAAGCGTGCCAGGACCGATGGTCCTATGAAACCGATCCGCGGCGCCGGTTCAGTGCCGATCGACCTGCGGCAAGGCTGCACGGGTGTTGCCGTCCCCGGCACAATAGCGGCTGACCATCCGTATCCAGCTGCCATGTGCGTCAATTTCCTGCCCGTTACCCCCGCTACCCTGCAAGGCCATTTCCAGGTGCCGTCGCCCGACCCGGCGTGGCAGGAAGAGGCTTGGCAGGACTATCTGGCCCCCATCGTGGTCGGCGATGGCGGGCAGCGCCAATGCGTGCTGGCAAGCTACGGCATGGTGCCCCGACGGCGTATCCCGGAGGGCGTGCGCAAGTACAGCACCATGAATGCACGCAGTGAGACGCTGGGTGAGCGTCGCGCATACCGCAGTGCCTGGCGCGTGGGGCAGTACTGCCTGGTGCCGATGTACGGGTTCTTCGAGCCCTGCTATGTCTCGGGCAAGGCCGAGCGTTGGCGCATCGGCCTGCAGGACGACGCGCCGTTTGCGGTGGCCGGGCTGTGGCGCAGCTGGGACGAGCCCGACGGCAGTCTCAGCTATTCGTTCACCCAGCTGACCATCAACGCCGACCAGCATCCGCTGATGCGGCGGTTTCACAAGCCCGACGACGAGAAGCGCAGTCTGGTGATCGTGCCGGAGCAGGATTACGACACCTGGCTGGGCTGCCGCAATGCCGAACTGGCAAGGGCATTCCTGACGCCGTTTCCGGCCGAGCGCATGCAGGCGCGGCCACAGCCGTTGCCGGCGCGTAAACCGCGCGCCTGAGTCAGGGGGCCGGGGGTGTCCGTTCGGCCAGTGCCTCGCGCAATGTCTGCGCCAGCACGGGCACGGCATAAGGCTTGGCCAGCACCTTGAAGCCATCGTCTTCCGGCACGTGTTCGGTGTAGCCGGTGGCCAGCACCACCGGCAGGTGTGGGTCGCGCCGATGCAAGGCGCGCGCCAGCGCCAGCCCGTCCATGGGGCCCGGCATGACCACGTCGGAGAACACGATGTCGATGGCGGCCGGGTCGCGGTCGTAACACGCCAGCGCGCTGCCGGCATCGTGCGCGATGCTGACTACAAAGCCCAGCTCGCCCAGCAACGGCGCCACCACCGTGCGTACCTCGTCGTCGTCGTCCACCAGCAGCACGTGCGCTGGAACCGGTGCCTTCGCCGGCTGCGGGTCGGGGAACCGGGGCGGCAGGGCGTCGCCACCGGCCGGGAGCTGCAGCGTGATGCAGGTGCCCTGGCCGGGCTGGCTGGTGATCTGCACACTGCCACCCGATTGCCGCACAAAGCCGTAGACCTGCGCCAGCCCCAGTCCGCTGCCTTCGCCCACCGGCTTGGTGGTGAAGAACGGCTCGAATGCCCGTGCCGCCACTTCCGGCGGCATGCCCGAACCGCCGTCGCTGACCTGGAGCGTGACCATGCCGTGCGTGTCCGGCGCGGGGCGCAGCGTGACAGTCACCGGCCCGCCACGCGGCATCGCGTCGCGTGCATTCAGCACCAGGTTGAGTACCGCCAGCTCGCACTGCAGCGGATCGATCCGCACCGTGCACGGCATTTCACTCAGGTCGTACGTCAAGGTGATATTGCCCGGCAGCGCGCCTTCCAGCAGCTCGGCCATGCCCAGCAGCAGCTCGCGCAGTGCCACCAGGCTGGTTTCCTCCGCCCGCTGCCGCCCGAACGCCATCAACTGGCGGGTAAGCTTGCCGCCACGGGCGACCGAGCGGATACAGGCCGCCAGCGCCTGCTGTGCTTTGGGGTCGGCGGCTGACCGGCTGGCGACCTGCAGCCCGACGGTAAGGGTCTGCAGCAGATTGTTGAAATCGTGGGCGATGCCTCCGGTCAAGCGTCCCAGTGCCTCCAGCTTCTGGCTTTGCAGCAGCGCCTGCTGCGATCGCTCGGCCTGGGCCACCGCCTGCGCCACCCGCTCGGCCATCACCCGGTTGGCATCCTGGATCTGCGCATTGGCATGCAGCAGCACCCGGGCGGTACGGTCGGTCTCCAGGAGGCCGGTCGCTGGCAGATGCAGCGGATCGCCGCGGCCCAGCGCCTGTGCGGCGTCGTCCAGCTGGCGCAGCGGCCCGGCGATGCGCCGCCCGAACCAGTAGGCCAGCGCCAGCGCCAGCGCCAGCAGGCAGGCCGATCCCAGCGCCACCGCGGCGACTGCCCGGATCGCCACGCCGCGGATCTCATGCTGTGGCCGGGCGATGATGACCGCCCAGTCCGAGGCCGGTGCCTTGCTATAGAACGACAGCACCGGGACGCCGCTGAGTGTGACCGACGCCAGGGAGCCGCCGCGGCTGGTCGCCAGGCGCTGCGCCAGCGGGCCGGACGTGCGTTGCCCGACGAAGCGCGCCTCGTCCATGTTGCGTGCGACCACCCGGCCGCTGCTGTCCACGATCACCCCCAGCCAGCCCGGTGGCAGCCGTTGCTCGTCCAGCAGTGCGCCCATCTGGCTGGCGAACGAGCCCATGGTGATGAAGTAGACGATCTCACCATGGTGCAGCACCGGACGCTGCACCGAAAAACTGTAGCGCTGCGCCGACTCCGACCAATACAGGTTGGTCACCACGAAATCGGACGTGGTCTTGGGGTGCTGCGCGACCAGCGCCGCGCTCTGCGGCAGCGGGTCGCCCAGCGGCAGCCGGGTGTTGAGCATCTGCCGGCCGGCGATATCGAACAGCATGATGCTGCTGTCCCAGGCTTTTGCGACCTGCCTGGCCTGATGATAGAACGCCGGCAGCCCGCTTTGATGCTGCAGGGTCGGCGAGGTGGCCAGAGTGGCAATCACCGCGTCGCGGCGGGCGATCTCGCGGTCCACCGCCAGTGCCAGCGCGTGGGTGGTCTCGCGCATGCTCTGCTCCATCGCCGTATGCTGGGTGCGATAGACGTACCAGATGCCGCAGACAGCGCCGAGCAGCGTCGGCAGCAGTACGGCCAGGATCAACAGGATGAGCTTGCAGCGTATCGTCATGCGGGGGGGACGGGGCTGACGCCGGTTTGGCGCGTGGCGCGAGGGTAGCATGCCCGCCAGATAGGCGCGGATATGCCTGCCATCCGGCGCATGGTTCGCCTTCGGCCTGATCATTGCTGGCATGTCGGGTGGCGGCCGCGGCCTACGCCATGCTCGTCGTCACCGCTGCGGTGGTGTTGCGCCGTGGCGACCAGAAGGCCGAGTCCGGCCAGCGGGTTTCCAGCGCATAGAACTGTGTCAGCTGCTGCCGGTAGATCGCATGGATATGGTGCAGGTGCGTGCCAAACCGTGCCGGGGCTTCGATGTCACCCGCGAGTGCGGCGAGGAGAGCGTGCGCGGCTTGCATGCCGCCGTAGAGTGCGGTGGCGATGCCCTTGGACGACAGCGGGTCGAAGGCGAGCGCTGCATCGCCCGCTGCCAACCAGCGTCGGCCGGCAGCCCGATCCAGCATCTGGCTGCAGGCATCTGCGCCACAGGCACGGCCGATTGGCCGATAACCGTGCGCGTGGCACCAGCGGTGCAGGTGCGGTGCTCCGGCCAGTGCCTGCCACAGGCCGCCGCCCAGCAGCGCGCGACGCCGGTCGGCATCGGCATCGCAGAGCAGGGCGATCAGCCGTTCGCCTGACGGCAGCAGCACGCTGTACCACCAGCCTTCCTCGACCGCCTCCACCCAGGTGCGGCCGTCCCGATCGATGGCGGTGGCACTGGCAAGCCGCTGGTGGAATGCCAGCAGCCGGTCGTGCCGGATGCGTACCGCACCCAGCGCACGGGCGAGCGTCGCATTGCGGCCACTGGCATCGATCAGCCACTGCGCCTGCACCGTCCGCACCGGCGTGCCGCCGGCCTGCATGTCCAGCAGGTGCGGCGAGCTCCCGTCTGCCGCCTGCCGCAGGTGCAGCCGGGCCGGGGCGATGAGCCGGGCACCGGCCGCGGCGGCCGTTTCGCGCAACCGGGCGTCGAACCGGACCCGGTCCAGCTGCCATCCTGTGCCATGCAACTGATACAGGAAATCGTTGGCGTGCGGGCTGGCCGCACCCCAGCAGGCCAGGGTGCCAGGGCTGGTCCGATGCCCATCCGCCTGCACCGCATCGAGCACGCCCAGCTCCTGCAGCAGTGGGCGGGCCGAGGGCGGCAGCCCTTCGCCGATGCGCGGGGCCATCAGCGCTGCGCCGGCGCGGGCCTCGGCCAGCAGCACCCGCAGCCCCGCCCGCGCCAGCACGATGGCGGCCGCGGCGCCGGCCGGCCCACCGCCGGCAATCGCAACGTCGACCGATGTCATCAGCCGCCGTGCCGCTTGCCGCGTCGTACCGGCAGCGGTGCCGACCGGGCTTCGTCGTGCGAATCGAAGTTGGCACCCTGCGGCAGGGGGCGCGCCTTGGGATGTGCCTTGGGCAGCCCCTCCGCCGACGCGGCCTTGAGCGCCGATGCGGCCCGGGCCGCATCGCTCAGGCTCGCCGCGTCTGCCGGTGCGACATCCGGACCGTACGACGCCACCATCATGGTTGCCGGGAAATCCGGACTGGACGCCACACCCGGGCGCACTTCGAGCAGGCCCATCGAGCCGAAGATGCGCACCATCTGTTCCATCTGCCCGGCGGTGTTGCCGTGCAGCGGCTTGTTCCAATCGGTGCGGTTGCTGAACGCCTCGATCCGGCGCGCCAGCGGTTGCGAGGGGTCGACGACGACGGCGTAGTCGTGGGCGGCCAGCACGTGGTTGGGTACCCGGGCGGGCCAGAAGGTCGGGGCGAACGGGTCGTAGGCGGTGTCGTAGCCGGCGCGGCACCAGGCCGTATCGGCCTGCCAGGGCAATCCCATCCAGCGGTTGAGATCGCCCGGGCCCTGGGCGTAGAGGGGCCCTTGCGCCGCAAGCGCGGCCGCCTGATCCAGCGTGGGGCCGTAGTCGGGCTCGGGGGTGTCCGGCGCGCGCATCCGGATGCGGAAGGGCTTGCTGTAGAGCGTGAGGTGTCGCATCGGCCAGGTCAGCTCGCAGCCGGGGTGGAAGGCGTCGGCGAGGCAGAATTCCAGCGCCGCCCGATCGAGCATCGCCGGCTGGTCTGCGAGCGGCACGCGGTCGATGTCCGTCGGTGGCGTGCGCTGCGGGTCCCAGTCGGCGGCGAAGTCGCCCTCGGCCCAGCGCTGCAGGATGCGGTACTGCGTCTGGCTGACACTGGCGTTCTGCCGTGGGCTTTCGCCAGCCGGCACGGTCATGGCATCACCGTAGAGCCAGGGCCACGGCAGCTGATTGCCGTCGGCCGGGTTGGGTGGGCGGAAGCTGTTGAACACCTGGCGCCGCAGCTCGGCGTTCGGATCGTACTGGCCTGCAGGGGGCAGCGCCGAGAGCTGCGCCAGCAATGCCGGGTTCTCGAAGTCATAGCGGCCGTTGTGGCCGAACAGCGTGGCAAAGCCCTGGTTGACCCATTGCAGGCCGGTGAGCCGCTGCAGGATGGGATACACATCGTCGGCGAACGACACCGTGGCCGGCGCCTGCAGCCAGCCGGCCTCTACGTACAGGTCGTACAGCAGGTCGTACAGTGTGCGCTCGGCCTTGAGCTGCGGTGCGTAGTTGGGCGGCGCGGTCACCACCCATGCCGCTTCGACCGGGATGTCGCGACCTTCGATATTGACGCTGGCTTCGACCGTGCCGTCGCAGGTGTCGTCGTACCAGCCGTCGGCATTGATGAAGGAATTGCTGTCGCTGGGAATGAAGATCGGGGTGCCGGCGGGCGAGGCCGACACCCCGTGGCCACCTAGCACCAGCAGCCGGCCGTGCGCGTCGGTGCGCAGCTCGCCCAGCTTGACTGGCACCCCGGTGAACTGGCCGCTGCATGACAGCGGCTGCGCGTTCGGCCCGGCGATGCGCTGGCGGCCGGCGTCGATGACAAGGCTGTCGCGCGCAGTGACCTTGGGGTTGCGCCGCGGCAGCACCGTTTCGGCCGCCTCGGGGATATCCATGGCGATCTGCCACTGATACCAGGCGGCCTTGCGATTGGCCAGGTGGACAGTCCAGGCGATGTCGGCCCAGTCCGAGGTTAGCTCGCGCACCACCTCGCCGGCCGCGTTGTAGCCGTAGAGACGGAACTGCGCCGCCTCGCGCTTGAGCGCCCCGGTGGCGTCGCGGTAGAAGCCCAGCGGCTGCGGCGCCGGCTCGGTCACCTGCGGGCCCAGGTAGAAATCATGCTCGCTGTTGCCCACGCGGGCGATGCCGATGGCCGGGTGGATGGCGGCGCGGACGATGCGCGTATCGCGGGCCGCCGGATAGTCGACCCCGGGGGCGTACTGCGCCGGGCGTGGCACCGCCGGTTCGGCCAGCGGCACGCCGTTCACATTGCGCCGGTTGGCCGCCGAGGCGCGGTACACCACCTTGCGCGCCTCGGCGATGCTGCCCACCGGGCGGTGCTCAGGCAACGCGTGCCACGGGTTGTATGCCAGATTCTCGCCGTAGGTGGCTTGCCCGCGCTCACCCAGATCCTGCTGCGGCAGCTCCAGGATGCCCAACTGCACCGGCGGGCTCGCCGTCTCGCTCCAGCGCACGGTGGCAGCATCGAGCGGCATATCGTGCTCATCGGTCTGGAACTGCACCAGGAAGCGAAAGCGCGCAGGGCCCTTGCCCAGCCGGGCCTGCAGATCGGCACGCAGGTAGAACGGATCGTTGAAGTCAGGCTGTGCCTCGGCCGCCGGCGCCGACAGCGGTTCGAGCTTGTATTTGACAAAGCGCCCCTCGCCGAAACAGGACGGCAGCACGCTCCAGTAAGGGGTGGTCAGCGCGGAATCGACCACCTTCTCCATCTCGTTCAGGACCTGCTGCGTGACCGGATGCGCCTTCAGGTAGTCGTCACTGTTGCCGTGCAGCGACTGGCAGGTGAACTCGCACATGTCCTTGGCGGTATCGACGAAGAACACATCGTGGTTCTGCAGGATGAAATCGTGGGTGGTGGCCGCCTCGTCCGGCGCCAGCAGCTTGGGTCCCGTCACCCCGAACAGTTTGATCGCGATGCCAGTGGTGCCTTTGAGATCCGGCACGCCCGGTTGCACGTCCGCGGAAAAGCGCACCCACACCGGGTATTCGGGCGCCTGGGCGAACACCCCCACCTTGAGTGCCTCGGGCAGGTCGGGGTCGATCACGAGCCGCCCATGCGCCACGCCGTGCAGCCGCAGGAACACCGGCCGCGTCGCCGGATCACGCCCTGCCGCCATGCCGCGGCCCTGGAAATAGTCGACGAACAACTGCTTGAGCCCGGTGATCGGGTCGCTGTCGCAGCAACAGGGGCTGGGCGGCAACACCGGCGGCAGCTGGACCGGCGTATCGCAGCCGGGACGGTCAGGTGTGGGGGAGGCGTTCGGCGTGCTCATGGCGGAATCCTTGCGGCTATGCGGGGAAGATATGCCGAAGGAGTGTAGACAGTCCGATGCAGGCTTGCTGGCATTGGTGTGACGTTTGGTTGACTTGTGTGATCAAGGCCGTGTCGCGGCACCGACTACGCTGTGAGGCGCCGCCGCGATGCCGAAGACGCCACGGATCGATGCCATTGGCGATTCAGCTGGCGAACCCACCCGGAATCAGACGCGCGAGCATCCATGCAACCAGGCCCAACTGCACCGCGAACAAAGCAAAACGCAGTTGTACGGCAGGCAGGCTGATGGACGCCAAGTGCACGCAGGACTGGCCGATCCGCGCTGCCAGGAGCCAGGGTGCCAACGGGTCGGTCAGTGACGGATGGTCGATTGCGAGCGCCAGCAGCAACGGGCCGACGACCAGCGGGAAGCTTTCGTAGCAATTGGCGTGGGCACGGCTCAGTCGGTGCGCGAACGGGGAGATGTCAGTGCCATCAGGCAGGAAGGTATTGGCAGCACGCCCCTGGCGCAGAACCGCCAGGGTGCGCACCGCTTCGATCGCGATGATCAGCATCAGGGTCCAGGCAATGTAGGCGGCAACAACGAAGGCGGTGGGGCTCATCAGGTCATCCTGTATGTGGCAGGCGTGGTGTTGGGGAGGGGGGGGCGATCCGGACCGGGACGCGTGGGCCTACTCTGCGCGTTGCCCTACCCCGGCACAAATTGTGAGCGAACGCGTCTCCCACAGACAAGCGCGCTGTGGCATGAGCCAGCAGCATGGCCGCCTCTGTAGTCTTATCCCAGGTCGACCAGACCCGCCACTGCGAGCTGGTCGAGGCGATCGGCTAGTGGCCTGCTTCGGGGGACAGCGCCTGGGACCGATGCCGCGCCGGTGTGCCGGTCGTCCACTACGCGCTGCCCGGCGTCCGCAGGCATCGGTTGGCCTGTGTATCGGGCAGTTGGCCGGTGCGTGGACACGAGGTCCAGTGATCGCGCCGACGACAAGATCTGCACAGCCGTACGGCCACAGCAGGTTGCCGAAGGGCATCCACATCAGCCTGGTACCCGACTGCTGGAGCATACTCACCCGCTGCCTAGCCGGATTGCCCCTTCAGAGGGGGCAACAGCGTTGCCACCGGTATGGGGCGTCGGCAAAACCGGAAACGAAGCTGGGGATGGCAGCGAGGATCATCCTCGGCAGCGGGTGCCGGTGCTTCCATCGCCTTCCAGCCGAAGCGCACGTCCTCCGCGGACTTTATGCACGGTGATTTCCACCAGTTCGGCGGGCACCCCTGCGGCGACACCTGGGCGGCGGGCGTTCTCGCGTTTCGTGTAAATCTTGGCTTGTTCCATGTCGTTGCTCCTGTGCGAGTTGAAGTGCGCACATTGCAAGACAGGTCTCCGAGAAGCGGCAACGACTTTTTGGACTTGATCGGGCGGGCTTGCCCTGACAAAACGCGACGCCCAAGACGCAAACCGACGAGGGCTTGCAATCGCAGTTCGTTACGGTATGATGTACGGTGTTACGTTAAACATTACGTAGTTTATTATGGCAAGCGAACGATTTGAAATGCGGATCGACAGCGATCTTCTGGAACGGCTAGACCAATGGAGGCAAGGTGAGGACGACACGCCTTCGCGGGCAGAGGCTGTGCGGAGGCTCATTGAGGCGGGGCTGGCACACGACAACAAGGGGCGCGCACCACATCTGAGCGACGGCGAGAAGTTGATTGCGATGATGCTGGCCGAGCTAATCAAGAAGACCGGCGTCGAAGTGGATACGAATGTCGATCTCGTTGAGAAGGTCATCCTAGGCGGGCACTACTGGGCGCTTGGCTGGGAGATGCCCGGAATCTTTCACGGGCATGCCGACAAACAGAGCCGCGTGCGCTTCGTTGTCGATGTGCTCGACATGTGGTCATTCATGGAGGAAGCGTTTGAAGGGCTTGGGGAAGAGAGCAAGGCACGTCTCGCCAAGGAAGCAGACCCGTTTGGGAAGCATGTGCAGTTCCTTGGTTTTGACGGGAACAACGAGTCTGAGCACCTTGGTATCGCGCGCTTCCTCATCAACGACCTAGACAGGTTCAGCCGCTTCCGTGAAGGGCATCGTGACCTCAACTCACATTGCCCCACGCTTGAAGGCTACGGAAGAATGCTAAGGGTCTTTGAGCCTATTCGGCAGACCCTTGTCGGTCGCAGTCTGAATGTGGATGAGCTTGCAGCCATCCTTAACAGCAGGCGTGCAAGCTAGAGAGGACGTGTTGTGATGGCGGTGGGTCAGGGATTCGAACCCTGGAAGGACTTACATCCTTGCTAGTTTTCAAGACTAGTGCATTCAACCGCTCTGCCAACCCACCTAATTCCGTGATGCGCTAAGAATCTGCTAAACAGCGCCAAAAGCGCCTTTGCGCGGATTCATTTAGCGCATTGTTTTTACTGCGTTTTTTCTTGCTTCGCTACCGTCTTAACGCAAGTTTTCAAGACCGGTGCCTTAAACCACTCGGCCACTCTTCCTGTGATTTTGCTGCCCCATCAACGTCAGCGGACGGCAACCTGCATCAGATGACACGGCGGCCCGGCCCAGGAGCGGGATGGCTGCGGGAGCGGGGTGCGGCATTGTAACCAAGCTTGCGGGCTTGGTCACGGCGTGGATGCGTGGTGGCTCGAAATTCGATTGATGTTGAGAATCCTTATCATTTAAAATCGCCGCATGTCTACCTATCGCTATATCGGCGTGACTGCGGTCTGTGCGGCCCATGCGGTCCTGATCTACGGCGTGATCCAAGGATCGCAGTGGAGCGCACCGCCTGAGCCCGTGACGGCGCCGGTGCTCACCTATGTGGAGCTGCCGGCGGCCCAACCCGAGGCGGTGCCGGCGCCCCCGAAGCCCCAGCCCCGCCCTGAACCCCGTCCGGTGCTCAAGCGGCCGCAGCCGCAACCCAGGCCCCTGCCGGCGCCGCAGGCACCGGCCGAGAACGCCGTGCGCCTGCCGCCGGAGCCGGTCCAACCTGCGGCCCCCGAGCCAGCCCCTGCTGCACCCGCCCCGGCGCCCGTTGCCGCGCCATCGCCCGCCCCAGCGCCAGCACCGGAACCCGAGACCCAGCCGGTATTCGATGCTGCGTACCTGAACAATCCCAAGCCCGGCTATCCGCGACAGTCCCAGGTGCTGCGCGAGGAGGGCACCGTGCTGGTCCGCGTCAAGGTGAGCGCCGCCGGGCTGCCGCTGAGTGCGACCCTGGCCAGGAGCAGCGGCTTCAGCCGGTTGGACAATGCAGCGCTGGAGGCGGTCAAGCGCTGGCGCTTCAAGCCGGCAATGCGCGGCAAGGAGCCGGTGGAGGCGACGGTGACGGTGCCGATGCAATTCCGCCTGGATAGCTGAGGCGGATCGGCGGTCAGACACGCGGCCTGTGGCCGGCAGGCAGCGCCGCATGCGTCAGCGGCCGTTCCCCGGTTGATCCGGCGGTGCAGCGCTTGCATTGCCGCATGGCTGGCAAAGTGCGAGGGGGGCACAGCGCGCCGCGCTTCGAGTACCGCCGATGCCATTGCGCAATATGTCGGGCATGTACCGATCGATCCGCCCCGGGCCTGATCGGTGGTTCCGATCAGCCCGGCGCGTTGCCGACCGTCTCTGCACCTGCTGATCCGGGTGGCGGGATCATCAGGATCATCAGCAATGGCAGGAGCGCCGGGTCGGCGCCGACCACCTCAGCCGCGCCGGGCGGCCTCGATCGCGGCGATGTCGATCTTGCCCATCCCCATCATGGCCTCGAACGCGCGCTGGGCTGCCACTGGATCGGGATCGGCGATCGCCGCCGTCAAGACGCGTGGCGTGATCTGCCACGACAGCCCCCACTTGTCCTTGCACCAGCCACATGCGCTTTCCTGGCCGCCGTTTCCGACAATCGCGTGCCACAGGCGGTCTGTTTCGGCCTGGTCGTCGGTCGCCACCTGGAACGAGAACGCCTCATTGTGCTTGAAGGCCGGGCCGCCGTTCAGACCGAGGCAGGGGATGCCCATCAGCGTGAACTCGACGGTCAAGACGTCCCCTTGCTTGCCCGAGGGATAGTCGCCCGGTGCGCGAAGCACCGCACCGACCGCGCTGTCGGGGAATGTCCTGGCGTAGAACTCGGCGGCTTCCAACGCGGTGCCGTCGTACCAGAGGCAAATCGTGTTCTTGCTGACCATCTTGGTTCTCCTGGGGGGTAAGGGGCGGCTCGTTCTGCTTCACCGGCCTCAGTATGGCCTGAATGGCGGCCGGCGCAGGATGGTGGCGGCCAGTGGTCGATTGCACGTGCTGAAACGGGTGATCGCATGACCCGACTGCGCGACATGCCGTTTCGGGCCGCACATCCAGGCGGAACGCGCCTGTAAGGAAATCAGCCGGTTGGGCGACATATCGCTTTCATTCTTGCAAATGGTAGTAATTCTCATTTTGTTCCATTACAATTGAGAAAAGTTCGCATTCGCATGGCAACGTCAGAGCGCCAGCGTACAAGACACCACTCAGGGAGATACCGATGACTGACCTTATCCGTAGCCGCAGGCACGGTGCCCGCCGCATGCCGGTGATCACCAGCACCGCGACCGCCACGCTGCTGGCCATGGCCGTACCCGCCGTCGCCAACGAGACCACACTGCCGACTGTCACAGTGTCGGGCGCCCAGCCGGAATACAAGGCCGAGCGCGTCGCCTCGCCCAAGTTCACCGAGCCGCTGCTGAACACCACGCAGACCGTGTCGGTGATCACCGATGCGCTGTTCAAGGAGCAAGGGGCCAGCACGCTGAGCGAGGCGCTGCGCAACAGTGCCGGCGTGAGCACCTTCTTCCTGGGTGAGAACGGCAATACCAATACCGGTGACGCGATCTACATGCGCGGTTTCGACAGCGCCAGCAGCATCTACGTCGACGGCGTGCGCGATCTGGGCTCGGTCTCGCGTGATACCTTCAACATCAGCCAGATCGAAGTGACCAAGGGCCCGGCCGGCACCGACTATGGCCGCAGCGCGCCCACCGGCGCCATCAATCTGGCGACCAAGCGCGCCGCGCTGGACGACGCAAGCTCGGCTTCGCTCACCGGTGGCGAGGACTACCTGCGCGCCACCGCCGATCTGAACCGCGCCATCACCGCCGTCGAAGGCACCGCGCTGCGCGTGAACGTGATGGGCCAGAAGGATGGCGTGCCGGCGCGCGATCAGGTCGAGAACGACCGCTGGGGCGTGGCCACGTCGCTGGCCTACGGGCTCGGTTCGCCGACCCGTGCCTATCTCGACTACCTGCATGTCGAGCAGAACAACGTGCCGGACGGCGGCGTGTCCACTGTCGGCCTGCCCGGCTACAGCACCCCCGACCCGGCCCGGCCGTTCCTCAACGACGCCGGCCGGGTGGACCCCACCAATTTCTACGGCACCCGTGCCGACTATGAGGACGTGCGCACCGACATGGTGACGCTCACTGTCGAGCGTGACTTCTCGCCGACGATGACGCTGCGCAACACCACGCGCTGGGGCAAGACCCGCCAGGACTACCTGTTGACCGCGTTCATGGCGTCGTCGACCAGCACGCCGCCCAACCTGCTGACACCCAACCCGGCCGATCCGTCGAGCTGGACGCTGGCACGCAGCAACCCTACGTTCAAGAACCAGACCAACGAGATCCTGACCAACCAGACCAATCTGAACGCGACGCTGGCAACGGGCGGCTTCACGCATGAGATCAGTGCAGGCATCGAGCTGACCCGCGAAAAGCAGCGCAACCTCACCACGATCCGCTCCGGCAACTGGCCCGCCGCCAATCTGTACGACCCCGATCCCAACGTCAGCGGGATGAGCTGGGCACCCAACGGCGCCCATGCGGATGGCGAGACCCGGACCGCGGCGGCCTATCTGTTCGATACGCTCAAGCTGAACGAACAGTGGCAGATCAACGGCGGCGTGCGTTTCGAGCGCTACAGGACCGAATACCTGAACGTGGCCGCCTGCGGCGGCACCGGCAACAGCGCGATTCCGTGCAACGGTGCACCGAGCGGCACGCTGGTCACGGCCACCGATCTGGACGATGCGGACAATCTCTTCAACTGGAAGCTGGGCGTGCTGTACAAGCCTGCGCCCAATGGCAGCATCTACGCCAACTACGCCACCTCGCAGCAGCCGCCGGGCGGCGCCAATTTCGCCCTGAGCAGCAATGCCAACAACGCCGGCAATCCCGACTACAAGCCGCAGCAGGCCCGCACCGCTGAGATCGGTACCAAGTGGGAAGTGCTGGACCGGCAGCTGGCGTTGAGCGCGGCGCTCTACCGCACCGAAGTGCGCAACGAAGTGGAGCAGGATCCGGTCGATCAGCAGTATCACCAGACCGGCAAGAAGCGCGTGCAGGGGATCGAGCTGGGCGTCGTCGGCCAGATCACCAGGAACTGGGGCATCAGCGCCGGCTTCACCGTGATGGATACCAAGGTGGTGAGTGGGGCCGGTGTCGGCAACGACGACAGCCGCGAGCTGAACTACACACCCAAGACTGCGTTCACCGCCTGGACCACCTACAACCTGGGCCACGGCGTCACGCTGGGCGGTGGCGGGCGCTATGTCGGCGAGCTGCAGCGTGGCAAGGACGGCGCCATCGGCACACCGCGCTACGTCGAGTCCTACTGGGTGTTCGACGGCATGGCGTCCTACGCGGTCAGCAAGAACGTCGAGGTGCAGCTCAACGTATACAACCTGCTGGACGAGGAGTACGTGGCCGCGATCAACAAGTCTGGCTATCGCTACACCCCAGGCACGCCGCGCTCGGTGCGTCTGACCGCCAACTTCACGTTCTGAGCGGCCTGACGTCCTGCCCGGCGTGCGCCGGGCAGGGGGCCTGACAGGAGAGGTCGATGTTGCTGCATATTCCCGAAGTGCTCAGCCGTACCGAGCTTGACGCCGTACGCACCGAACTGCAGGCGGCCGAGTGGATCGACGGGCGACAGACCGTGGGGCCGCAGGGCGCGGGGGTCAAGCAGAACCGGCAGCTGGCCGAAACCTCGCCACTGGCGCAACGCTGGGGCGAAGTGATCCTGCAGGCGCTGGCGCGCCATCCGCTGTACTTCGCCGCCGCGCTGCCGTTGCGCACGGTGCCGCCGCTGTTCAACCGCTACGAAGGCGGCGGGCACTATGGCTTTCACGTCGACGGGGCGGTACGCGCGCAGCCGGGCGGCGCGTTGCGCACCGATCTCTCCTGCACCTTGTTCCTCGCTGAGCCGGACGAATACGACGGTGGCGAGCTGATCATCAACGACACCTACGGCCAGCACGAGGTCAAGCTGCCGGCGGGCGATCTGGTGCTCTATCCGTCGTCCAGCCTGCATTGCGTGGCGCCGGTGACACGTGGCGCGCGTGTCGCCTCGTTCTTCTGGGTGCAAAGCATGGTGCGTGACGACAGTCGGCGCAGCCAGCTGTTCGAGCTGGATCAGACCATCCAGCGGCTGCGGGCCCAGTTGGGCGACAGCCCAGACGTCATCGCGCTGACCTGCCATTACCACAACCTGCTGCGGCAATGGGCCGAGCTATGAGCCGCCCGGCGCACGCGCCGGCAGCCGATGAGAGCGCAAATCGGTTTCATTCGCATGTCAACGCGGCATCGCACCGCCGCGTTGAACCGCGCTCGCCTTGGATTCCCGCATTCCGATGACCTCCGCTATCGACCGGCAAGGCCGGTCTTTCTGGCTCAAGCATCTGCATCGCTGGCACTGGATCAGCTCGGCCGCCTGCCTCATCGGCATGCTGTTGTTCGCCGCCACCGGCATCACGCTCAACCATGCCGCGCAGATCGAGGCGACCCCGGTGATCACCACGCGTGCTGCGGTGCTGCCGGCCGACCTGCTGCCGTTGCTGCGGCGCCCCCCCCAGGCGCAGCAAGCCACGCTGCCCCCCGTGGTGGCGCAATGGCTGGAGGCCCGGCTGGCGCTGAGTCTGTCCGGCGAGGCCGCCGAATGGTCCGACGACGAAATCTACCTGTCGCTGCCGCGCCCCGGCGGCGATGCCTGGCTGACCGTGGACCGCGCCAGCGGCGAGGTCGCCTACGAGCTGACCGGGCGCGGCTGGGTCTCGTATCTGAACGATCTGCACAAGGGACGCAACACCGGCGCCGCCTGGCGCTGGTTCATCGATGTGTTCGCCGGCCTGGCGCTGGTGTTCTGCATCACCGGGCTGCTGCTGCTGCATCTGCACGCCGGCCGCCGGCCGGCCACCTGGCCGCTGGTGGGGCTGGGGCTGGTGGTGCCGCTGGTGCTGGCCATTCTGTTCATCCACTGAGGATTTCATCATGCGCAAATGGATCCCGGCCGTGCTGCCGGGCGTGATCACCGGCGGCTTCGCCGGCCAGGGGCTGGCCGCCGAACTCAAGGTCAAGCTCGAGCTGCCGCGGCTCAATGTCGCCGAATACCACCGGCCCTATGTGGCGGTGTGGCTGGAGCGGCCCGACCAGAGCGTCGCCGCCAACCTCGCGCTGTGGTACGACCTGGACACCAAGGGTGCCGAAGGTGCCGGTACCAAGTGGCTCAAGGACCTGCGCCAGTGGTGGCGCAAGAGCGGGCGCGATCTGACCATGCCGCTGGACGGTGTCTCGGGCGCGACCCGCCCGGCCGGCCAGCATGAGCTGGGCTTCGCCGAAGGCAAGGCGCCGCTGGGCAGGCTGCCGGCCGGCCAGTACAACCTGGTGGTCGAAGCCGCCCGCGAGGTCGGCGGCCGCGAGCTGGTGCGCGTGCCACTGTCCTGGCCGCCCAAGAGCGCACAGAGCGCCCGTGCCCAGGGTCAGCACGAGCTGGGTGCCGTCAGCGTCGAGCTCAAGCCCTGATCCGATCCCCCCTCACCGGAGCCGCACCATGAAACATCTTGCCCGCCTTGCCGCCCTGGCCATCGCCGCCACCCTGCCGTTGACCGCGCAGGCGCACCACTACTGGCTGCTGCCGTCGTCCACCGTGCTGTCCTCGCCCCAATGGATCACCGTGGATGCCGCGGTTTCAAATGACATGTTCCATTTCAACCATGTGCCGCTCGGATTGGAGGCGCTGAACATCGTGGCGCCCGACGGCGGCAAGGTGGCGCCTGAGAACATGGCCAAGGGCAAGCTGCGCAGCACGTTCGACGCCCATCTCACCCAGCCGGGCACCTACCGTATCCAGCTGGTGCGCAGCGGCGTGCGTGCCAGCTGGAAGGTCGATGGCCAGCCCAAGCGCTGGAACGGCAGCCCCGAGGCGTTTGCCAAGGAAGTGCCGGCCGACGCGGCCGAACTGCAGGTCGGCGAGTTCGTCAGCCGGCTGGAGACCTTTGCCACGGTCGGCTCGCCATCGGCGCTCAAGCCGGCGGGTCAGGGGCTGGAGCTGGTGCCGCTGACGCATCCGAATGACCTGGTGGCCGGCGAGTCCGCCACCTTTCAGATGGTGGTCGACGGCAAGCCTGCGGCCGGGGTCGAGGTGACGGTGGTACGCGGCCAGAGCCGCTATCGCAACCAGCTCGAAGCACTGAAGTTCACCACCGACGAGGCCGGCAAGTTCAGCGTGACCTGGCCACAGCCGGGCATGTACTGGCTCGATGCGGACCTGCAGGATGCCAAGACCTCGGTCAAGGCCGCCCGCCAGCGCATGCTGTCGTATACCGTCACGCTGGAAGTGCTGCCGCAATGAGGTATCGCGGGTGCCTGCGCCGATGAACGAGGTACTGATCCCGCCGCAATTGTCCGCGTGGCGCCCGCATCCGTTGCACGGCACGATCCAGCGGCTGACGGGCCAGACCATGGGCACCACCTGGTCGGTCCAGCTGGCCGGACCGGCCGCGCTGGCACCGGACGCACTGCGTGACGGCATCCAGGGTGTGCTGGACCAGGTGGTGGCGCAGATGAGCCACTGGCGTGCCGACTCGGACCTGAGCCGCTTCAACGCCGCGCCGGCCGGCAGCTGGCAGCCGCTGCCGCCCGAGTTCCGCCATGTACTGGCCTGTGCGCTTGCGGTGGCGGCGCAAAGCGACGGTGCCTTCGATCCCACCCTCGGCGCGCTGGCGGACCTGTGGGGCTTCGGCCCGGCCGGTCCGCGCGATGTGCCGCCCACGCCGGCGCGGATCGCGTTGGCGCGCGAATGCAGCGGCTGGCGCAAGCTGCTGTTCCACGGCGGGCGTGCCCGGCAACCGGGTGGGCTGACCCTGGATTTCTCAGGCATCGCCAAGGGGTACGGGGTGGACGCAGTGGCAACCCATCTGCAGCGCAGCGGCCTGTCGAGCTGGCTGGTCGAAGTGGGCGGGGAACTGCGCGGGTTCGGCATCAAACCCGACGGCCAGCCCTGGTGGGTGGGGCTGGAGGCACCGTTGGACGCATCCACGGCGCCGTGCGTGGCCGCGCTGCACGATCTGGCCGTTGCCACCTCCGGCGACTATCGCCGCTATTTCGAACATCAGGGTGAGCGCTACGCCCATACACTCGACCCGCGCACCGGGGCACCGCTGCGCGCGGCACCCGCGGCGGTGACGGTACTGCACCCCGAATGCATGTGGGCCGATGCCTATGCCACGGCGCTGACCGTGCTCGGGCCCGAACAGGGGCTGGCCTTCGCCGAGCGGCATGCGCTGGCCGCGCGTTGGCTGGTGCGCGACCGGGACAGTCTGCGCCAATACCGCTCGGCGGCGTTTGCCGCGATGCTCAAATGAGCCGTCGGCATCCGGGTTGGCTGTTGCTGGGGCTGGCGGCGCCGGCGCATGCGGCGCTGCCCGCGGGGCGGCTCGCCGCCGCCGGCGCGGTGCTGCTTTGCTATCTGCTTGGTTGTGCCTGGATCGCCTGGCGGCATCGGCGGGCCCAGGCCCGCTTCGTGTCGGATGGCGCGACCCCGGCGGCGCTGCTGGTGACCTATGCCAGCCAGACCGGACATGCGGCGCAGCTTGCGCTGCAGACCACACAGGCATTGCGCAGTGCAGGCATGGCCGTCGCGCTGCATCCGCTGTCCGCCCTCGATGCCGCCGCGCTGGCGGCATACCGTCAGGCGCTGTTCGTGGTCAGCACCACCGGCGAGGGCGACGCGCCGGACGAGGCGGCGGGCTTTGTCCGGCGCGCGATGGGCGCCACTGCGGCGCTGTCCGGCCTGGAATACGCGGTGCTGGCGTTGGGTGATGCCAGCTATGCGCAATACTGTGCCTTTGGCCACGCCCTCGATCGCTGGCTGCGTCAGGGCGGTGCCATGCCGCTCTTTGACCTGATCGAGGTGGACAACGGCGAGGCGGGCGCGGTGCGTCACTGGCAGCAACAACTGTCCGCGCTGGCAGGGCATGCCGAGCTTGCGGATTGGCAGGCCCCGGCCTATCAGCCCTGGCGGCTGGCGGCGCGCGTGCTGCTCAACCCGGGCAGTCAGGGCGCGCCGGTGTTCCGGCTACGGCTGCTGCCGCCCCGGCCGACGACCTGGCAGGCGGGCGATATTGCCGAAGTCGGGCCGTGCAACGCGCCGCAGGCGGTACAGGCGTGGTTGGACCGGCTGGGCCTCGCCGCCGGCGACGCGCTCTGTGCGGCGCTGGCCGACCGCCAGCTGCCTGACGACGTGGCGCCGCTGTACGGCCTGTCACCCACTGCGCTTGCCGCGGCCCTGCCGGCTTTGCCCCATCGCGAATATTCGATCGCCTCGCTGCCCGAGGACGGTGCGCTGGAGCTGGTGGTGCGCCAGGCCCGGCGTGCCGACGGTCGGCTGGGCATTGCCTCGGGCTGGTTGACCTGCGGTGCCGCGCCGGATGCGACGATTGCGTTGCGCATACGCGAAAACCGCGGTTTCCATCCCCCCGCCGACGCAACCCCGCTGGTACTGATCGGCAACGGCACCGGCATCGCCGGCCTGCGGGCGCACCTGAAGGCACGTGCCAGGGCTGGCGGCACACGCAACTGGTTGCTGTTCGGTGAACGCAACGCCGCACACGACGCGCTGTTCAGAGAGGAACTGGCGGCCTGGCTGGCCGATGGCACGTTGGCGCGGCTGGATCTGGCGTATTCCCGCGACACGCCACCGGCCTACGTGCAGCACCGGCTGCGGGCGGCCGGCCCGCTGCTCGTGCAGTGGATCGACGACGGCGCGGCCGTCTATGTGTGCGGCAGTCGCGAGGGCATGGCTGAGGACGTGGACAACACGCTGCGCGCGCTGCTGGGTGTGCCGCGTGTACAGCAGCTGCTTGAAGCCGGCCGCTACCGGCGCGATGTCTACTGAGCGGCATGCACCATCGTCGCCGACGCGGCTTCGGGTATAATCGCGTGTTTTCCGGGGCTTAGGCGCGGCCGTTGGCGCACCGTGTCCCGGCGCCCCGGCAGGGGCGCGTATCCCGATCAATCCGTTGCATCCAGGTGTCGACCATGCCGATTTATGCCTATCGCTGCACCGCCTGCGGCTACGAGAACGAACACATCCAGAAACTGGCCGATGCGCCGTTGCGCGACTGCCCGAGCTGCAAGGCGCAGACCTACGGGAAGCGGCTGACCGCTGCCGCTTTTCAACTGAAGGGCTCGGGCTGGTACGCCACCGACTTCAAGGGCGGCGGGGCCGCGAGTGCGCCGGCCAAGGCCGAAGCCACCACCGAATCCTCTGGCGCCAGCACTGCTGGCGGTGCCTGCGGCACGGGCAGCTGTGGCTGCCACTGAACGACCTGAAACCCTGATGGACCGGCTCAAGCGCTACCTGCTGACCGGTCTCCTGGTCTGGGTGCCGCTTGCCATCACGCTGTGGGTGGTGCAACTGGTGGTCGGCACGATGGACCAGCTCGGCGAGCTGCTGCCGATGTCGTTGCGCCCGGACTACTGGCTGCTGCGCACGCTCGAACCGTCGATGCCATGGCTGTCGGAGCGGCGCGGCATTCCGGGCTTCGGCGTGGTGCTCACCGTGCTCGTGGTGCTGGTCACCGGCGTGATCGCGGCCAATGTGCTCGGCCGACGGCTGCTGATCATCGGCGAGCGGCTGCTCAACCGCATTCCCATCGTGCGCTCGATCTATTCGAGCGTGAAGCAGGTCTCGGACACGGTGTTCTCCGATTCCGGCCAGGCGTTCCGGCGCGCGCTCCTGGTGCAGTTCCCGCATCAGGGCGCATGGACCATCGCCTTCCTGACCGGCTCGCCCAGCGGCGAGGTGGCAGCGCATCTGGATGGCGACTACGTCAGCGTCTACGTGCCGACCACGCCCAATCCCACCTCGGGCTATTTCGTGATGCTGCGCAGCGAGGACGTGCGTGAACTGGACATGAGCGTCGACGAGGCGCTCAAGTACGTGATCTCCATGGGCGTGGTGGTGCCCGCGCCGCGCGCCGCCGCCTTCCTCGAAGGGCGGCCCGACAATCTGCCGGGTTAGGCCGCGTGGCCTGACCCGCCCCGAACCCTGCGCCAACCCCTTTTGCCCCTATCGAAACAAGAAAGAGCATCCATCATGCGTACCGATTACTGTGGCCTGATCGACAAGCGATTCCTCGGCCAGACCGTGACCGTCCAGGGCTGGGCCCACCGCCGCCGCGACCATGGCGGCGTGATCTTCATCGACCTGCGCGACCGCGAGGGTCTGCTGCAGGTGGTGGTCGATCCAGACACCCCCGATGCCTTCAAGACCGCCGACGCCACCCGCGCCGAATACGTGCTGCAGATCACCGGCATCGTGCGTGAGCGCCCGGCCGGCACCGCCAACAGGAACCTGGTTTCCGGCGAGATCGAACTGCTGGCCAAGGACATTGCGGTGCTCAACAGCGCCGCCACGCCACCGTTCCAGATCGACGACGAGAACCTCTCCGAGACGGTGCGGCTGCAGAACCGGGTGATCGACCTGCGCCGCCCGCAGATGCAGAAGAACCTGCGCCTGCGCTACAAGGTGGCGCTGCTGGTGCGCAACTTCCTGGACAGCCGCGGCTTCATCGACATCGAAACGCCGATGCTCACCCGCAGCACGCCGGAAGGCGCGCGCGACTACCTCGTGCCCTCGCGCGTGCATGACGGCCAGTTCTTCGCGCTGCCGCAGTCGCCGCAGCTGTTCAAGCAGCTGTTGATGGTGGCCGGGTTCGACCGCTACTACCAGATCACCAAGTGCTTCCGCGACGAGGACCTGCGCGCCGACCGCCAGCCCGAGTTCACCCAGATCGACCTGGAAACCTCGTTCCTGGACGAGGACGGGATCATGGACATCACCGAGGACATGGCCCGGCACGTGTTCCAGGAAGCCATCGGCGTCGATCTGGGCAAGTTCCCACGCATGAAGTACGACGACGCGATGTTCCACTACGGCTCGGACAAGCCGGATCTGCGCGTCTCGCTGCGCTTCACCGAACTGACCGACGTGATGAAGGACGTGCCGTTCAAGGTGTTCTCCGGTGCGGCCAACATGGAGGGCGGTCGCGTGGTCGGCCTGCGCGTGCCGGGCGGTGCGGCGTTCAGCCGCTCCGAGATCGACGCCTACACCCAGTTTGTCGGCATCTACGGCGCCAAGGGCCTGGCGTACATCAAGATCAACGACGTCACCCAGCTGAACGAGACCGGCCTGCAGTCGCCCATCGTCAAGAACCTCACACCCGAGGCGCTGGCGGCCATCGTCGAGCGCACCGGTGCCGCCAATGGCGACATCGTGTTCTTCGGTGCCGACAAGGCAAGGGTGGTCAACGAAGCCATCGGCGCACTGCGCCTGAAGATCGGCCACGAAAAGGGCGAGGCCGGCGGCTACTTCGTCAAGGCATGGCGTCCGTTGTGGGTGATCGACTTCCCGATGTTCGAGTACGACGAGGACGGCAAGCGTTGGAACGCCTGCCATCACCCGTTCACCAGCCCGAAGGCCGAACATCTGGAACTGCTCAAGACCGATCCGGGCGCCTGCCGCGCCCGCGCCTACGACATGGTGCTCAACGGCTGGGAGATCGGCGGCGGCTCGGTACGTATCCACCGTGCGGACGTGCAATCCACCGTGTTCGACGCGCTGGGCATCGGTCCCGAGGAGGCGCAGAACAAGTTCGGCTTCCTGCTGGACAACCTGCAGTACGGCGCACCGCCGCATGGCGGCCTCGCGTTCGGGCTGGACCGGCTGGTGACACTGATGGCGGGCGCCGAATCGATCCGCGATGTGATCGCCTTCCCCAAGACCCAACGTGCGCAATGCCTCTTGACCAACGCCCCGAACTCGGTCGATGAGAAGCAGTTGCGCGAGCTGCATATCCGGTTGCGCAACCCACCCGTCGTCGGTTGAAAGCGGGCGGCGCCACAGCCAGGAGAAAGACGGCTTTTGCCGTCTTTTTCTTTTTCTGTCTGTGTGTGTAAAATGGTGTCTATCCAACACCCGGGGCTTCATCATGGATAGGCTTGGCAGCAATATCCTGTCTCACCGCTGTGGACATTCCCTGTCCGACATGCCGCCTGCCTTCGAGCAGCATGAAGCTTTCCTGATCCGCGCCGCCTTCCCCTGTCCCCATTGCCTGACCGAACTCGCCCGCCGCCATGGCCTGCACACCCGCGCCTACGTCAATATGCAGCAGCTCTCGCCGAGCATGATCGCCTTTGTGGTCGAGGTGGCGCATGCCGCGGACGAGCTTGGCGATCTGCTGTCGGTGATCGGCTATGGCCGCAGCACACCGTCGCAGGACGAAATGACGCCAGGGACGCAGGCGCCCGGTGAAGGCACGGTATGGCGTAAGGAAATGTGGTTTGCCAGCAATACCGATACGCGGCATGTGGTCGCACTGGTCGACCATATCAAGCTGGAAATGACCTGGCTGAGCCGCTACCTGCCCGACGGTGCCGTCGGCGTCGAGTTCTGCAAGTTTCCCGGTGAATAGCGCGCCGCCGCCGTGACACATCGTGCAGCCAAGGCCCGGGTTGAACCCGGGCCTTTTGCATGGCTGGCCAGGGGGCTGCCGGCCTAGATCACTTCGCCAAGCAATGCCTGCCACAGCGCACGTACGCTGGCCAGGCCCGACGCCAGGGGCGCAAGCGCCTCCGGGGCCAGCGTGTCGCCGGACAGCCGGCTGGTGTGCTGCAGCCGGCGCAGCGCGCGGTAGGTGTCGCGGGCGCTCCCGGCAAGCTCCGGATCGATCAGGCCGTGCGCCGCTGCGGTACCCAGCAGCGCGATGTTGCCGCGGTTGGCGGTCAGGTCGACGTGCGCGTGGGCATAGCCCAGCACCAGGTACTGCACGATGAATTCCACGTCGACGATGCCGCCGCGGCAGTATTTGACATCGCCGGCACGCGCCGGGTGCGTCTCCAGCATGCGCTCGCGCATCGCGATCACCTCGGCTGCCAGCTGCGGCAGCGCGCGTGCGCGGCGCAGCACGGCGCAGCGCACCGCCTCGAAGCTGCGGCCGATCTGCGGATCGCCGGCAACGAAGCGGGCCCGGGTCAGCGCCTGGTGCTCCCAGACCCAGGCCGCTTCGCACTGATACTGCTCGAACGCCTCCAGCGTCGAGACCAGCAGCCCCGAACTGCCGTTGGGGCGCAGCCGCAGGTCGATGTCATACAGCGTACCTGCCGCCGTCGGGGTGCTCAGCCAGTTGACGATCTTCTTGGCGTAACGCGCATAGGTCTCCGCCGCTTCCGGATGCGCATCGTCGTAGACGAACACCAGATCGAGGTCGGAGGCATACCCCAGTTCCTTGCCGCCCAGCTTGCCATAGCCGATCGCAGTAAAGGCGGGCGTATCCGTGTGCCGCCGCGCCAGGTCGCGCCAGGCTTCGTCCATCACCGCCGCCAGGATCAGGTCGGCCAGATCGGAGAGGTGGTCGGACAGGCGCTCCAGTGGCAGCAGTCCGGCGATGTCCTGCGCGACGAGGCGGAACACCTGGGTATGCTGGAAATGCCGCAGCAGGTCCATCTTGGCTTCCACGTCGCCGTCCAGCTCGGCGAGCTCGCGCCGCAGCGCGTCGGCGGCGGCGTGCCAGTCCGGCTCCTGATAAAGGAGGCGCGAATCGAGCAGTTCGTCGAGCAGGATGGGGTGGCGGGTCAGGTATTCCGAGACCCAGGGGCTGGCGCTGTACAGGCTCGCCAGCCGCTTGAGCGTCTGCGGGTGTTCGGCCAGCAGCGCCAGATACGATTCGCGCCGGCCGATATGTTCGAGCAGATCCAGGATGCGGATCAGCGTCGCGTCCGGATTGGGATGGCCGGCGGCCACTTCGATCAGCGGCGGCAGCACGGCGTCGAGCCGGCGCTGGCTGCGTTCGCTCAACTGCTGGTAGCGGCTGCTGCCGCGGAACAGCGCCAGCCGACGCTGGATCTCGGCGGCGTCGGCATAGCCCAGCCGGGCCAGCCCCTGGGCGGTGCTCTCGCCGTTGTGCGCATCGCGCCACAGCGGTGCATGCGGATGGTTCTGGTCCTGGCCGTCCGGCAGCACGAACACCTGTTCGAAATGCCGGGTCACTGCTGCGCGGTGTCGCTCCAGCGCCTCGCAGAACGCGGCCCAGTCGCTAAAGCCCATGCTGGCCGCGATGCGCTGCCTGTCCTCGGCGCCGGCGGGCAGCATCTGGGTCTGCGCGTCGTCGATGTACATCAGCCGATGTTCCAGATTGCGCAGGAAGGTGTACGCCGTCAGGAGCTCCGCCACCGCGTCGTCCGGCAGCAGCTTGAGTGCCGCCAGTTCACGCAGCGTGCTGCGGGTGCCGCGTTCACGCAGGCTCTTGACCCGGCCGCCGCGGATCAGCTGGAACACCTGGCCGATGAATTCGATCTCGCGGATGCCGCCGGGCCCGAGCTTGATGTTGTCCGCCATGTCGCGCCGGGCGACCTCGCGCCGGATCTGGCTGTGCAGCTCCCGCATCGAGGCGTAGGCGCCGTAGTCCAGGTATTTGCGGTAGACAAAGGGCGTGATCAGCTGCATCAACCCCTGATCGTCGCCGGTGAGGGCGCGTCCCTTGATCCAGGCGTAGCGTTCCCATTCCCGGCCTTGGGTGAGCAGGTAATTTTCGAGCGCCGCGAAGCTTGATACCAGCGCACCGGCGTCGCCGAATGGGCGCAGGCGCATGTCGACGCGGAAGGCAAAGCCGTCCTCGGTCGGATCGGCGAGCAGATGGATCAGCTTCTTGCCGATCAGCGTGAAGTATTCCTGGTTGCCGATCCGGCGCTCGCCGTCGGTTTCACCTGCCTCGTCGTAGACAAAGATCAGGTCGATGTCGGAGGACACGTTCAGCTCGCTGCCACCCAGTTTGCCCATGCCGACCACGATCAATGCCTGCTCGCGGCCCGACTCCGCGCCGATCGGACGGCCATGGCGCATTTCGTGGTGCACCGCCCAGTCCAGCGCCTTGCGCACGGTCAGATCGGCAAGTGCGCTCACCGTGGCCAGGGCCTCGTCCAGGTCGGACAGCCCGGCCAGCTCACGTGCGATCAGCCGCGCCATCACCGCCTGGCGCAATTGGCGCAACTGGCGCTTGAAAGCGGCTTCGTCGTCTGCCGGCGTTGCCAGCAACGCCTGCATCTGCGCGATGTCGAACGGCGTGTCCAACTGCTGCGCGGTGCGGTCGGCCAGTTGCGGATCGCGTTGGAACAGCCGCGCGAGAAAGCGGCTGTGCGCAAGCCCGGGCGCCAGCGTGGGATGGGTCACAGCATCGTGCATGGTCATCGGATGATTGCAGTTAGAATGTAAGGCTTGTTCCGGCGCCGTGGCCGGGGCGTGTCCTGGCGGATGATCCAGACGCTAGCACAGCTCCGCCGCTTCGGTGCGTTCTTCCTCGTTCCAGCAGGGCAGGCATGCCACGTCTTCTCCCCATTTCCTGGCCGGCAGCGGCCTGGGCTGCGTCGCAACGGCGCGGCAGTGCGCTGTTGCGCCGGGGCTGGCGTTGGCTGCGTCTGCTGCTGGCGCTGTTGCTGCTGCTGCTGGCGCTGGCTGCGCTTGCATGGCAGTACTACCTGGTGCCGCGGCTGGACCAGTATCGGCCGACGGTGGCCGGCATGCTGGCCCAGGTGACGGGCAACCGTGCCGAGGTGGCCCGGCTGGTCGGCGGCTGGCGTGGCCCACGCCCGCATCTGCAGATCCAGGGGGTCACACTGTATGGCGACGATGGCAAGGCGGCACTGCGGGTGTCGCGGCTCGATGCCGCGCTGTCCTGGTGGTCGCTGCTGGTGGGCGAACTGCGTTTCCACCGCATGGCGTTGCAAGTGCCGGACCTGACGGTAAGGCGCGACCGGGCCGGCGTCTGGCACGTGGCGGGCCTGCGGCTGGACCCCAAGGCCGCGACTGGGGACACGCGTTTTGCCGACTGGCTGCTGGCCCAGCACAGTCTGTCCATCCGCGGTGGACAATTGCGGCTGGTCGACGAATCCCGGTCCGCCCCCCCGCATATGCTGCGCGACGTGACGCTGGCCGTGCAGCGCCGGTTCGGCGCGCATCGCTTCACCCTGTCGTTCACCCCGCCCCGGGTGCTGGCCGATCCGGTGCGCATCGAAGGCCATTGGCGCGGCGATACGCTGCAGCATTGGCGGCAATGGCAGGGTGAGGTGCGCGTTGCATTGCCGCGGTTGGCGCTTGAGGTGCTGCAGGCCGACTGGCTGCGCCACCTTGAGCGCCTGCCGGGGTTGCAAGGCCGCGTCGGCGGCAACCTGCGCCTGGCTTTCGAAGAGGAGCGGATCAGTGACGTGACCGCCACATTGCGCGTGGCCGGT
Source organism: Chitiniphilus purpureus (assembly GCF_025642115.1). Lineage (GTDB taxonomy): Bacteria > Pseudomonadota > Gammaproteobacteria > Burkholderiales > Chitinibacteraceae > Chitiniphilus > Chitiniphilus purpureus. Next base: position 3,486,853 of record NZ_CP106753.1, on the reverse strand, counting down.
CTCAGCCTCGCCGGCAGCGGACGCAGCTTCAGCCTGCCGCGCTTCGACGGCACGCTCGATTGGCGCCGCGGCGAGCACGATGAGACCTTCAAGCTGGCGGCGGCGCGGATCGATGGCGCCAACGGCGCGCTATGCCGGGATTGCCGGGTCGACTATACGCGGCGTGCCGACGGCAGCGTCGCCTTGGCGGTGAGCCGGGTGCAGCTGGCGGGGCTGGCGGCCTATCGCGCGTGGTTGCCGCAGCCATGGCAGGCACGGATACGACCGCTGCGGCTCGCCGGCCAGGTGCGCGAAGCACAGTTGCACTGGCTGCCTTCGCTGCAGCGCTACCGCGGCGAAGTGGTGCTGGAAGAGGCTGCGCTGTCCTGGGGCGAGACGCTGCCACGGTTGGGGAGGGCGGACCTGACCGCCCGCTTCGACCAGGACGGCGGCAGCCTCGTGGCGCGCAGCAGCGCGCTGGCGGTCGCGGTTCCGCGGCTTTTCGCCGAAACGTTGCAGTTTGGCCGGTTCGAGCTGGGTGGACGCTGGCAGCGCGACGGGCAGGCCTGGAACGTGATGCTCGATCGGCTGCAGTTGGGCAATACCGACCTGGAACTGACGGCGGACGCCCGCTACCGCCATCCGCGCAGCGGCCTGGGTACGCTGGCGCTGTCAGGCCGGATCGCGCGCCTGAGCGCGGCACGCGTGCACGCCTACCTGCCGCTTGCGGCCGGCGCGCCGACCCGTGCCTGGCTGGCGAATGCGCTGCGCGAAGGTGAGGCGTACGCCGGGCGGATCGAGGTATCCGGACCGCTGGCGCAATTTCCGTTTGCCGGCGATCGCGGCGGACGCTTCCGCTTCCATACCAAGGTGCGCGATGTGCGGATGGCCTACGCGCCGGGCTGGCCCGAACTCACCGGCATCGACGGCGAATTGGATTTCCGCGGGCAGCAGATGGATATCCGGGCACGACAGGCGCGCATCCTGTCGGCCGAGGTCGGCCAGACCCGCGTGTGGGTGCCCAATCTGGCCTCGCCCACGCCGCACCTGCTGGTGGATGGCAGGACCGAATCGGCCACGGCGGACTTCCTGGCCTTTCTGCGCCAATCGCCACTGCGTGGGACCACGGCGGCGTATATCGATGGACTGAAGGCACAAGGGCGGGGCAGCCTCACGCTCAAGCTGGACATCCCGCTGCACGATGCGGCGCACACCCGGGTCGGTGGTGAATACCGCTTCGATGGCAATACGCTGGACTTCGGCGGTGCGGTCCCGCTGCTGCAGGCGGCGGCCGGCCGGCTGACCTTTTCCGAGCAGGGCCTTGCGCTGCAGGATGGGCAGGCGCAGGTGCTGGGCGGCACCAGCCGCTTCGCCGGCGCCACGTCCCCGCCGGGCGAGTTCCTGCTGCAGCTGAACGGCCAGGCGCGCCTGCGCGACGCGGCCACGCGCTACGGCCTGCCCGAACCGGAGCGGCTGGCCGGCCTTGTCGACTATCAGGTCCGGCTCACGACCCAGCGCGGCGGCTACCACTTCACACTGGAATCACCACTGGCCGCGGCCCGCATCAACCTGCCGGCCCCCTTGGGCAAGGCGCCCGGCGAGATTCGTCCATTCCGGTTGGAGATTGCTGACCGCGGTGATGGCATCCGCTATGGCTTCGGCTACGGCAAGCTGTTGCAGGGTGCCGCGTCGCAGGTGCCGGGCCGGCCGTCGTCCGGCGTGCTGGCCCTGGGGGAGCAGCCGCCACGCCTGACCGGTGCACCGGGATGGGCGTTGACAGGCGGTTGGGACACGATCGACCTGGACGGCTGGCTGGCGCTGCTGGAGGCGCCCGGGCGGCAGGGCGACGGGCTGGGCGCGGTGCAGCTGGGATTCGACCGGGTGCGCGTCGAGGGGCTGCAGCTGCGCGATGTGCGGCTGACAGCGCAGCGGAGCGCCGACAGCTGGCGCGGCAGCGTGGACAGCCGCGAGGCCAGCGGCCAGTTCAGCTGGCGCGATGGTGCCGACCCGTTGCTGGCGCTGCAGCTTGCCCGGCTGGCGCTGCCGCTGCCTGATGCCGGCACGGGCGCCGTGGGCCGGCCGGTGGCCGGTACGCATTCCGCCGGCAACGCCGATTGGCCTGCCATCAAGCTCGCGGTCGATGCATTCAGCCTGCACGGGCGCGAGCTGGGGCGGCTGGCGCTGACCGCGGTGCCGCAAGGCGAGAGCTGGCGCTTCAACGACGTGGTGCTGGGCAACGACGAGGCCGAGCTGAAGATGAACGGAGTGTGGCGGCGCCAGCAGGGGCGCTCGCGCGTCTCGGCCAGGTTTGCGCTCAAGAGCGGCGATTTCGGCAAGCTCTTGGGGCGGGTGGGCTATCCCGACACCCTGCGCCGCGCGGCCGGCACGTTCTCCGGGGAAGTGGCCTGGGACGGCGTACCGCACCGGCCGGATTTCGACAGCATGCAAGGCTCGCTGGCATTGGCGCTGGGAGCGGGCCAGTTTGCCAGGATCGACCCCGGTGCGGCGCGGCTGCTGTCCATTCTGAGCCTGCAGTCGTTGACACGGCGCGTGAAGCTCGATTTTCGCGATGTGTTCTCGGAAGGCTTCGAATTCGATTCGATCGAGGGTGCTGCCATCGTCGAGCGCGGCATTGCCCGCACCGACGACCTCGTCATCGCCGGTCCGGCGGCGCAGGTGCTGTTCCGCGGCGAAGCCAATTTCGTCGCCGGCACCCAGGACCTGCGGGTGCGCATCGTGCCGGTGGTCGGCGATACCGTCGCGGTCGCCGCGGGGCTTGTGAATCCGTTGGCGGGGTTGGCCGCATTCCTGCTGCAGCGGGCGCTGAAGGACCCACTGGGCCAGTTTGTCGCCTATGAATATCAGATCAGCGGCGCGATGCGCGATCCGGTGGTGCGTCGGTTGATCGGCAACGAGCAGGCGCGCCTGGACCAACTGCAGCAGCGGCGCTGAACGCCGATCCGTTTTCAACGCAGGAACCCGACACGATGCAGACTTTCACCGCCGCAGCCATCCAGATGATCTCCACCCCGACGGTGGCGGACAACCTTGCCGTCGCCGCCGGCCTGATAGCGCAGGCTGCCGCGCAAGGAGCGCAGCTGGTGGCACTGCCGGAATATTTCGCCATCATGGGAGCGCGCGACACCGACAAGCTTGCGGTACGCGAACCGTTCGGCAATGGGCCGCTGCAGACATTCCTGGCCTCGCTTGCCGCACGCCACCGCATCTGGCTGGTGGGCGGCACGATCCCATTGGCCGGCGCCGACGTGGCCCGGGTCCGCAACACCTGCCTCGCCTTCGACCCTGATGGGCAATGCGTGGCCCGCTACGACAAGATCCACCTGTTCGGTTTTGACAACGGCACGGAGCGTTACGCCGAGCGCGATACCATCGAGCCGGGTGAGACGCCGGTGGCCTTCGATACGCCGTTCGGGCGCATCGGCCTTGCGGTGTGCTACGACCTGCGCTTCCCCGAGCTGTTCCGGCGCGAGGCGGCCGATGCATGGGTGGTACCCGCTGCGTTCACCGCGACCACCGGCGAGGCGCACTGGGAAGTGCTGCTGCGCGCGCGCGCCATCGAAAACCAGTGCTTCATGATCGCTGCCGGGCAGGGCGGCCGCCATCCCACCGGGCGCGAAACCTTTGGCCACAGCCTGATCGCCGACCCGTGGGGGCAGGTGCTCGATTGCCTGCCGCAGGGGCCGGGCTTGGCGCTTGCCCCGCTCAAGTCCACCCAGCTCGAACGGGTCCGCCGGGTGCTGCCGGCGCTTGCGCACCGCTGCCTGACAGTATGATGTGGTCCTCGGCCGCCGGCCCCGCGCGGGGCTGGGCCGGCGCTGTCATGCCACGGCCGCACTGAACGGAATCATCGGCCCGGACGCCGCCTGCGGCCTTGCCAAGCTTCCCATGTGCTGGCACTGTGGCCTGTGACCAACCGAACTCAAAGTGCCTTGATCGAATGAATGCTCTTGCGACCGCCGAACAGATCCTGCTTGCCCCGGCCAACCTGACCGAAGCCTCGCTCACCCGCGTGTTCGGCGAGCTGAATGCGCATGATCTTGACTATGCCGACCTGTATTTCCAGTACAGCCGCTCCGAGGCGTGGAGCCTGGATGAAGGCATCGTCAAATCCGGCAGTTTCGCCATCGACCAGGGCGTCGGTGTGCGCGCGGTTGCGGGTGAGAAGACCGCCTTTGCCTATTCGGACGATATCCGGCTCGATCCGCTGCTTGAAGCGGCGCGGGCGACCCGCGCGATCGGGCGCCAAGGCGGCAGCGGCACGGCCGCGTTACGCCGCGAGGTGGCCGGACACCAGCTCTATCAGCCGGTGGACCCGCTTGCCAGCCTGAACGAGGCGGGCAAGGTCGCATTGCTCGAACGGGTCGAAGCCGTCGCGCGCAGCCTCGATCCCAGGGTGGTGCAGGTGATGGCGAGCCTGGCCTCGGAGTACGAGGTGGTGTTCGTGGCGCGGCACGACGGCCATCGCGCGGCGGATGTGCGCCCGCTGGTGCGCCTGTCGGTGCAGGTCATCGTCGAGGAGAACGGCCGGCGCGAGCAGGGCAGTGCCGGCGGCGGCGGACGCTATGACTACCGTTACTTCAGCGATGCGTTGATCACCGACTATGCGCAGAAGGCGGTGGCGCAGGCGGTGCTCAACCTGAGTGCCCGTCAGGCACCGGCCGGGGAGATGACCGTGGTGCTGGGCAACGGCTGGCCGGGCATTTTGTTGCACGAAGCCATCGGCCACGGGCTGGAGGGTGACTTCAACCGCAAGGGCAGCTCCGCCTTCTCCGGCCGCATCGGTGAGCGCGTGGCCGCACCAGGGGTGACGGTGATCGACGACGGCACCATCCCCGACCGGCGTGGGTCGCTCAACATCGACGACGAAGGCAATCCCACGCAGCGCACCGTGCTGATCGAGGACGGCATCCTGCGCGGCTACATCCAGGACAACCTGAACGCGCGGCTGATGGGGATGCCCGTCACCGGCAACGGGCGGCGCGAATCCTATGCCCACCTGCCGATGCCGCGCATGACCAATACCATCATGCCGGCGGGCAACCATGACCCGGACGAGATTCTCGCCTCGGTGAAGGAGGGGCTGTACGCCGTCAACTTCGGTGGCGGCCAGGTGGACATCACCAGCGGCAAATTCGTGTTCTCCGCTGCCGAGGCGTGGTGGGTGAAGGATGGCAAGCTGCAGTATCCGGTCAAGGGCGCCACCCTGATCGGCAACGGCCCGGATGTGCTGACCCGCGTATCGATGATCGGCAACGATCTGTCGCTCGACCCGGGCGTCGGCACCTGCGGCAAGGATGGCCAGAGCGTGCCGGTCGGCGTGGGCCAGCCGACGATGCGCATCGATGGCGGGCTGACCGTGGGCGGCACCGCGGGGTAGCGGTGATGCGGCGCGGGTTCAAACACCGCGCTGCGTGACAATCCCGATGCGCGACCCGGCGCAGGCGCGCTAGGTTGGGTGCATCGACGTCGTCCGAGCGCGCCATGATCCATTGCGAACTGCTGCCTGCCTCCAGCAAGCACCATATCGGGGTGCTGCGCCTTGATGCCCCCGCACGGCTGAATGCGCAGACGCTGGCCATGGTCCACGCCATGGACCGTGCGCTGGCTGCGTGGCGCGAGCGGGACGATGTGGCCGCGGTGCTGATCCTTGGCGAGGGCCCGCGCGGCCTGTGCGCCGGCGGTGATCTCAAGGCGCTGTACGAGGCGATGTCGTCGCCGGAGACGCTGGCCGACGGTGATGCGTTCTTTGCCCAGGAATACGCGCTGTGCCGGGATCTGCACGGCTATCCGAAGCCGGTGCTGGCATGGGGTCATGGGACCGTGATGGGCGGTGGTTGGGGCCTGTTCGCCGGTGCGCACCATCGCATCGTCACCGAGTCGAGCCGGCTGGCGATGCCGGAAATCGCCATCGGCCTGTTTCCGGATGTCGGAGCGAGCCGTTGGCTGCACGCGCTGCCCGGGCTGTTGGGGCGCTGGCTGGCGCTGACCGCCAGTGAGCTGAACGCCGCCGATGCCCTGTGGGCAGGTGCTGCCGATGTGGCCTTGCCCGATGCCGCAAGGGCCGACCTGCATCGTTGGCTGGCGGCCCTGCGCTGGACCGGGCATGCGCAGGATGATGCATCCATGTTGCGGGAGGCGCTCAGCAGGTGGGCGGCAAAGGCGCTGTGTCCGTTGCCGGACCCGGTCTGGCAGCCGCTGACCGACCGGATTCATGCCCTGTGTGATGCGCCCACGCTCGGCGAGTTGGCCGGGCGCCTGCGTGCCGGCCTCGATCACCCGGTGTTGGCGGCCGCCGCACGGCGCTTTGACGCGGGCTCGCCGACTTCGGCCTGGTTGATCTGGGAGCTGGAGCGGCAGGCGCGGGAGCTGCCATTCCACGACGTGTTCGAGTTGGAGACGCAGGTGGCTTGGCACGTATTGCGCAGCGGCGAATTGCGCGAGGGCATCCGTGCCAGACTGATCGAACGCAATGCCATCGCGCGCTGGCGTGCACGCGATTTTTCCGGCACTCTGCCGCATGACCTTGCCATGTGGACTGCCCGCAACGGACGCAAGGCTTGAAACTTTGTGCAGCGCCGGCCATCTATAGTGGCGTTGGGCAGCACGCCCATCATTCCTTATCGGAGACCAGAACATGCAACTCAACACCGCCCAATATGGCGGCGCGTCGCTCGCCGTCGAGCGCAATCGGGTTCTGCGCAACACCTACTACCTGCTCTCGCTGACCATGATCCCGACCGCCATCGGCGCGATGGCCGGCATTGCAATGCAATTCCAGATGAGCCTGATGTGGGGCCTGCTGCTGTTCCTGGGCGTCAGCTTCGGCGCGTTCTTCGCCATTGAAAGAACCAAGAACAGCCCGCTCGGCGTGGTGATCCTGCTCGCCTGGACCGGCTTCATGGGGTTGTGGCTGTCGCAGATGCTGCAACGTGTGCTGACCTACTCCAATGGCGGCGAGCTGATCGGCATGGCGGCCGTGGGCACCGGGGCGATCTTCTTCACGTTGGCGACCATCGCCACCGTGACCAAGAAGGATTTCTCCTTCATGGGCAAATTCCTGTTCATCGGTCTGGTGGTGGTGTTCCTTGCAGCGATCGCCAATATCTTCCTGCAGGTGCCGGCACTGTCGCTGACCATTTCGGCAGTGTGTGTGCTGCTGTTCTCGGCCTACATCCTGTACGACGTGAGCCAGATCGTGAATGGCGGCGAGACCAACTACATCACCGCAACGCTGTCGCTGTACCTGGATATCTACAACCTCTTTGTCAGCCTGCTCAACATCCTGTCGGTGTTCACCGGCAGCAGCCGCGACTGACCAGCCTCACTTGAGTGCGCAACGCCGCCTGCGGGCGGCGTTTTCTTTGGTGGCTCGCCGGTGCAGAGCACCCCGGACCGCATTACACGGACGGCGCCGAGCAGCTATGCTTGGCCCATGCGTCTACCCGCCTTCCATGTCTCCGAGCACGGCCGACTGCCCTGGCTGCTGGCCCATGCCGCGATCGGTCTGGTGCTGCTGGTGCTCATCGGCTATGCCTGGAACGACTACCGGCAGACCCATACCATCCAGGCCAATACGCTGGCGCAGGATCTGCTGTGGCAGCAGCAGGGCATACGGTTGCATCTGCAGACCAATCAGAACGTATTGGAGAACCTGGCATACGGCCTTGCGGCACGGGCCCTCACCGAAAACGACTTCAATGCCCGCGCCGACGCGCTGATGAAGGTCAACCCCGAATTGCTGGCGGTGGAATACATCGACCAGCGGGGCTTGCGGCAAGGCGGTCTGCCGATCTATAGCGGTCGGCCCAATGCGCTGATCCCGCTGGAAGACGAGCGCCTGGTTGAAGCGATCGACGGCGCAGCCACCCTTGGTCACGCGGTCTATTCCAATCTCATCCCGCGCAATCAGCCCCTCATCGTGCTCGTGGTGCCCTATTTCCGCGGCACGCTCTACAGCGGCGCGGTGCTGGCCACCTATTCGCTGCGCCAATTGCTGCAGCAACGCATCCCATGGTGGATGGTGCAGCGCTACGACCTGGTGCTGGTCGACAGCCGCGGCAACGCAATTGCGCCGCAAGGGGTGGTCGCAGTGCCGTCGCTGGTGCGCCAGGAGGTCGAGCTGTCGCCGCCGGGGCATGCATTGCGGCTGGTGGCGGGCGTACGCGAGCTGCCGCGCTCGTCCCGTCAGGTGTGGCTGCTGGCGGCAGTGATGGGACTGCTGGCGCTGCTCTGGTGGGGATTGGTGTTGTTGCGTGCACGAATGGGGGAGCGGCAACATGCCGAAGCCGCGCTGCAGGATGAGATGCGCTTTCGCGCAGCGATGGAGGATTCGTTGCTGACCGGATTGCGGGCCATGGATCTGTCCGGTCGCATCATCTACGTCAATCCGGCGTTTTGCCGGATGGTGGGCTGGCATGCCGGCGAACTGCTTGGCCGGATGCCGCCGATGCCGTATTGGGCACCCGAGGCGCTGGAGGAGTGCGCTGCTGCATACCGCGCCATCCTGGACGGCCAGAGCCCGCCCCACGGTTTTCCGCTGCGGTTCATGCGCCGCGACGGTGAGCGTTTCGACGTACGCCTCTATTCCAGCCGGCTGGTGGATGGGCGCGGCGAGTGCCGGGGCTGGATGGCCTCGCTGTATGACGTGACCGAGATCAAGCGTGAGCGTGAAGCGCTCGCCGCCTCGCGCTCGCAGCTGCTGACGGTGCTGGAGGGCCTGGAAGCCGCGGTGTCGGTGACCGATGCGCAAAGCGGCCAGTTGCTGTACCGCAATCGTCACCACGCCGATACCTTTGCGCTCCACGCCGAGGCCGACTGCTGCCTGGCACCGCTCCTGCCGCCGCCGGCGCTCAGCGCGGATTGCCAGGACCCGGGCTCGGGACGCTGGTACCACGTGCAGCGCCGCAGCATCGATTGGGTCGATGGCCGACGTGTCTGGCTGGACATCGCCTCGGACATCACCGAGCAGCGCCGCGCGGCCGAGGTGACCCGGCTGCAGAACGAGAAACTGCAGCACACGGCGCGGCTGGTCAGCATGGGCGAGCTGGCTTCGAGTCTTGCACACGAGCTCAATCAGCCGCTGGCCGCCATCGGCAGCTATGCAGCCGCAGGCGAGGAGTTGCTGGCGCAGCCGGTGCCGCGCGTGGAGCGGGCACTGGATGTGATGGTCAAGATCGGTGGGCAGGCGCGCCGTGCCGGGCAGATCATCCGCGGCATCCGCGACTTTGTCGCCAAGCGTGCGCCGCGTACCGAGCTGTGCCGGCTGGAGGAGTTGCTGACGGTGCCGCTACAACTGCTCGAACCGCTGACGCGGCAGACACGTGCCACGATCGACGTCGCGTTGCCTGAGGCTCTGCCGTCGTTTCCGGGTGATGCGGTGATGCTGGAACAGGTGTTGTTCAATCTGTTGAAGAACGGGCTGGAGGCCATGTCCGACATGCCTGCCGAACACACGCGGCGGATCCGGATCGAAGCACAGGTGTGCGATGCCGAGGCGCTTGAGATCATCATCGCCGACCGCGGGCCTGGGCTTGCGCAACCTGCCAGCCCCGTCCAGCCGTTTTTCAGTACCAAGCCGGAGGGCATGGGCGTGGGTCTCAATATCTGCCGCTCGGTGCTGGAACAGCATCGCGGGCATTTGCGCGCCGAGCCCAACCCGGGTGGCGGCACCCGTTTCATCTGCCGCCTGCCGCTCGCCAATGTGCTGATCACCGAAGGAGCCGAAGAATCATGAGACCGATAGCCATCATCGATGACGACGTGGCGGTGCGCGATGCGTTGACCGTGCTGTTCGAGGCCCGGGACTGGGTCAGCGCGGCCTTCGAGAGTGCCGAGGATTTCCTGGGCCGTGCCCATCCACCCGAGTACGGCTGCCTGATCATCGACGTGCGCATGACGGGGATCAGCGGGCTGGAACTCTTTGATCGGCTCAAAAGCCAGCCTTATCTGCCGCCGGTGATCTTTCTGACCGGGCATGGCGATGTCCCGATGGCTGTGGCCGCCGTCAAGGAAGGGGCGGCGGATTTTCTCGAAAAGCCCTTCGACCACCGCCAGCTCCTGGTGCGCATGGAAGCGCTGCTGCAGCAGGATGCGGCCCAGCGTGGCGACTGGGAGGCAAGGCAGTCCATCAATGCCCGGCTTGCCGAATTGACCCCACGCGAGCGCGAAGTGCTGCGCGAGCTGCTGGCGGGCAAGCTCAACAAACAGATTGCCGATGCGCTCGATATCAGCATCAAGACTGTGGAAGTGCATCGGGCCCGGATCTATACCAAGCTGCGGGTGCGCTCGGCTGTCGAATTGGCAGCGATGCTCAAGGATGTGCCGCTCAACGAGATCGCGCTGTGATTGCCTGTTCAAAGCTGTCGCACTGCTTGGATTTCGCACAGGCGTTGCAGGCGGGGCGCGGCGCCGCGTTGCCGGCTGCGCCGCGCCATGGTGCTACTTCTTGGCGGTAGTGGCTTTGGCGGGGGTCGCGGCCCGGCCGACGCTCAATTCCCCCTTGATCTTCGCATAGGTGCCCTGTTTGATCCCCGGCACGCGGGTCAGCTCGTCGGTGCTTTTGAACGGACCGTTCTTGGCGCGGTAGTCAACGATGGCCTTGGCCTTGGTCGCGCCGATCCCAGGCAGTGCCTCCAGTTGATCCGCGGTGGCGGTGTTAATATCGACCGCCGCCAGGGCGGAAGCTGCCAGCAGCATGCTGCCGAGCAGCACCATGATCAATTGCTTCATTGCTCTTCTCCTGAGTCAAGTGCGCTCATGCGCACTTGCTGACTTTAGAAGTAAATTATTTCAAATGCATAATACCGTCCGTCAGATTGGGTTCAGCTCATGCCGGGTATAAGTGCCCAGGCTTCGGTTGCCCACTACGAAAACTTCCCGGTTGCCTCGATTCTGCTGCCACGGCGTTATCGCACTGCCGTGGCCGCCGTCTATCACTTCGCCCGGCATGCGGACGATCTGGCGGACGAGGGCGATCTTGCACCGCAGGCACGTCTGGACGCGTTGGCAGACTGTCATGCCGAGCTCGAAAGGATAGAGCGCGGTGAGGCTGCGCTGACGCCGCGCTATCAGGCATTGGCGGTCGCGCTGCGCAACCATGCGGTGCCGGTGTCGCTGTGCCACGATCTGCTCAGCGCGTTCGAACAGGATGTGACCAAGCAGCGCTATGCCGATTTCGGCGAGCTGATGCAGTACTGCCGCCGCTCGGCCAACCCCGTCGGGCGCATCCTGCTGCATCTCTTCGGCAAGGCGGAGCCTCGGCTGCTTGCGCTCTCAGACGGGATCTGCACCGCGCTGCAGCTCATCAATTTCTGGCAGGACGTGGCGCTGGACTGGCGCAAGGACCGGGTCTACCTGCCGCTGGACGAGCTGGCACGCTTCAACGTCAGCGAGGCGCAGATCGGGCAGGGCGAAGTCGATGCCAATTGGCGCCGGCTGATGGCGTTCCAGGTGGACCGCACGCGGCGCATGTTGCAGGCCGGGGCACCACTGGCGCTGCAACTGCCCGGCAGGATCGGACTGGAGCTGCGGCTGACCGTGCTGGGGGGCGATGCCATCCTGACCAAGCTGCAGCAAAGCGGCTATGACATGTTCCGGCACCGTCCGGTGTTGACCGGCCGCGACTGGCCGCGCCTGCTCTGGCGCGCGTGGCGCAAACGATGAGGGGCGCGGCGCTTGCGGTGCTCGCGATCGCGGCCTTGTGCGGCTGTCTGTCCGACGGGCCGGACCGGCTGGGACGGGGCGAGACGCTGGATGGCCGGGTGATCCGCATCGCTGATGGCGACACGCTGACCCTGCTCGACGATGGTCTGCGTGAGCATGCGGTCCGCCTGGCGTTCATCGACGCGCCGGAGAAGGCCCAGGCCTACGGCAAGGCGGCCAAGTGGCAGCTTTCCACGCGCGTCTACGGCCGGCGCGTGCATGCCGAGGTGGTCGAGGTGGATCGCTATGGCCGCATCGTGGCGCGGATCGAGCGTGATGGCGAGGACGTGAATCTGGCGCTGGTCGAGGCCGGCTACGCCTGGCACTACCCGCGCTATGCCAAGCGCCGGCAGGACAAGACCGACTTCGCCCGCTATGCCACGGCACAGCGCCTGGCCAGTGATGACCAGCGCGGCTTGTGGCAGGCGACACGGCCCCAGCCGCCCTGGGATTACCGCAAGCGGCAGCGCGAGCGCCAGTGAGCGGCAGCGCACGCTCCCGGACCGGGGCGGCGCGCGACGCCTAGCTGTTGCCAGCGCCTGCCGGCTCGGAAGCGGTGGCCGGTGCCGCCGCGGCGGGCGTGGCTGGGGCAGGCTGCGCTTCGGGCAGGTACAACGGTCCCTTGAAGCCGCATCCGGCCAGGCCCAGGGTCAGGATCAAAAGGAGAAATGCGCGCATCCGCGGGGCTTTGGTGGCAAAATCGGGATGTTATCACGCCCGTTTGCACTGCCTACGCCATGACCGAATCCGAGTTCCTGACCGCGACCGACGCCGTGTTCGCCCGCATCGAGATGGCCCTGGAACATGCCGGGCTGGACGTCGATCCGCTGCTGTCCGGCAATGTGCTCGAACTGCAGTTCGAGGATGACAGCAAGATTGTGGTCAATCGTCATGCCGCCAACCAGGAGCTCTGGATCGCGGCACGCAGCGGTGGCTATCACTACCGGCAGCAGGCCGGCGCCTGGCGCAACACGCGCGGGGAGGGCGAGTTCTTCGCGGATCTTGCTGCCGCGATCCGCCTGCATGCCGGTGAGGATTTCACGCTCTGATCGAGAGCCTGGCCGCCAATAGTGGCGCGTGGGGCTGGCTGGCGGGCCTTGGTGCCTCGGCTTTCCTGTCCGCCACCGTGCTGCCCGGGAACTCGGAAGCGGCGCTGACTGCCTATCTGCTCCGGTACCCGCAGGCCTTCTGGCTGCCGCTTGCCATTGCCACCATCGGCAACAGCCTCGGTGGCGTGGTCACGGTGTGGCTGGGCCGGCGCCTGCCGCAAGGGCAGGTGCCGAAACGTACCGATTGGCTTGCGCGGCGCGGCGCCCCCGCGCTGCTGCTGTCGTGGGTGCCGTTGTTGGGCGATGCGCTATGCCTGGCCGCAGGCTGGCTGCGTTGGCCGTGGCGGCAGGTGTTGCCATGGCTGGTGCTGGGCAAGTTCGCCCGTTATCTGGTTCTGGCCGCATCGTTGCGGGCATGGTGGGGATAGGCGATGGGGCGAGCAGCAGGGGGAGGCAGGTGCGGTCTGCGTCGGCGATGCCTGGCGGTGGTGCTGGCCTGGTCGTTCGCGCTGCCTGCTCAGGCCTTCGAGAGCCCGTTGCCCGATCTGGGCGATTCGTCGCGCGAATCGTTGTCGACCAACGAGGAGAGTCAGATCGCTGCCTCGGTGATGCGCGAATTGCGGCGCCGGGGCGTGGTACTCGACGATCCGGAACTGATGGCCTATGTGAGCGCGTTGGGCGGCCGCCTGACCGATGCCGGCGACGATCTGCGTGGCTCGTTCACCTTTCTGCCCATCCTGGACCCTTCGGTCAATGCCTTCGCCGTGCCCGGCGGACTGATCGCCATCCACAGTGGCCTGATGGTGGCGGCACAGCATGAATCGGAGCTGGCCAGCGTGCTGGCCCACGAAATTGCCCACGTCTCGCAGCAGCACATCGCCCGGCTGATCGAAAGCCAGCGCATCACGCCGTGGATGACGCTGGCGGCGCTGGGTCTAGCGATCCTCGCCGCACACGCCGGGCAGGGCGACGTGGCGAGTGCCGCGGCGATCTCGGCACCGGCGCTGGCGGTGCAGCGGCAGCTGGATTTCACCTATGCGTTCGAGCAGGAGGCCGACCGGGTCGGCATGCAGATGCTGGGGCGGGCCGGCTTCGACCCCGCCGCGATGCCGGCGTTTTTCGAGCGCCTGCAAAAGCATAACCGGCTGGTCGACAACAACGCGCCCGAGTTCCTGCGCACCCACCCGGTCACCTACAAGCGCATTGCCGATGCCCAGGCCCGCCTGCGCGACCTGCCCTACCGGCAGGTGCCCGATTCGATCGATTTTCTGTTCATGCGCGAGAAGGCCCGCGTGCTGCAGGGGGATGCCAAGCGGCTGCAGGCCGAGTATGCCAAGGCCCTCGCCGACGGGCGCTTCGGCAATCGTGCCGCCCATCTGTACGGCTATGCGCTGGCGCAGTTGCGCCATCGCGATTTCAGCGGCGCGGCCACCAGCCTGGATCAGGCACAGGCAGCCTACGGCGCGGCCCATCCCACCCTGGCGTATCTACGCGGCCAGCTGCTGATCGCCCAGGGGCGCGCAACCGAGGCCGCCACGCAGCTGGCCGCCGCCGCCGGGCGCTTCCCGGGCAGCCGCAGCCTTGTCTACGGCCGGATCGACGCACTGCTGGCGGCCGGGCAGGCCCGGCAGGCACTGGCGCTGAGCCATGAGGCGCAGGCGCTCTATCCCTCCGACCCGGCCTTGTACCAGCGCGAGGCACGCAGTTACCAGATGCTGGGGCAGGGGCAGCGCTACCATGCCGCGCAAGCGGAGTACTACATCCGGTTGCGCGAATACCAGGCGGCCATCGAACAGCTGCAGATCGCGCAACGCCAGCCGGGCGACGACTTCTATGTGCTGTCGGGCATCGAGGCGCGTCTGCAGGAGTTGCAGCGCGACAGCGAGCGCCTCGGCCCACCGCAGCGCAACCAGCGCTGAGCCGTATCGCGGCGGCGTCTACCGGGGTGGCTGCTCGCCGGATGTCGGCCGATTCAGCAAAGCCCGCAAAACATCCAGGTAATGGTTGGGGTCAGGAGGCGTACCATGGCGCTGCGCCTGCCAGATCATCTCGGCCAGGCCTTCGCTCATCGCATGCAAGGCCGCGTGCTCGTCGCCGAATTTGCGGCACAGCCCGCTGTACAGGTCGCGCACGCCGGGCGGCTGGTCGATCGAAAGCTGCTCTTCGATCGCCAGATGCATCGACAGGTGCAGGAACGGATTGGTCTGGCCCAGCTCGGGTGGCCAGTCGCGGTCCAGGTAGTCCGGATGCAGATAGGGGTGGTATTCCGGGTGGCGCAACAGCACGCCCACCGTGATCTTTTCCAGATCGGTGAGCGGCACCTGGGCGTGATGCTTGCGCCAGGATTCGATGAAAAAGCGGCGCGCTTGGTCGCGCGATGGATTGAACAGCATGGGTCGGCCGCAGGCGATGGTCTGGGGTGATTATCCTCCAAAGCCCCGCATGGTTTCGACCCGATCACAAGGAGCAGGGCATGGATACGGTGTACGACTTCCAGGCGCAGGACATCGATGGGCAGGCGGTACCGCTGTCGCGCTTTCGGGGACAGGTGCTGCTGATCGTTAATGTGGCGAGCAAATGCGGCTTCACGCCGCAATACGAAGGCCTGGAGGCGCTCTACCGGCGTTACTGCGAGCGCGGCTTTGCGGTGCTGGGTTTTCCATGCAACCAGTTCGGCGCCCAGGAGCCCGATGACGAAGCACAGATCAAATCATTCTGCAGCACCAGCTACCAGGTGGACTTCCCGCTGTTTGCCAAGGTCGAGGTCAATGGCGAGCACGCGCATCCGCTGTATCGCTTTCTGAAGAAATCCGAGCCGGGCGTGCTGGGCACCGAAGGCATCAAATGGAACTTCACCAAGTTCCTCGTCGACCGCTCGGGCAAGGTCGTCGAGCGTTTCGCACCGACCACCAAGCCGGAGCAGCTGCACGAACGGATCGAGAAATTGCTGGGCTGAGGCGGGCTGTGGCGGCGGCGCCGGCACCCCTCGGCGTTGAAAGAAAAGGCATTTTGCGGTAACATCCCGGCAATTTTGCACAGCAAAAACGGGACCGGGCACACCAGTCCCGTTTTTCTACGTGTACCTTCCGGAAATTCGCATCATTCGGGCGCAATGCCCAGGAGCCGCCAGTGTCTCAACCTGCCCTGCTCGCGCTAGCCGACGGCACCCTGTTCTACGGTACTTCCATTGGCGCCGACGGTGAAACCATCGGTGAAGTGGTCTTCAACACCTCGATCACCGGGTATCAGGAAATCCTGACCGATCCTTCCTACAACCGTCAGATCGTCACGCTGACCTACCCGCATATCGGCAATTACGGTGTGAATGCCGAAGACGCGGAAAGCCGCACCGTGTTTGCGGCCGGCCTGATCATCCGCGATCTGCCGCTGCGCCATTCCAACTTCCGCGCCACGCTCAGTCTTTCGGACTATCTCAAAGCCAATGGCACCGTCGCCATTGCGGATATCGATACCCGCAAGCTCACCCGCATCCTGCGCGAAAAGGGCGCCCAACCCGGCTGCATCGTCAGCGGCCAAGGCATCGATGCGGCCGCCGCGGTGGAGAAGGCCAGATCGTTCGGCTCGATGGCCGGCCAGGATCTGGCGCA
Organism: Chitiniphilus purpureus; assembly: GCF_025642115.1. Lineage (GTDB taxonomy): Bacteria > Pseudomonadota > Gammaproteobacteria > Burkholderiales > Chitinibacteraceae > Chitiniphilus > Chitiniphilus purpureus. The sequence goes on along the minus strand of NZ_CP106753.1, from coordinate 3,470,496 downwards.
GGTGGTGGCGGCCAGGGAGCCGTATCCGTGGCAGACCGCCGAGTGGAAGCTGGGGGTGGGCTACACGGTGCAGAGCGACCCCAAGCACCATGTGGTGGCCTACGACTTCGGCGTCAAGCACAACATCCTGCGCATGTTGGCCGAGCGCGGCTGCAAGCTGACCGTGGTGCCGGCGCAGACCCCGGCCGATGAGGTGCTCGCGCTGGATCCGGACGGTGTGTTCCTCTCCAATGGCCCGGGCGATCCGGAGCCGTGCGACTACGCGATCGCCGCCACGCGCGAGTTCATCGCCAAGCGCATCCCCACCTTCGGCATCTGCCTGGGGCATCAGATTCTCGGCCTCGCTGCCGGCGGGATCACCAGCAAGATGAAGTTCGGCCATCACGGTGCCAATCATCCGGTGCAGGATCTGGATAGCGGCCGCGTGATGATCACCTCGCAGAACCACGGTTTCCAGGTGGACGAAACCAGCCTGCCGGCCAATGTGCGTGTCACGCACCGCTCGCTGTTCGACGGCACGGTGCAGGGCATCGCCCTGACCGATGCGCCGGCGTTCAGCTTCCAGGGCCACCCGGAGGCAAGCCCGGGGCCGCATGACGTGGCGTACTTGTTCGACCGATTCATCGCTTCCATGGAGCAAGTGAAACGTGAAACGTGATGGCGCGCTGCGCCTTGTGAGATGCGCGCGGCTTTGCCGTGCCTGACCGCCAACCTTTCACATTTCACGTTTCACTTTTCACGGAAACACCATGCCCAAACGTAACGACATCAAGACCATCCTCATCATCGGCGCCGGCCCCATCGTCATCGGCCAGGCGTGCGAATTCGACTACTCCGGCGCACAAGCGTGCAAGGCGTTGCGCGAGGAGGGCTACAAGGTGGTGCTGGTCAACAGCAATCCGGCCACCATCATGACCGACCCCAACATGGCCGATGTCACCTACATCGAGCCCATTACCTGGCAGGTGGTCGAGAAGATCATCGACAAGGAACGCCCAGATGCGATCCTGCCGACCATGGGCGGCCAGACTGCGCTCAATTGCGCGCTCGACCTGTGGCGCAACGGCGTGCTCGACAAGTACAAGGTCGAGCTGATCGGCGCCACGCCCGAAGCGATCGACAAGGCCGAGGACCGGCAGAAGTTCAAGGCGGCGATGGACAAGATCGGCCTGGGCTCCGCCCGTTCTGCCATCGCCCATTCGCTGGAAGAGGCGTTGGCGGCGCAGGCCAACCTTGGTTTCCCGGCCATCATCCGCCCGTCGTTCACCATGGGTGGCTCGGGTGGCGGCATCGCCTACAACATCCAGGAATTCATCGAGATCTGTACCCGCGGTCTCGACCTTTCACCGACCAAGGAGCTCTTGATCGAGGAGTCGCTGCTCGGCTGGAAGGAATACGAGATGGAGGTCGTGCGCGACCGCGCCGACAACTGCATCATCGTCTGCTCGATCGAGAACCTCGATCCGATGGGCGTGCACACCGGTGATTCGATCACCGTGGCGCCGGCGCAGACGCTCACCGACAAGGAATACCAGATCATGCGCAACGCCAGCCTGGCGGTGCTGCGCGAGATCGGTGTCGACACCGGTGGCTCCAATGTGCAGTTCTCAATCAACCCGGCCGACGGCCGCATGATCGTGATCGAGATGAACCCGCGTGTGTCGCGCTCGTCGGCGCTCGCCTCCAAGGCCACGGGCTTCCCGATCGCCAAGGTGGCGGCCAAGCTGGCTGTCGGCTATACGCTTGACGAACTCAAGAACGAGATCACCGGTGGCAAGACCCCAGCCTCGTTCGAGCCGTCGATCGACTACGTGGTCACCAAGGTGCCCCGTTTCGCCTTCGAGAAATTCCCGCAGGCCAACGACAGGCTCACCACGCAGATGAAGTCGGTGGGCGAGGTGATGGCGATCGGCCGTACGCAGCAGGAGTCGCTGCAGAAGGCGCTGCGCGGCCTGGAAACCGGCATGTCCGGGTTCGACGAGGTCACCACCGACCGGCAGGCCATCGAGTCGGAGCTGGCTGCGCCCGGCCCGAACCGGCTGTGGTATGTGGCCGATGCGTTCCGGATCGGTCTGTCGCTCGACGAGGTGCACAACCTGTCCAAGATCGATCCGTGGTTCCTGGCCCAGATCGAGGACCTCGTGCTGATCGAGAACGGCCTGCGCGGCCGTGCACTCGACAGCCTGTCGCGTGACGAGTTGTGGCGCCTCAAGCGCAAGGGCTTTTCCGACCGGCGCCTGGGCATGCTGCTGGGTGTCGACCAGAACGCGGTGCGCAAGGCGCGGCACGCGGTCGGTGTGCGCCCGGTGTACAAGCGTGTCGACACCTGCGCGGCCGAGTTCGCCACCAATACCGCCTACATGTACTCGACCTACGAGGAAGAGTGCGAATCGAATCCCAGCAGCAACAAGAAGGTGATGGTGCTGGGCGGTGGCCCCAACCGTATCGGCCAGGGCATCGAATTCGACTACTGCTGCGTGCACGCCGCACTGGCACTGCGCGAGGACGGGTACGAGACCATCATGGTCAATTGCAACCCGGAAACCGTATCGACCGACTATGACACCTCCGACCGCCTGTACTTCGAGCCGCTGACGCTGGAAGACGTGCTCGAGATCGTTGAGGTCGAGAAGCCGTTCGGCGTGATCGTGCAATACGGCGGCCAGACGCCGCTGAAGCTGGCACGCGCGCTGGAGGCCAACGGCGTGCCCATCATCGGCACCAGCCCGGACATGATCGATGCCGCCGAGGACCGCGAGCGCTTCCAGAAACTGCTGCAGGAGCTGGGTCTGCGGCAGCCGCCCAACGCCACGGCGCGCAATGAGAAGGATGCGCTGGTGCTGGCCGCGCGCATCGGCTATCCGCTGGTGGTGCGCCCCTCCTACGTGCTGGGCGGACGGGCGATGCAGATCGTGCACAGCGAGGATGATCTGACCCGTTACATGCGCGAGGCGGTCAAGGTGTCGAACGACAGCCCGGTGCTGCTCGACCGCTTCCTCAACGACGCCATCGAAGTGGACGTGGATGCGATCAGCGATGGCAGCGACGTGCTGATCGGCGGCATCATGGAGCACATCGAGCAGGCCGGCGTGCACTCGGGCGATTCCGCCTGCTCGCTGCCGCCGTACTCGCTGTCGCAGCCGCTGCAGGACGAACTGCGCCGGCAGACGGTGGCGATGGCCAAGGCGCTCAAGGTGGTGGGGCTGATGAATGTGCAGTTCGCCATCCAGGGCCAGGGCGACGAAGCGGTGGTCTATGTGCTGGAGGTGAATCCCCGCGCTTCGCGCACCGTGCCGTATGTATCCAAGGCCACCGGCATGTCGCTGGCCAAGATCGCTGCGCGCTGCATGGCCGGCCAGAGCTTGGTCAGCCAGGGCGTCGCCGCCGAAGTGATCCCGCCGTACTACTCGGTCAAGGAAGCCGTCTTCCCGTTCGTGAAGTTCCCCGGGGTCGACACCATCCTCGGGCCGGAGATGAAGTCGACCGGCGAAGTGATGGGCGTCGGCACCACGTTCGCCGAAGCCTTCGTCAAGAGCCAGCTCGCCGCCGGCGTGGTGTTGCCGGCCTCGGGCAATGTCTTCATCTCGGTACGGGACGCCGACAAGGCGACGGCAGTGGAGTGCGCGCGGATGCTGACCGCGCTGGGCTTCAAGGTGATCGCCACCAAGGGCACGGCCACCGCCTTCAGCGCGGCGGGGATCGACGTCACGCCGGTCAACAAGGTGACCGAGGGGCGTCCACATATCGTCGACATGATCGTCAACGGCGAGATCGCGATGATCGTCAACACCGTCGATGAGCGCAGGCAGGCCATCCAGGACAGCTACTCGATCCGCCACGAGGCGCTCAAGGCCAAGTTGCCGCTCTACACCACCATCGCCGGCGCGCGGGCCGCTTGCGTCGGCCTTGGCAACCTTGGCGAGATGCGGGTTTACGACGTGCAGGGCTTGCACCGCTCGCTCAAAGCCTGATAACGTAAACCCCAATGCAGCCGCCGTCTGAAGAGACGGCGGCTGTCCTTTTGTCCAAGCCCGCAATCGGGCCTACCGTTCGGCCAAGCCCCGTCTTGGCCCTTTGATTTTGCAGGGGCGCAAAAGCGTGTCCTTGACTGGAGTGAACATGATCAAGATTCCGTTGACCGTGATCGGTGCGGAAAAGCTCAAGGTTGAATTGCAGCGCCTCAAGAGCGTCGATCGCCCGGCCGTGATCGCGGCGATCGCCGAGGCGCGCTCGCATGGCGATCTGTCGGAGAACGCCGAATACGACGCCGCCAAGGAAAGGCAGGGTTTCGTCGAGGGGCGCATCGCGGAACTGGAGGCCAAGCTCTCCAACGCCCAGGTCATCGATCCCAAGGATCTGCAGCACACCGCCGAAGGGCGCGTGGTGTTCGGGGCGACGGTGGACCTCGAGGATCTCGAAGCCGGCAACGCGGTGACCTACCAGATCGTCGGTGACGACGAAGCCGATCTCAAGGATGGCAAGATCTCGGTATCCAGCCCGATTGCGCGTGCCTTGATCGGCAAGTACGCCGGGGATATCGCCGAAGTGGTGGCCCCGGGGGGCATCCGCGAGTACGAAGTGCTGGACGTGCGATACATCTGAAGAAGGAGGGCGGGCCTGCCCTGGGCCTGCCGGTTGGGGTCACATGGCTAACGGCTTGAAATCGTTGCTCACCGTCCTGTGGATCGGCGGTTTATGGATCGTCGGCGTGCTGGTGGCGCCTATCCTGTTCAAATCGCTCGATGCGCGCCTTGCCGGCAACGTGGCCGGTCAGATCTTCCGGGGCATCGGCTGGCTCGGCATCGTCGCCGGCGCCTACCTGCTGGTCTACTGGCTGTGGGCCGAGGGCCTGCGCGCGTTCAAGGAGGCCAAGCTGTGGCTGGTGATCGGCATGCTGGTCTGCACGCTGATCAATCAGTTCGCGGTGTTTCCGATCATCGCCGGCATCAAGCCGGGCCTGTCGCAGGCCGCCACTGGCGTATTCGGGGGCGGGCTGGAGCAATGGCACACCATCTCATCGCTGATCTATCTGGTGCAGGCGCTCTTCGGTGCGTTCTACGTCTGGCGGGATGCGCGCTGATGGCGCGATGGATGGGGCGGGCCCGCCGGTCTGCCGGCCCGCCTGGGTGCGGTCAAGCGGGTTTGTGCTTGCCCTTGGGCAACACGATCCGGGGCTTGTCGGTGCTGGACGGACGATAGACGATCAGCAGCTTGCCCAACTGCTGGACCGGTGCGGCATCGAGCTCATCGCAGATCCGGCCGAGGTATTCCTCCCGCAGTGCACGATCATCGCCCAATACCCGGATCTTGATCAGTTCATGGGCGTCCAGGTTGACCGCGATCTCGCGGATCACCGCGTCGGTAAGCCCGTTGTTCCCTATCATGACCACCGGATTGAGTCCGTGGGCAAGGCCGCGCAGGTATTGCCGCTCGGCTGGCGACAGTTCGATTTTCATAAAGCGTGCTTTTTTCCAAAACCCCGGATTTTACTTGAATTCATCCAACCCGGCCCATTCCGGCGACAAGCCGCGTGATACGGGCCCGGCTTGTCCGTAATCGCCAAGGAGCAGGGCGCATGGCGCGCAGTAAATCGAGCAACGCATGGTTGCATGAGCATGTGAACGATCACTATGTGCATCTGGCGCAAAAGGAGGGCTACCGTGCCCGCGCCGCGTACAAGCTCCTGGAGATCAACGAGAAGGACAGGTTGATCCGGCCAGGCATGTGGGTGGCCGATCTGGGGGCGGCGCCAGGCAGCTGGTCGCAGGTGGCGGCCCGCCTGGTCGGGCCACAAGGGCGGGTGTTCGCGCTCGATGTGCTTGAAATGCCGCCGATCCCGGATGTGCTGTTCATCCAGGGGGACTTTCGCGAAGACGAGGTGCTTGGCCGCTATACCGCGCTGCTGGAAGGCCGTTCGGTGGACCTTGTGATTTGCGACATGGCGCCCAATATCAGTGGCAATGCCGTGACCGACCAGGCGCGCAGCATGCTGCTGTGTGAGCTTGCCCTTGAGTTTGCCCAGACACATCTGAAACCCGGCGGCGATTTTCTGGTCAAGGTGTTTCAGGGTTATGGCTACAACGAATACATGGCGGCGATGCGCGCCACCTTTGCCCAGGTCGCCACCCGCAAGCCCAAGGCCTCCCGTGACCGCAGCTCAGAAATGTATCTGCTTGGAAAGCAGAAAAGAGGCTGACCGGGGTAGAATGCAACGCACGATTCAACGCCACTGCGCAAGGAGCAGGCCGTGAACAATCTCGGCAAGAACATCGCGATCTGGTTGATCATCGGCCTGGTGCTGATGACGGTGTTCAATCAGTTCACCAAACAGCAGGAGACTGCGGGGCAGATACCCTATTCGCAGTTCATGCAGGAGGTCGAGCAGAACCGGGTGGCCGAGATCACCATTGAGGGCAACCTGCTGCGTGGCTACATCATCCGTGGGCAGCGCGCCGACGGCCAGAAGTTCTCCACGCTGGCGCCGTTCGACTTCCGCATGGTCGATACGCTGATCAAACACAACGTCAAATTCGCATCCAAGGCCGAGGAAGAGCCGAGCATGCTGATGAACATCTTCATCAGCTGGTTCCCGATGATCCTGTTGATCGGGGTGTGGATCTTCTTCATGCGCCAGATGCAGGGCGGCGGACGCGGTGGCGCGTTCTCGTTTGGCAAGAGCCGCGCCAAGATGCTCGACGACAGCAACAATGTGGTCACCTTTGCCGATGTTGCAGGGTGCGACGAGGCCAAGGAGGAAGTCACCGAGATCGTCGACTACCTGCGCGACCCGTCCAAGTACCAGAGCCTGGGCGGCCGCATGCCGCGCGGCATCCTGATGGTCGGCTCGCCCGGTACCGGCAAGACGCTCCTTGCCAAGGCCATCGCCGGCGAAGCCAAGGTACCCTTCTTCTCGATCTCCGGTTCCGATTTCGTCGAAATGTTCGTCGGCGTGGGCGCGGCACGCGTGCGCGACATGTTCGAGAACGCCAAGAAGAACGCGCCCTGCATCATCTTCATCGACGAGATCGACGCGGTGGGCCGTCAGCGTGGTGCGGGTCTTGGGGGCGGCAATGACGAGCGCGAGCAGACACTCAACCAGATGCTGGTCGAGATGGATGGGTTCGAAGGCAACTCGGGCATCATCGTGATCGCCGCGACCAACCGTCCGGACGTGCTCGACCCGGCGCTGCTGCGTCCTGGGCGCTTTGACCGCCAGGTGGTGGTGCCGCTGCCGGATATCCGTGGGCGCGAGCAGATCCTGGGCGTGCACATGCGCAAGGTGCCGATCTCCAACGACGTCGACGCATCGGTCCTGGCGCGCGGCACGCCGGGCATGTCCGGTGCGGATCTTGCCAACCTGGTGAACGAGGCCGCGCTGTTCGCGGCGCGCCGCAACAAGCGGCTGGTTGACATGGACGATTTCGAGTCGGCCAAGGACAAGATCTACATGGGACCGGAGCGTCGGACCATGGTGATGACCGAGGAGGAACGGCGCGCCACGGCATACCACGAGTCGGGCCATGCGGTGATCGCGGAACTGCTCGAAGGCACCGACCCGGTGCACAAGGTGACGATCATGCCGCGTGGCCGGGCGCTGGGTCTGACCTGGCAGTTGCCGGAGCGCGACAAGTTCTCGCTGTACAAGGACCAGATGCTCAACGAGATCACCATCCTGTTCGGTGGGCGCGTCGCCGAGGATCTCTTCGTGCACCGCATCTCCACCGGTGCGTCCAACGACTTCGAGCGGGCGACACGGATGGCGCGTGACATGGTCACCCGCTACGGCATGAGCGACAAGATGGGGCCGATGGTCTACGGCGAGAACGAGGGCGAGGTGTTCCTCGGCCGCTCGGTGACCACGCACAAGAATGTGTCCGAGGCCACCATGCAGCAGGTCGACGCGGAAATCCGCCGCATCATCGATGAGCAGTATGCGTTGGCGGTGAAGCTGCTGGATGGGAACCGCAAGACGGTCGAGGCGATGACCGCGGCGCTGATGGAATGGGAGACCATCGACCGCGACCAGATCCGCGACATCATGGAAGGACGTGATCCAAGGCCGCCCAAGTATCCGCCGCCGCCCAAGGTGCCTGCGGCAGGCGACAAGCCCAGCGGCGACGCGCCGGCGGCGACCACCACGCCTGCCACCGAGGGTTGAGCGCCCCCTCACGGCAAGGGCGGCCTGCGGGCCGCCTTTGTTTTTGGGTATCGAGTTTCCGGATTGCAACCGGCTGCGCTGTCGCGGGGCATTGCCGTGTTTGCATTGCAAGAGGTTGCCATGATGTCCGTTTTGCAATGTGGCCGATTTAAGCTGCAATTGGACCGCCCGCACGTGATGGGCATCGTCAATGTCACCCCGGATTCGTTTTCGGACGGCGGGCGATACGACTCAGTGGCGCGCGCGGTGGCGCATGCCGAGCGGCTGGTCGCCGATGGCGCCGATATCCTCGATATCGGCGGTGAATCCACCCGTCCTGGCGCAACGCCGGTCAGCGTCGACGAAGAGACACGGCGCGTGGTGCCGGTGCTGGCGGCGTTGCAGAGTCTGAACGTGCCGCTGTCGGTCGATACCCGCCGCCCCGCGGTGATGCGGGCGGCGCTGGAGACCGGTATCGACCTGATCAACGATGTGGCTGCGCTGGAGGAGGACGGCGCACTGGCGCTGGTGGCCCGCTCGAAGGCCGCAGTGTGTCTGATGCACAAGCAGGGCGATCCCCAGTCCATGCAGCGCGAGCCGACCTATGAGGACGTGTGTGCCGAGGTGTGCACCTACCTTGCAGCACGGCGCGATGCGGCGTTGGCAAGCGGTATCGCGCACGAGCGCATCCTGCTCGATCCAGGTTTTGGCTTTGGCAAGACCTTGGCCCACAATACTGCGCTGTTCCAGGGGCTTGCGGGCCTGCAAGTCCGGCTGGGATGCGCGCTGCTGATCGGCGTATCGCGCAAGACCATGCTCGGCCAACTGACCGGCCGCCCGGTGGGCGAGCGCCTGCCGGCCAGTCTCGCCGCTGCGTTGCTGGCGGCGCAGGCCGGCGTGAGAGTCATCCGGGTGCACGACGTGCGTGAAACTGTGGATGCGCTCAGGATATGGGCCGCTTTAAAATAGGCGTCAGTCTTTCGTCACCATTCCAATAGGGAGTAGCAGTACTCATGGCTCGTAAGTATTTCGGCACCGATGGCGTACGTGGTCTGGTTGGCGAAGCGCCGATCACCCCGGATTTTGCAATGAAACTGGGATACGCCGCCGGCAAGGTGCTGGCAGCGGCCGAGAAACGCCTGAACGGTGAGCACGCTGCGGTGCTGATCGGCAAGGACACGCGAGTGTCGGGCTATATGCTCGAAGCGGCGTTGCAGGCGGGCTTGAATGCGGCGGGGGTGGATGTGTACCTGACCGGGCCGTTGCCCACCCCCGGCGTGGCGCATCTGACCCGCGCGCTGCGTCTGTCGGCCGGTGTGGTGATCTCGGCTTCGCACAATCCCTATTACGACAATGGCATCAAATTCTTCGGTGCCGGCGGGCGCAAGCTGCCCGACGCGGTCGAGCTTGCGATCGAGGCTGCGATCGACGAGCCACAGCCCTGCGTGTCGTCCAAACACCTTGGCAAATCACGCCGGATGAACGATGCGGCGGGCCGCTACACCGAGTTCTGCAAATCGACCTTTCCGAACGAGCTGGATCTGCGTGGCCTCAAGCTGGTAATCGACTGCGCGCATGGCGCCACCTACCAAGTGGCGCCGCAGGTGTTCCACGAACTGGGCGCGGATATCGTCACCATCGGCAACCAGCCCAACGGCTTCAACATCAATGAGGAATGTGGCGCCACCCACGTGGCGCTGCTGCGCAAGACTGTGCTGGCGAACGGCGCGGACTACGGTATTGCGCTCGATGGCGACGGTGACCGGTTGATCATGGTCGATGGCGACGGTTCAGTCATCGATGGGGACCTGCTGATCTATCTGCTGGCGCGTTACCGCCACCAGCGCGGCACCTTGCCGGGCGGCGGCGTGGTCGGCACGCTGATGACCAACCTGGGGGTGGAGCGTGCGCTGCAGGAGGCCGGCATCGGCTTTGCCCGGGCCAAGGTTGGCGATCGCTACGTGCTCGAATGCCTGCAGGAACGCAACTGGGTGCTGGGCGGCGAGGGCTCCGGCCATATCCTCAGCCTGGATCGGCATACCACGGGCGATGGCATCCTGTCGGCGCTGCAGGTGCTCGAAGCAGTTATCGAGCAGCGGAAGACGCTCTCGGCGCTGACCCAGTCGCTCGTGCTGTCCACCCAGGTATTGAAGAATGTCCGGATCGCCAAGGGCTTCGACTGCACCGCCTCGTCGGCTGTCAACGAAGCTGTGAAGGCTGCCGAGGCGGACATGGCACAGCAAGGCCGTGTGCTGCTACGCCCCTCGGGTACCGAGCCCGTGATCCGGGTGATGGTCGAGCACGTCGACGCGGGGGTGGCCGAGCAGTGGGCCAAGCGTATCGCCGACGTGGTGACGCATGAAGCCAGCACCGAGTGATATTGGGCAGATGAAAAAAAGCGCCGCGGATCGCGGCGTTTTTTTATTCAGCAGCCGCAGTTGATGCTGCCGACGGTGTCGTGTCCGACCGCGCCAGCAGTGGGATGGCCATCGCGCTTCCACCAGTCCAGGCCACCGATCAATTCCTTGACCGTAAAGCCCAGCTGCGCCAGCCGGTAGGCGCCCTTGGTCGATGCATTGCAGCCGATGCCGTCGCAGTAGCTCACATAGAGTGCGTCGCGATCCATTCCGGCAACGGCATCGGTGTCCATGGCGCGATGCGGCAGATTGATGGCCCCGGGGATGTGCTCGTGCGCATAGGCTTCCCGCGAACGCGCATCGACGATGATGATCCGCTCGGCATTGGCCACGGCCAGCGCCAAGTCGGCGGAGTCGATCTCGTAGGCGAGCTTGTCGGCATAGTGCTGCAATTGTTGTGCGTCCATCCTGGCCTCCCTGGTAGTGAGGTCAGCTTAACCGCCGGATACGCGCCGATCTGCAGACAGCACTGCACGGTATGCTGCATAACAGTTGCGTCTTCCGGCTGGGCAGGGCGCCTGCCGCAGCCCGGTCAGTGACGCCCGAGCCAGCCCAGCACCTCGGCCGGCGTCGGGATATGGCCGCTGCTCACCATCTGGCCGTCGATTGCGATCTCCGGCGGTTCGGTACAATTGAGCGACGCGCAATCGCGGACCGTCTCGATCTCGAATGCCGCGCCGGCCGCCTTGAGCGTCTGGCGCACGACCACCTCGGCGCGATGGCAATAGGTGGTGTTGGGCCCATACACAGTGACACGCATGATGTTCTCCTGCCGGCGGCGGGTACGATGGCACCCGGATGCACCGTTTCCCACCTTATGCCTGGCCGTGTGCCGGTGCACCTTGCGCCGACGAATGCGCCCCCACCCTGGACTGCCCCCGGCACTGCCTAGCCGAACTTGCCGGTGATGTAGTCTTCGGTCGCCTTTTTCTGCGGCATGGTGAAGATACGGTCGGTCTGGCCCACTTCCACCAGCTCGCCCAGGTACATGTAGGCCGTGTAGTCGGACACCCGTGCCGCCTGCTGCATGTTGTGCGTCACGATGGCGATGGTGTAGTCCTGCTTCAGTTCGTGCACCAGCTCCTCGATATGCGCTGTCGAGATCGGATCAAGTGCCGAGGTCGGTTCGTCCAGCAGCAGCACTTCGGGTTTGACCGCCACCGCACGCGCGATGCACAAACGCTGCTGCTGGCCGCCCGACAGCCCAAGGCCCGATTGCCTGAGCTTGTCCTTGGCCTCGTTCCACAGTGCGGCTTTCTGCAGTGCCCACTCCACCCGGTCATCCATATCCGACTTGGAAAGGCGCTCGTAGAGTTTCACGCCGAACGCGATATTGTCGTAGATCGACATCGGGAACGGCGTCGGTTTCTGGAACACCATGCCGACCTTGGCGCGCAGCATGTTCAGGTCGACGCCATTGTCCAGGATGTTGCGGCCGTTCATCACGATCTCACCCTCGGCGCGCAGCTTGGGATAGAGGCCGTACATGCGGTTGAAGGTGCGCAGCAACGTGGACTTGCCGCAACCCGAGGGGCCGATGAAGGCAGTGACCTTGCCTTCGAAGATATCCAGGTTGATGTTCTTCAACGCGTGGAAGTTGCCGTAGTAGAAGTTGAGGTTCTTTACTGCGAGTTTGGTCGTAAGTTCGGTCATGGCGGGTCTCGATGCGCTTGTAGGGCCAGCGCCTTAGTGCTGCGATGGCATACGCACCAGCGTGCGCGCCAGGATATTGATGCCGAGCACGAATACGGCGATCAGCAGCGAGCCGGCCCAGGCCAGTGCGTGCCAATCCTCGTAGGGGCTCATCGCGTATTGGAAGATCACCACCGGCAGGTTGGCCATCGGCTGGTTCATGTTCGAGTAGAACTGGTTGTTCAGCGCGGTGAACAGCAACGGTGCGGTTTCACCCAGGATGCGTGCCACTGCCAGCAATATGCCGGTGAGCACACCGGCCTTGGCGGCGCGCAGGCTGACCAGCAGCACCATCTTCCATTGCGGCGCGCCCAGCGCATACGCGGCCTCACGCATGGTATTGGGCACCAGTCGCAGCATGTTCTCGGTGGTCCGTACCACGACCGGGATCACCAGCAGCGACAGGGCGAAGGCCCCGGCCCAGCCGGAGAAGTGGCCGACCTGGCGCACATACACTTCGTAGATGAACAGACCGATGACGATCGACGGTGCGGACAGCAGGATGTCGTTGATGAAGCGGGTGGTCGGTGCGAGCCAGCCGCGCTGGCCGAATTCGGCAAGGTAGGTGCCTGCCATGATGCCGATCGGCGTCCCGATCAGCGTGCCGGTCCCGGCCATGGCAAGGCTGCCGAGAATGGCGTTGGCCAGCCCCCCCGGGCTGCCCGGCGCGGGCGTGGTCTGGGTGAAGAGGGCGATCGACAATCCGCCCAGCCCGTTCTTCAGCAGGGTGTACAGCAGCCAGAGCAGCCAGAAGAGGCCGAAAGCCATGGCCAGTATCGACAGGGTGAGGCTGATGTAGTTGATGGCGCGTCGGCGCAGGTACAGGTTCATCGGGCGCTTTTCCTTGATCAGGCCTGTGCGCCTTCGCTGCGTCGCAGCCGCAACAGCAGCAGCTTGGAGAGCGAAAGCACGATGAAGGTGATGACGAACAGCAGCAGCCCAAGCTCGATCAATGCCGCGGTATGCAGCTCGCCGGTCGCCTCGGTGAACTCGTTGGCCAGCGTGGCGGCGATCGAGGTGGCCGGGTCGAACAGCGATTCGATCGAACGCTGCGCATTGCCGATCACGAAGGTGACGGCCATGGTTTCGCCCAGTGCCCGCCCGAGACCCAGCATCACGCCGCCGATCACGCCGTTCTTGGTGTACGGCAACACCACATGCCACACCACCTCCCAGGTGGTGCAACCCAGCCCGTAGGCCGATTCCTTGAGCATGGTGGGCACCACTTCGAACACGTCGCGCATCACCGAGGCGATGAACGGGATCACCATGATCGACAGGATGAGGCCCGCAGTGAACATGCCGATGCCCATCGGCGGACCCTGGAACAGCGACCCGATCAGCGGCAGGCCCTCGGTCGCTTCGGCCAGACGGGGCTGGACGTTGTCGGCAAACCAGGGGGCGAATACGAACAGACCCCACATGCCATAGATGATCGACGGCACGCCGGCGAGCAGTTCGATGGCGACGCCGAGCGGGCGGCGTAGCCACACCGGCGATAGCTCGGTCAGGAAGATGGCGATGCCGAAGCTCACCGGCACGCCGATCAGCAGCGCGATCAACGACGACAACAACGTGCCGCGGATCGAGTTCCACCCGCCGAACTGCTCGGTCACCGGGTTCCACTCGTCACTCAGGACGAATCCCACGCCGAACGTCTTGATGGCCGGCAGCGCGCCATAGCATAGCGAGAGCAGGATACCGACGAGCAGCGCCAGGACCAGGAAGGCAAAGAGGCGCGTGGTGCCCATGAAGATGCGATCTTCGGTCTGCTGCCGCTTGAGGCGTTGTTCTTGTGGCGTCATGCGCATCTCCAGGATTGCAACGCAGCAGGAGCCTGCCGGCTCCTGCTGTCTTGGGGGCTGGCGGCCTGTCGCTGGCCGACCCGCATTACTTCCAGACCGGGCTGTTGTTGGTGCCGGTGATCTGCTTCCACGACGTGCGGATCACGTTCTTGACGTTATCGGGCATCGGCACGTAGTCCATCTCCAATGCGGTCTTGTCGCCCTCGCGGAATGCCCAGTCGAAGAACTTGAGCGCTTCGGTGGCCTGTTCGGGCTTGTCCTGCTTCTGTTGCATCAGGATGAAGGTCGCGCCGGTGATCGGCCAGGCATCCTTGCCGGCCTGGTCGGTCAGCACCACGCCAAAGCCGGGCGCGCCCGCCCAGTCGGCCGAGGCGGCCGCAGCCTTGAACGAGGTGTCATCCGGATTGATGAAGCTGCCGGCCTTGTTCTGCAGCAGCACGTGCTTCATCTTGTTCTGCTTGGCGTAGGCGTACTCCACATAGCCGATCGAACCCTTGATCCGTTGCACGTATTGCGCCACACCTTCATTGCCCTTGCCACCCACACCGGTGGGCCATTGTACCGATGCCTCGTTGCCGACCTTGGTCTTCCAGTCGTCCGATACCTTCGAAAGGTAATTGGTGAAGATCCAGGTCGTGCCCGAACCGTCGGCACGATGTACTACGGTGATCGCCTGGTCGGGCAGTTTTGCGGCCGGGTTGGTCCGGGCGATCGCCGGGTCGTTCCATTTCTTGATCTTGCCAAGGAAGATGTCGGCCAGCAGCGTCGGGGTGAGCTTGATCTCGCCGGGTCTGACACTCTCCAGGTTCACCACCGGCACGACGCCGCCCATCACCGTCGGGAACTGCACAAGGCCCGCCTTCGCCAGCTCGGCGCTGCCCAAGGGCTTGTCCGAGGCGCCGAAATCGACCGTCTTGGCGGTGATCTGCTTGATGCCGCCACCCGAACCGATCGATTGATAGTTAAGACCGTTGCCGGTCTTGCCTTTGTATTGTTCGGCCCATTTGGCATAAAGCGGGTAGGGGAAAGTCGCACCGGCGCCGGTGATATCGGCAGCGTTAGCATGGGCCAGCGTGAGGCCAGTGCCGATGGTGACAAGCAAAGTGCGTGCGAACGTCATGGTCTGCTCTCCGGGTGAAGGCGTTCAGGTAATAGGCTTCGCATGCTATCGGCAGCTTGTTTCCGAAATATTACAAGTTCCCTGTTTTGCAACCTCCCGGAAATCAATTGTCTGCCCAACGGGCCTGTGGTTTGACGGAGCATGGGTGTGAGCCTAGAATCGACAGCTTTTGTAAAGAAGGTGCGTGCGCGGATGCCGAAGCAGACGGTGATCGGCAACTGGAAGATGCATGGCAGCATCGGACAGATCCGCTCGGTCGTGCCGGAGCTGGTGCGGGCCGGGCTGGGCGCAAACGTCGCGCTGTGTGTGGCCTATCCCTACCTAGCGCTGGCCAAGTCGATGCTGAGTGAGGCCGAATCGGCGATCCAGCTGGGCGCGCAGGACGTCTGCGAATACCACATCGGCGCCTATACCGGCGAAGTATCGGCCGGCATGCTGGCCGATGTGGGGTGCGAGATGGTCATCGTCGGCCATTCCGAGCGCCGCCGCTACTTCGGCGAGACCAGCGAGACCGCCGCCCGTAAGGTGCGTGCGGCGCTTGATGCAGGCCTGTTGCCTGTTTACTGTGTCGGTGAAACCTTGACGCAGCGCGAAGAGGGCATCGCGCGTGACATCATCGCCGAGGAATTGCAGGTGCTGGCCGGGGTGCCGACCAGCCTGTATGCGGTGGCTTACGAGCCATCCTGGGCAGTGGGCACCGGCGTGGTGGCCACGCCCGAGCAGATCGCCGAGATGCATGCCTTCATCAAGCGCACCCTGAATGCGCGCACCAGGGTGCTTTATGGGGGCAGCGTGAAGGGTGAGAACGCTGGTCAGGTACTGGCGGTCGACGGTGTCGATGGTGTGTTGGTGGGTGGCGCGGCGCTGTCCGCAACCGAGTTTCTGGAGATCTGTCGCGAGGCCGGCTGAGGGCCCGCGGCATTGCAATAAACCCTTATTGGCGCTAAAATGCGCGCCGCCTGAAGAGAGAAGATGGAACTGATTCATAGCTTGGTTTTGGTCGTGAACGTGGTCTCTGCGCTGGCAGTGATCGTGCTTGTGCTGATGCAGCATGGCAAGGGGGCCGACATGGGGGCCGCCTTCGGCAGCGGGTCTGCCGGTAGCCTGTTCGGCGCATCGGGTTCGGCCAATTTCCTGAGTCGCTCCACCGCCGTGGGGGCCACGGTGTTCTTTGCCACCAGTCTTGCGTTGGTGCTGATGACCTCGCCCAAGCAGTCCGCCTCGCTGGGGGTGATGGACGATGTGAAGCAGGAGGCGCCTGCAGCCTCTGCGCCGGCACAAAGCAAGATTCCTGAGTAGGCTTCTCGATCCGGGCGAATTGAAACTGCATGCCGACATGGTGGAATTGGTAGACACGCTATCTTGAGGGGGTAGTGGCTGCGGCCGTGTGAGTTCGAGTCTCACTGTCGGCACCATAACGATTCGATTCAAAGACGCCGGGACCTCCCGGCGTTTTTACGATCGAACGTCATAAATAATAATAATTTTCGACTGCCTTACTTTTTGTTGTCATTTGATCGGGGATCCGAATGCTGCAGAACTATTTCCCCATACTGCTGTTCCTGGCGGTGGGCGTGGTCGTAGGTGTCTTGCCGATGATGCTGGGCTGGGGGGTGAGCAAAGTGCTCGGCACCAGCAGACCGGACCCGGAAAAACTCTCTCCTTACGAGTGCGGCTTCGAGGCCTTCGAAGACGCCCGCATGCAGTTCGACGTGCGGTACTACCTCGTTGCCATCCTGTTCATCCTGTTTGACCTTGAAGTGGCCTTCCTCGTGCCCTGGGCGGTGGTGTTGGAGGACATCGGTCTCTTTGGGTTCCTGTCCATGATGATTTTCCTCGCAGTGCTCGTGGTCGGGTTTGTCTACGAGTGGATGAAAGGCGCGCTGGAGTGGGAATGATGCAAGCTCAAAGCCTCGAAAAAGGATTTATCACCACCACGGTCGATACCGTGGTCAACTGGACCCGCACCGGTTCGCTGTGGCCGATGACCTTCGGGCTCGCCTGTTGCGCGGTCGAGATGATGCACGCGGGTGCCGCGCGCTACGATCTGGACCGTTTCGGCATCGTGTTCCGCCCCAGCCCGCGCCAATCCGATCTGATGATCGTCGCCGGCACGCTGTGCAACAAGATGGCACCGGCGCTGCGCAAGGTCTACGACCAGATGCCCGAGCCGCGCTGGGTGCTTTCGATGGGCTCCTGTGCCAATGGTGGTGGCTACTACCACTACTCGTACTCGGTGGTGCGCGGCTGCGATCGCATCGTCCCGGTCGATGTCTATGTGCCTGGCTGTCCCCCGACTGCCGAGGCGTTGCTCTACGGGCTGATCCAGCTGCAGAACAAGATCAAGCGCACCAATACCATCGCCCGTGGCAAGACGCCCGTGGCGTCGCGCGCCTGAGGTGACCATGACGATGACGCTCAATACCCTGGTCGACACTCTGCGCGCCCAGCTGCCCGCATCCGCCATCGCGTCGCTCAAGGTGGCGCTCGACGAGGTGACCATCGACGTGCCGGCCGCGACCTGGATGGCGACGGCATTGCAGCTGCGCGATGGGTTGCGCTTCGAAAGCGCCCTCGACGTCTGTGGGGTCGACTACAGCGCCTACCGCGACGGCCTGTGGGAAGGGCCGCGCTTTGCCGCCGTCTACCACCTGATTTCCTATGCCCACAATGTGCGCCTACGCGTACGTGTGTATTGCCCCGACGATGACTTCCCGGTGATTCCCAGCATGGTCGAGGTGTGGCCGGGGCTGAACTGGTACGAGCGCGAGGCGTTCGACCTGTTCGGCATCGTGTTCGAAGGGCATCCGGATCTGCGCCGCATCCTGACCGACTACGGCTTCGTCGGCCATCCGTTCCGCAAGGACTTCCCGGTGTCCGGCTACGTCGAGATGCGCTACGACCCCGAGCAGGGTCGGGTGATCTACCAGCCTGTCACCATCGAGCCGCGTGAAGTCACGCCGCGCATCATTCGCGAGGAGAATTACGGTGGCCGCTGAAATCCGTAACTACACGCTGAACTTCGGCCCGCAGCACCCGGCCGCGCACGGTGTGCTGCGTCTGGTGTTGGAACTCGATGGCGAAGTGGTGGAGCGCGCCGACCCGCATATCGGCCTGTTGCATCGCGCCACCGAGAAGCTGGCCGAAACCAAGACCTTCATCCAGTCGCTGCCATACATGGACCGCCTCGACTATGTGTCGATGATGTCCAACGAGCACGCCTATGTGATGGCGATCGAAAAGCTCGCCGGCATCCAGGTGCCGGTGCGCGCGCAATACATCCGGGTGATGTTCGACGAGATCACCCGCATCCTGAACCACCTGATGTGGATCGGCGCGCACGGCCTTGATTGCGGCGCGATGACCGTCTTCCTGTATGCCTTCCGCGAGCGCGAAGACCTGATGGACTGCTACGAGGCGGTGTCAGGCGCGCGCATGCATGCGGCCTACTACCGTCCGGGCGGTGTCTACCGCGACCTGCCCGAGGTGATGCCCAAGTACCAGGCCTCCAAGGTGCGCAATGCCGACGCGATCAGGAGGCTCAACAGCAACCGCGAAGGTTCGCTGCTCGACTTCATAGAGGATTTCACCAAGCGCTTCCCGACCTATGTCGACGAGTACGAGACGCTGCTCACCGACAACCGTATCTGGAAGCAGCGCACGGTGGGCATCGGCGTGCTGACGCCCGAGCGCGCGATGGCGCTGGGCCTGACCGGGCCGATGCTGCGTGGTTCGGGGGTGCAGTGGGATCTGCGCAAGAAGCAGCCCTACGAAGTGTACGACCAGCTCGATTTCGACATCCCGATCGGCAGGAATGGCGACTGCTACGACCGTTACCTGGTCCGCATCGAGGAAATGCGCCAATCCAATCGCATCGTCAAGCAGTGTGTGGATTGGCTGCGCCAGAACCCAGGCCCGGTGATCGTGGACGATCACAAGGTGGCGCCGCCCTCGCGCCTGGATATGAAATCCAACATGGAAGAGCTGATCCACCACTTCAAGCTCTTCACTGAAGGCATGCACGTGCCCGAAGGCGAGGCCTATGCCGCCGTCGAGCACCCGAAGGGCGAATTCGGCATCTACATGGTGTCCGATGGCGCCAACAAGCCATACCGCCTGAAGATCCGCGCCCCGGGGTTCGCGCATCTGGCCGCCCTTGACGAGATGGCGCGCGGCCACATGCTGGCCGACGTGGTCGCCATCATCGGCACGCAGGACATCGTTTTTGGGGAGATCGACCGCTAATGCTTACCCCGGAATCCCTCGCGCAAATCGACCGGGAACTCGCGAAGTACCCGGCGGACCAGCGCCGCAGCGCGACGATGAGCGCTCTGCGCATCGCCCAGACCGAGCACCGCTGGCTGACCAATGAACTGATCGAGTACGTGGCGAGCTACATCGGCATCGCCCCGGTGGCGGCCTACGAGGTCGCTACCTTCTACAACATGTTCGACCGCAAGCCGGTGGGGCGACACAAGCTCACCGTCTGCACCAATCTGCCCTGTGCCCTCTCCGGCGGCGCTGACGCCGGCAGATACCTGCAGCAGAAGCTGGGTGTCGGCTATGGCGAGACCACCGAGGACGGGCGTTTCACTCTGGTGGAAGGCGAATGCATGGGCGCCTGTGGCTATGCACCGGTGATGCTGGTGAACAACCACACCATGTGCAACCACATGACGCCCGAGGCGATCGACAAGAAACTGGCGGAGCTCGAATAACATGACCGTATACGTGAAGGGCGTCGTGTTCGAGGGCGTCGATTTCGACGATCCGAACAGCTGGAAGATCGACGCTTACATGGCCCGTGGCGGTTACGCCGCGCTCAAGAAGATCCTGCAGGGGGGCATGACGCAGGACGAGATCATCGCCGAGATGAAGACCTCCAGCCTGCGTGGCCGTGGCGGCGCGGGCTTTCCCACCGGGTTGAAGTGGTCGTTCATGCCGCGCAACTTCCCCGGTCAGAAGTACCTGGTGTGCAACACCGACGAAGGCGAGCCGGGCACCTTCAAGGACCTGGACATCATCGTCAACAATCCGCATGCGCTGATCGAAGGCATGATCATCGGCGGGTTCGCGATGGGTATCACCGTCGGGTACAACTACATCCATGGAGAGGTGTTCGAAGCCTATGAGCGTTTCGAGGCCGCGCTGGAAGAGGCACGCGCCGCGGGCTTTCTCGGCGACAACATCCTCGGCACGAATTTCTGTTTCCAGCTGCACGGGCACCATGGCTATGGCGCCTACATCTGCGGCGAGGAGACCGCGCTGCTGGAGTCGCTCGAGGGCAAGAAGGGGCAGCCGCGCTTCAAGCCGCCGTTCCCGGCCAGTTTCGGCCTCTATGGCAAGCCGACCACCATCAACAACACCGAGACCTTCGCCTCGGTGCCATACATCATCCGCGAAGGCGGGCAGAAGTTCCTCGAACTTGGCAAGCCCAACAACGGTGGCACCAAGCTCTTTTCGGTCTCCGGCCATGTCAATCGTCCTGGCAACTACGAGATCCCGCTCGGCACGCCATTCCCGGAGCTGCTGGAGATGTGCGGCGGCATGCGCGGCGGCAAGAAGCTCAAGGCGGTGATTCCCGGCGGTTCGTCCGCCCCGGTGTTGCCGGCCGACATCATGATGCAATGCACGATGGACTACGACTCGATCGCCAAGGCCGGTTCGATGCTGGGCTCGGGCGCGGTGATCGTGATGGATGAGACCGTCTGCATGGTCAAGGCGCTGGAGCGTCTGTCGTACTTCTATTTCGAAGAATCGTGCGGCCAATGCACGCCGTGCCGCGAAGGCACCGGCTGGCTGTACCGCGTGGTGCATCGCATCGAACACGGCGAGGGCCGTCCGGAGGACCTGGACCTGCTGTTGTCGGTGGGGGCCAATATCGCCGGGCGCACCATCTGCGCGCTGGGCGATGCCGCGGTGATGCCGGTCCAGGGGATGCTCAAGCATTTCCGTGCTGAATTCGAACACCACATCGAACACAAGAACTGCCTGGTGCCCGGCTACTGAATCGCGCCGGGCGGCTTTCTCGGGTTCGCCAAAGACTTTGCAATTGGGATCGAATCGATATGCTCGAAATCGAAATCGACGGTAAGAAACTGACAGTGCCGGGCGGCAGCACGGTGATGGACGCGGCCAATTCGGTCGGCGTGCACATCCCGCATTTCTGCTACCACAAGAAACTGTCGATCGCGGCCAACTGCCGCATGTGCCTCGTGCAGGTGGAAAAGGCCCCCAAGCCACTGCCGGCCTGTGCCACGCCCGTCACCGACGGGATGAAGGTCTACACCCACTCCGACATGGCGGTGAAGGCGCAGAAGGGGGTGATGGAGTTCCTGCTGATCAACCATCCGCTCGACTGCCCGATCTGTGACCAGGGTGGCGAATGCCAGTTGCAGGATCTCGCGGTCGGCTATGGCCAATCCTCGTCCCGCTACGAAGAAGAAAAGCGGGTGGTGCCCAACAAGAACCTGGGCCCATTGATCTCCACCGACATGACGCGCTGCATCCATTGCAGCCGCTGCGTGCGTTTCACCGAAGAGATCGCCGGCTACCAGGAGCTGGGCATGCCCGGCCGCGGCGAGCACACCGAGGTGATGACCTTCATCGGCAAGACCGTCGATTCGGAAATCTCCGGCAATGTGATCGATCTGTGCCCGGTCGGCGCGCTGACCAGCAAGCCGTTCCGCTACAGCGCCCGTACCTGGGAATTGTCGCGCCGCAAGTCGGTCAGCCCGCACGATGGCCTGGGTGCCAACCTCGTGGTCCAGGTCAAGGATCACCGGGTCAAGCGCGTGCTGCCGCTGGAAAACGAAGCGATCAACGAATGCTGGATCGCCGACCGTGACCGCTTCAGCTACGAAGCGCTCAATTCGGAGGAGCGTCTCACCCGTCCGTTGATCAAGCAGGGCGGCGTGTGGCAGGAGGCCGATTGGCAGACCGCGCTCGAATACGTGGTCAATGGCTTGAAGGATATCGTCGCCAACCATGGCGCCGACAGCATCGCCGCGGTCGCGACCGAGCACGCCACCGTCGAAGAGCTGTATCTGCTCAAGCAACTGTTCGCCGGTCTGGGCAGCCAGAATGTCGAGGCCCGGCTGCGAGCCGCCGACTTCAGCCTCAAGACCCAGGGCGTGACCTGGCTGGGGCAGTCCGTTGTCGACTTCGTCGGCAGCGAGGCGGTGCTGGTGGTCGGTTCCACGTTGCGCAAGGAGCAGCCGCTGCTGGCGCAGCGTCTGCGTCAGGCGGTGAAGAAGGGTGCCCGGCTGTTGATGGTCAACCCGCATGCCGACGATCTGCTGACCACGTTGGCCGGTCAACTGGTGGTGCGCCCGGATCAACTGGTCGAAGGGGTGCTGGCGGTGCTCAAGGCCGTGGCCGAGACCCGCGGCACCGCCATCCCGGCACACATCGACCTTGCCGGTGTCGAGGTCACCGAGGCCGCGCGCGCTGTCGCCGCGACCTTCGAGGGCAAGGAAAGGGCCGCCATCGTGCTGGGCAACCTGGCACAGCAGCATCCCCGTTACGCCGAGTTGTACGCTGCCGCCGCTGCACTCGCCGACGCGCTCGGCGCCAAGCTGGGCGTGCTGGCCACCGCAGCCAACGCCGTCGGGGCGCAGCTGGTCGGTGCCACCGGTGCCGGCAATCTGTTCGCCCGGCCCAGGAAGGCTTACGTGCTGCTCAACGCCGAGGTCGAATTCGATACCGCCAACGGTGCCGAGGCGCTGGCCGCGGTGCAGGGCGCGGACATGGTCGTCGCACTCTCCAGCTTCGGCAGCTGCGCACTGGAGCACGCCGACGTGATCCTGCCGGTGTCGCCGTTCTCCGAGACCGCCGGCACCTTCGTCAACATGGAAGGGGTGGCACAGAGCTTCAACGGCGTGGTGCGTCCGCTTGGCGAGACCCGGCCGGCCTGGAAGGTGTTGCGGGTGCTCGGCAATCTGCTCGGCCTTGAGAACTTCAACTTCAACAGCTCCGAGGAAGTGCGCGATCTGGCGCTGACCGGTGATCTGACCGCCAGGCTGTCCAACGCGCTGGCCACGCCGGTGCCCGTCAAGGCGCAGGTTGCAGGCGGCCTCGTGCGGCTCGGTGAAGTGCCGATCTACCAGCTCGACATGCTGACCCGTCGTGCCCCGGCGCTGCAGGCCACCACCGACGCGCAGGTCGCAAGCTGCCTGAAGGCCAATGCTGCGACGCTCGCGAAGCTCGGTCTGTCGGTGGGCGGCAAGGCCCAGGTGAAGCAGGGCGAGGGCGTTGCCACGCTCGATGTCGCACTGGACGACGGCCTGCTGGACGACGTGCTGCGCGTACCGGCCAACCACCCGCTCACGCGCGCACTGGGTGCCTTCATCGGCCCGGTCGGCGCGGCCCAGGCATAAGGACGACGACACGATGGAACTGTTGCAAAGCTATCTGGGCGCCGAGTTGGGCTATGTGGTGTGGACGCTGCTCAAGATCGTCTGCATCGTCGCGCCGCTGATGGGCGCGGTGGCCTACCTGACGCTGGCCGAGCGCAAGGTGATCGGCTA
The DNA here is from genome assembly GCF_025642115.1 of Chitiniphilus purpureus. Taxonomy (GTDB): domain Bacteria; phylum Pseudomonadota; class Gammaproteobacteria; order Burkholderiales; family Chitinibacteraceae; genus Chitiniphilus; species Chitiniphilus purpureus. Next base: position 3,446,797 of record NZ_CP106753.1, on the reverse strand, counting down.
CATGCAGATCCGGATCGGTCCCAACCGCGTCGGACCCTTCGGGCTGCTGCAGCCGATCGCCGACGGCGTGAAGCTGTTGCTCAAGGAGATCATCGCCCCTTCGGCGTCGAGCAAGGGCCTGTTCTTCCTGGCCCCGGTCTGGGTGCTGGTGCCGGCGCTGGCCGCCTGGGCCGTGGTGCCGTTCTACCCGGGCTTCGTGCTCGCCGATGTGAACGTGGGGCTGCTGTACGTAATGGCCATCACCTCGATGGGCGTGTACGGCGTGATCCTGGCCGGCTGGGCATCGAACTCCAAGTACGCCTTCCTTGGCGCGATGCGCGCCGCGGCGCAGGTGATCTCGTATGAGCTGGCGATGGGCTTCGCGCTGATCGGCGTGATCATGGTGTCCGGCTCGCTCAACCTCACCGAGATCGTGAACCAGCAGGGGCAGGGCATCGCTGGCGGCTCGATCCTGAGCTGGAACCTGATCCCGCTGATGCCGCTGTTCGTTGTCTACTTCATCGCTGGCGTGGCCGAAACCAACCGTGCGCCGTTCGATGTGACCGAGGGCGAATCCGAGATCGTCGCCGGTCACATGATCGAATACTCGGGCATGAGCTTCGCGCTGTTCTTCCTTGCCGAATACGCGAACATGATCCTGATCTCGGCGCTGACCTCGGTGATGTTCCTCGGCGGCTGGCTGAGCCCGTTCCCGGCGAGCTGGGGTTTCCTCGGCGCCCCGAGCTTCCTGTGGTGGGTGCTCAAGGTCGCCTTCATGCTGTTCTGCTTCCTGTGGTTCCGCGCCACCTTCCCGCGCTATCGCTATGACCAGTTGATGCGCCTCGGTTGGAAGATCTTCATCCCGGTCACGCTGGTGTGGATCATCTTCGTCGGCGCCTGGATGCAGACCCCGTTGTCGCTGTGGAAGTAAGGATCCGAGCCATGGAACGAATCAATCATTTCTTCAAGACCTTCCTGCTCGTCGAGCTGGTCAAGGGCCTGATGCTCACCGGGCGCCACTTCTTCCAGCGCAAGATCACGGTGCAGTTCCCGGAAGAGAAGACACCGCTCAGCCCGCGCTTTCGCGGCCTGCATGCGCAGCGCCGCTACGCCAACGGCGAAGAGCGCTGCATCGCCTGCAAACTGTGCGAGGCGGTGTGTCCGGCACTGGCGATCACCATCGAGTCGGAAGCGCGCGAAGACGACAACACCCGTCGTACCACCCGCTACGACATCGATCTGACCAAGTGCATCTTCTGCGGCTTCTGCGAGGAAGCCTGTCCGGTCGACGCCATCGTCGAGACGCACATCCTCGAATACCACGGCGAGAAGCGCGGCGATCTCTATTACACCAAGCCCATGCTGCTGGCCATCGGCGACAAGTATGAACCCGAGATCGCAGCGCGCAAGGCGGCCGACGCCAAGTACCGCTAAGCACAGGAATCCGCCATGACCGAAGTCCTTTTCTATGCGTTCAGCGCTGTGCTGCTGTTTGCCGGCCTGATGGTGATCACCGCCAAGAACCCGGTGCACGCCGCGCTCTATCTCGTATTGTCGTTCTTCACCGGCGCCATGCTGTGGATGCTGATGCAGGCCGAATTCCTCGCCGTCTCGCTGATCGTCGTCTACGTCGGCGCGGTGATGGTGCTGTTCCTCTTTGTGGTGATGATGCTCGACATCAACTTCGAGGAGCTGCGCAAGGGGTTCTGGAAGTTCGTGCCGGTCGCCTCGGTGGTCGCGGTGCTGATGGCCGCGGAGATGGTGGCCATCCTGCTGCATCCGGCCGCCCAGCTGCCGGGCGCCCAATTGACCGAGCCCGCTCCCGGCTACAGCAATGTGCGTGAACTGGGTGTGCAGATCTACACCACCTACTTCCTGCCGTTCCAGCTGGCCGCGGCGCTGTTGCTGGTGGGGATGATCGCCGCCATCGCGCTCACGCTCAGAAAGCGCAAGCAGACCAAGTACCTGAACCCGGCCGACCAGATCAAGGTGGGGCGCGACGAGCGCGTGCGTCTTGTCAAGATGGCGCCCGAAGCCAGGCCGTCGTTCGAGCCGCCCAAGCCCGACGGCGAGCAGCAGACCTGATCCGGATAAAAGGAATCCCTTGTGCTGACACTCAACCACTATCTGGTGCTGGCGGCGATCCTGTTCGCGATCTCCGTGTTCGGCATCTTCATGAACCGCAAGAACCTGATCGTGCTGCTGATGGCGATCGAATTGATGCTGCTCGCGGTCAACATGAACTTCATCGCGTTCTCGCAGTTCATGGGCGACTCGGCCGGCCAGATCTTCGTGTTCTTCATCCTCACCGTGGCGGCGGCCGAATCGGCCATCGGCCTCGCGATCCTGGTCGTGCTGTTCCGTAACCTGCGCTCGATCAACGTCAGAGACCTTGATCACCTCAAGGGCTAACCGGAAAACATACGGGTATACGCAATGGACATGAAAACAATCTACCTGCTGATTCCGCTTGCGCCCTTGTTCGGTGCCATCCTCGCGGGTCTCTTCGGCTGGGCTATCGGCCGGCGCGCCGCGCACTGCGTCACCATCGGTGGCGTCGCGGTCTCGTTCGCGCTTTCCGCCTATGTGCTCAACCACCTGCTGTCGGGCGGGCAACCGTACAACGGCACCATCTACACCTGGCTGAGCATCAACGGCATCGATTTCAACGTCGGCTTCCTGGTCGACACCCTCACCGCGATGATGATGTGCGTGGTCACCTTCGTCTCGCTGATGGTGCACATCTACACCATTGGCTACATGCACGAGGACCCGGGCTACCAGCGCTTCTTCAGCTACATCTCGCTGTTCACCTTCTCGATGCTGATGCTGGTGATGGCGAACAACTTCGTGCAGCTGTTCTTCGGCTGGGAAGCGGTGGGCCTCGTCTCCTACCTGTTGATCGGCTTCTGGTTCAAGCGCCCGACCGCCACCTTCGCCAACCTCAAGGCCTTCCTGGTCAACCGCGTCGGTGATTTCGGCTTCCTCCTGGGCATCGGACTCGTGCTCGCCTACTTCGGCAGCCTCGACTATGCCGAGGTGTTCGCCCGGGCACCGGAGCTCAAGGACACCACCATCACGCTGTGGACCGGCCATACCTGGTCGTTGATGGCCGTGACCTGCATCCTGCTGTTCGTCGGCGCGATGGGCAAGTCGGCGCAGTTCCCGCTGCACGTGTGGCTGCCGGACTCGATGGAAGGCCCGACCCCGATCTCGGCGCTGATCCACGCGGCGACCATGGTCACCGCCGGCATCTTCATGGTGGCACGCATGTCGCCGATGTTCGAGCTGTCGGACACCGCACTCAACTTCGTGCTGGTGATCGGCGCCATCACCGCGCTGTTCATGGGGCTGCTTGGCATCATCCAGAACGACATCAAGCGCGTCGTGGCCTATTCCACGCTGTCGCAGCTTGGCTACATGACCGTGGCACTGGGCGCGTCGGCCTATTCGGTCGCCGTGTTCCACCTGATGACCCATGCCTTCTTCAAGGCACTGCTGTTCCTGGCGGCAGGCTCGGTGATCATCGGCATGCATCACGATCAGGACATCCGCAACATGGGCGGCCTGCGCAAGTACATGCCCATCACCTGGCTCACCTCGCTGATCGGCTCGCTGGCGCTGATCGGCACGCCGTTCCTGTCGGGTTTCTATTCCAAGGATTCGATCATCCTCGCCGTTGGCGCATCGACGTTGCCGGGGGCCGGCTTTGCCTACTTCGCCGTGGTGGCCGGTGTGTTCGTGACCGCGTTCTACTCGTTCCGGATGTATTTCCTGGTGTTCCACGGCAAGGAGCGCTGGATGGCGGCCAAGCATGGCCATGATCACCACCACGATGACCATGGCGATGACCACCATCACGGCCTCGGCCCGAACGACAAGCCGCACGAGTCGCCCTGGGTGGTGACGCTGCCGCTGGTGCTGCTGGCCATCCCGTCGGTGCTGATCGGTGGCCTGGCAATGGCGCCGATGCTGGCGGGCGGCTTCTTCAACGGTGTGATCTTCGTCGATGGCGGAGCGCACAAGGCGATGCAGGCCGTGGCCCACCACGCGCACGACGCCCTTGCCATGGGGACGCATGCCTTTGCCACGCTGCCGTTCTGGCTGGCCGCCGCCGGTGTCGCCGCCGCCTACCTGTTCTACATGCTCAAACCTGCGCTGCCACAGCTTTTCGACCGCGTCTTCAGTGCGATCGGCGTAAGGAAGCTGCTTGAGCAGAAGTACTACATGGATCACCTGTACATCAACGGTTTTGCGGCCCTGGGCCGTGGCCTTGGCACCGTGCTGTGGAAGGTGGGCGATGCGCTGCTGATCGACGGACTGATGGTCAACGGCTCCGCCAGGGTGGTCGGATTCTTCGCCAACGTGATGCGCCGTCTGCAGACGGGATACATCTACCACTACGCCTTCGCCATGATCCTTGGCGCGATCGCGTTGCTGACGTGGTGGCTGGGCGGCGTGGCGCTGCCACGGTGATGCTCGGATTAAATAGAGAACAAAGGTAGATTATGACGGGACATCTTCTGAGCTATGCGATCTGGGTGCCGATTGTTGCCGGCCTGATCGTGCTCGCCGCAGGCGGGGACAAGCACGCAGGCGTGCAGCGTTGGCTGGCGCTGGCGGGTGCCTTGGCCGGGTTCCTGGTGACCATTCCGCTGTACACCGGCTTTGACGTGCACAACGCCGGCATGCAGTTCGAGGAAATGCGGCCCTGGATCGACAGCTTCAACATCAACTACCACCTCGGCGTCGATGGTCTGTCGGTCTGGTTCGTGATCCTGAATGCCTTCACCACGCTGATGGTGGTACTGGCGGGCTGGCAGGTGATCCAGGAGCGGGTCGGTCAGTACATGGCGGCCTTCCTCATCATGTCCGGCCTGATCAATGGTGCCTTTGCCGCACTCGATGCCATCCTGTTCTACGTGTTCTTCGAGGCGATGCTGATCCCGATGTACCTGGTGATCGGCATCTGGGGCGGTCCGCGCCGGGTGTATGCGTCGATCAAGTTCTTCCTGTACACCTTCCTCGGCTCGCTGCTGACGCTGGTGGCCTTCATCTACCTGTACTACCAGTCCGGCGGCAGCTTCGAGATCGCCGAGTATCAGCGGCTGCCGCTGACCATGACTGCGCAGACGCTGGTGCTGGTGGCCTTCTTCTTCGCCTTTGCGGTCAAGGTGCCGATGTGGCCGGTGCACACCTGGCTGCCCGATGCCCACGTCGAGGCGCCCACCGGCGGCTCGATGGTGCTGGCGGCGATCACGCTCAAGCTTGGCGCCTACGGTTTCCTGCGTTTTGCGTTGCCGATCGCGCCGGATGCGAGCCGCGAATATGCGTGGGTGTTCGTGCTGCTGTCGCTGGTGGCCGTGGTCTACATCGGCTTCGTCGCGCTGGTGCAGACCGATATGAAGAAGCTCGTCGCCTATTCGTCGATCTCGCACATGGGCTTCGTGACACTGGGTTTCTTCATGTTCGCCCAGGGCACCCAGCTCAACCCGTTCGCAGTGGAAGGTGCGATCGTGCAGATGATCTCGCACGGCTTCGTCTCGGCCGCGATGTTCTTCTCGATCGGTGTGATGTACGACCGCGTGCACAGCCGCAAGATCGCCGACTACGGCGGCGTGGCCAACAAGATGCCGATCTTCGCCAGCTTCTTCATGCTGTTCGCCATGGCCAATGCCGGCCTGCCGGGTACCAGCGGCTTCGTCGGCGAATTCTTCGTCGTGCTCGGCGCAGTGCAGGTCAACTTCTGGTACGCGGTACTGGCCGCCACCACGCTGATCTTCGGCGCGGCCTATACGCTGTGGATGTACAAGCGGGTGATCTTCGGCGAGGTGGCCAATGACCATGTGGCGCATCTGTCGGACGTGAATCCACGTGAATTCCTGGTGCTGACGGTGCTTGCGGTCGCCGTGCTCGGCATGGGCCTGTACCCGAAGCCGTTCACCGACCTGATGCACTTCTCGGTCAACGATCTGATCTGGCATGTATCGCAGACCAAGCTGCCCCAATAACGGATTGAAAGAATCAAAGGGTTGAAAGCATGACCTGGACCAGTCTCAACGCCTGGGTGGCGACGCCGGAAATCTTCCTGTTCTGTGCCACTTGCGCCATCCTGCTGATCGATCTGTTCGTCAGCGATGCCAAGCGTGGCCTCACCCACGCCCTCTCGCTTGCCACGCTCGCGGTCACCGGCTATCTGCTGTGGCGCGGTTATCATCCCGCGCCGCTCTATGGCTTCAGCGACATGTTCGTCAATGACGCCATCGCGTCGATCTCCAAGATCGGGATGGTGATCGGCGTCGCCCTGGTGCTGATCTATGGACGCAGCTACGCGGCGGATCGCGGGATCTTCAAAGGCGAGCTCTACTCGCTGACGCTGTTCTCGCTGCTGGGCATGATGGTGATGGCCTCGGCGATCAACCTGCTGGTGCTGTACGTCGGCCTTGAACTGCTGTCGCTGTCGCTGTACGCGCTGGTGGCGCTGCGCCGCGATTCGGTGCAGGCGACCGAGGCCGCGATGAAGTACTTCGTGCTCGGCGCATTGGCCTCCGGCATGCTGCTCTACGGCATGTCGATGCTGTATGGCGCCACCGGCAGCCTCAACGTGCTTGAGATCGGGCAACGCATCCTGATGCGCGAAGGCAACGAGCTTCTCGCCGTGTTCGGCCTGGTGTTCATCGTCACCGGCCTTGCATTCAAGCTTGGTGCCGTCCCGTTCCATATGTGGGTGCCGGATGTGTACCAGGGTTCGCCCACGCCGATCACCCAACTGATCGGCTCGGCACCCAAGCTTGCGGCGTTCGCCTTCATGATCCGGCTGCTTGCGCAGGCGCTGGAAGGCTTCGCCCCGGATTGGCGCGGCATGCTGATCGTACTGGCGGTGCTCTCGCTGGCGCTGGGCAACCTTACCGCCATCGCGCAGACCAATATCAAGCGGATGTTCGCCTACTCCACCATCTCGCACATGGGCTTTCTGCTGCTGGGCCTGCTGGTGGCAAGCCCGGTCGGCTATGCCGCGGCCTTCTTCTACGCGATGACCTACATGCTGACCGCCGCTGCCGGCTTCGGCGTGGTGATGCTGCTGGCGCGGGAAGGCTTCGAAGCCGACCAGCTCGATGACTACAAGGGCCTTGCCAAGCGCCATCCGTGGTTTGCCGGCATGCTGCTGCTGGTGATGTTCTCGATGGCCGGCGTGCCGGTGTTCGTCGGTTTCTTCGCCAAGCTGGCCGTGCTCAAGGTCGTGGTCAATCTGGGCCTGGTATGGCTGGCGGTGTTTGCGGTGCTGATGTCGCTGATCGGTGGGTTCTACTATCTGCGCGTGGTCAAGCTGATGTATTTCGATGAGCCGGCCGGACAGGTTACCGTGTCGGGCAGCATCACCAGTCGCGTCGTACTGTCGCTCAATTGCCTTGCACTGCTCGGGCTGGGTCTGGCGCCCAATTGGCTGCTGTCGACGCTGACCGATGCCGTGGTGTTCTCGCTGCCGCTCTGATCATGCTGGAACTGGGCATCCTCTATGGATTGGCGGCGTTGGCCGCCAATCTACCGTTTCTGACCGAGCGGATCTTCTTTGTCCGGCCGACTGCGGACAAGGGTTTTGCCTGGCGTGCCGCCGAACTGCTGGCGTTGTATCTGCTGCTCGGTGCCCTCGCGCTGTTCCTGGAGCAGCGTTTCTCGCCGATCCATGCGCAGAAATGGCCGTTCTATGTCGTCACGCTGTGTCTGTTCGCGGTGGCGGCATTCCCGGGCTTCGTCTGGCGCTATTTTTGGCGCCGGCCGGGTCTGTAACGTATGGCCGGCATCCGGTTTGCCACCGTAGCCGGCGGAATGCATCCGTTGCACGGTTTTTTCGGCAGCAGGGCTTGCGGACAGGCGGCAATGCCGCTATGATCGCCTTCCTTCGACAGGCACGTAGCTCAGCTGGTTAGAGCACCACCTTGACATGGTGGGGGTCGTTGGTTCGAGTCCAATCGTGCCTACCAACGAATAAAAGGAAATCGGGATGTTCCGAACTCGCACCACTACCCAATCTTGTTAACCGGGTAGCCGTGCGCTGGTTCCAACCAGCTCGATTCAGAAAAAGTGCGGCTTGGCCGCACTTTTTTTTTGCCCGGTGGGGCGACAACCATAACTTCACACACACAGGTGGCCACGATGCCCGTTATTACGCTTCCCGATGGTTCGCAACGCCAATTCGACGCGCCGGTGACCGTGGCTGGCGTGGCAGCCAGCATTGGCGCGGGTCTTGCCCGCGCCGCGCTCGCGGGCAAGGTGGATGGCAAGCTGGTTGACACCAGCCACCTGATCGACCGCGACGCGCAGCTGGCCATCGTGACCGATCGGGATGCTGAAGGTCTGGACATCATCCGCCACTCCACCGCCCACCTGTTGGCCTATGCGGTCAAGGAGCTGTTCCCGGGTGCCCAGGTCACCATCGGCCCGGTGATCGAGGACGGGTTCTACTACGACTTCAGCTACGAGCGCCCGTTTACGTTGGAGGACCTGGCCGCCATTGAAAAGAAGATGGCGGAACTTGCCAGGCAGGACATTCCGGTCGAGCGCTATGAATTGCCGCGGGACGAGGCGATCGCCTACTTCAAGGGCATCGGCGAGGCATACAAGGCCGAGATCATCGAGAGCATCCCGCAGGGCGAGGTGCTGAGCCTGTATCGCGAAGGCAGCTTCACCGACCTGTGCCGCGGCCCCCATGTACCCTCGACCGGCAAGCTCAAGGTGTTCAAGCTGATGAAGGTGGCAGGGGCCTATTGGCGTGGCGACAGCCGCAATGAGATGCTGACGCGTGTCTACGGCACTGCGTGGACCAGGAAGGAAGACCTTGACGCCTACCTGCACCGGCTCGAGGAGGCTGAGAAGCGCGACCACCGCAAGATCGGCCGCGCCCTTGATCTCTTCCATATGCAGGACGAGGCGCCTGGCATGGTGTTCTGGCATCCCAAGGGCTGGACGCTGTGGCAGACCATCGAGCAGTACATGCGCCGCAAACTGCACCGGCACGGATACCAGGAGATCCGCACGCCGATGATGATGGACCGCTCGCTGTGGGAGAAGTCCGGGCACTGGGGCAACTACCACGACAACATGTTCACCACGGAATCGGAAAAGCGCGACTACGCGGTCAAACCGATGAATTGCCCGGGGCACATCCAGGTATTCAACCAGGGGCTGCGCTCGTACCGTGATCTGCCGCTGCGCTACGCCGAATTCGGCTCCTGCCATCGCAACGAACCATCGGGCTCGTTGCACGGCATCATGCGGGTACGCGGCTTTGTGCAGGATGACGCGCATATCTTCTGTACCGAGGAGCAGGTGCAGCAGGAGGCAGCCGCCTTCATCGATCTGTTGAAGGAGGTGTACGCCGACTTTGGCTTCCACGAAATCCTGGTCAAGCTCTCGACACGGCCGGAAAAGCGCATCGGTACCGAAGAGAGCTGGGACCGTGCCGAAGCTGCATTGGCGATGGCGCTCCAGTCCAAGGAGATGCCGTTCGACTACCTGCCCGGCGAAGGCGCCTTCTACGGCCCCAAGATCGAATTCACGCTCAAGGATAGCCTCGGTCGGCTGTGGCAATGCGGTACGCTGCAGATCGATCCCAACCTGCCTGAGCGGCTTGGTGCCGAGTACGTCGGCGAAGACAACAGCAAACATCGCCCCATCATGCTGCATCGCGCGGTGCTGGGCTCGCTGGAGCGCTTCATCGGCATCCTGGTCGAAAACTTCGCCGGTGCGTTCCCGGTCTGGCTGGCGCCCGTGCAGGTGGTGGTGATGAACATCTCCGAGGCGCAGCGCGAATACACCGCCGAAGTGGCTGCCGCACTCAAGGCTGCCGGGCTGCGGGCCGAAGCTGACTTGAGAAACGAGAAAATAACCTATAAAATCCGCGAACATAGCTTGCAGCGCCTTCCCTATCAGTTGGTGGTGGGGGACAAGGAGAAAGCGGCAGGCTTGGTGGCCGTGCGTAGCCGTAGTGGCGAAGACCTCGGGCAAATGTCGGTACAGGCGCTGATTGCGCGCATTGCAGCCGAATCCCCGGGGATTTGAGTCACACCCGAACGCACGGTTTTTATTTTGTCTGACTTGGAGAATGGCGATAGCTGCTCAGGATAAAGAGCCGCGGATCAATGGTGAGATCACCGCGCGCGAAATTCGTCTGCAAGGCCTGGATGGTGAACAACTCGGTATCGTGAGCTTGGCGCAGGCCATCACGCTGGCCGAGGAAGCGGAAGTCGATCTGGTCGAGATCGCGCCGACGGCAGTGCCCCCCGTGTGCCGCATCATGGACTACGGCAAGTACAAGTACGAAAAGTCCAAGAAGGAACACGCGGCCAAGCAGAAGCAGAAGCAGATCCAGGTCAAGGAAGTCAAGCTGCGCCCTGGGACCGACGAGAACGACTATCAGGTGAAGCTGCGCAACCTGACCCGCTTCCTGGAAGAGGGCGACAAGGCCAAGGTGACCTTGCGTTTCAGGGGGCGCGAAATGGCCCACCAGGAGATCGGGCTTGCGCAGTTGAAGCGCATCGAGTCGGACCTGACCGAGCTGGCGGTCGTCGAGCAGTTTCCCAAGCTCGAAGGCCGGCAGATGATCATGATGCTGGCGCCGAAGAAGAAGTAGTCGGATTGTTTATCAAGCGGGTTGGCGACAACATCCGCCAAGGCCGAAAGGCCGGTTGTCGCACAAAAGCGTGGTGCCAGGCTTCAAGTGCCCGTCCGACGGGCCGCCTGCTGCCAGATCTAACGTCATTCGGAGCACTCACATGCCCAAGATGAAAACCAAGAGCAGCGCCAAAAAGCGCTTCAAGGTGCTCGGCGGGGGCGGCGTCAAGCGCAGCCATGCCTTCAAGCGCCACATCCTGACCAAGAAGACCACCAAGAACAAGCGCCAGCTGCGCGGCACCGCCATGGTCGATGCGACCAACATGGGCCACGTGCGCGCGATGTTGCCCTACGCGTAACTGAAGGAGACGAACCATGCCTCGCGTTAAACGTGGTGTAACCGCCCGCGCCCGCCACAAGAAAGTCCTGGCGCTGGCCAAGGGCTATCGCGGCCGTCGCAAGAACGTATACCGGATCGCCAAGCAGGCGGTGATGAAGGCCGGTCAGTATGCCTACCGTGACCGCCGTCAAAGAAAGCGTCAGTTCCGTCAGCTGTGGATTGCGCGGATCAATGCCGCTGCCCGCGAACTGGGTCTGGCGTACAGCCGCTTCATGAACGGCCTGAAGAAGGCCGGGATCGAGGTGGACCGCAAAGTTCTGGCCGACCTCGCCGTGTTCGACAAGCCGGCTTTTGCCAAGTTTGTCGAGCAAGCCAAGGCGAGCCTCGCTGCCTGACCGGCAAGTCCTTGAAAGGGGAGGCTCTCTAGCCTCCCTTTTTTGTTCCTGATCGACGCAGAACCGATTCCTAAGCGGCAAGGCTTAGGCATCGCTTTTGACAGAAAACCGGGCGCATACCATGGTTGCCGACGTACAAAGCATACTCGACGAAGGAATCGCCGCACTGCATGCGACGACTGATCCCATCGAGCTGGAAAACGCCAAGGCGCGTTATACCGGCAAGGAGGGCGCGATCACCGCGCTGCTCAAGCAACTGGCGGCCTTGTCGCCAGAAGGGAAGAAGACCTTTGGCGCCAAGGTGAACCAGGCCAAGCAGGCGTTCGAAGCCGCGCTCGCGGCGCGGCGTGAGGCGCTGGCGGCCGAGAAGCTGGCACGCCAGCTTGCGGCCGAATCGCTGGATGTCACCTTGCCGGGACGTGGGCGTCTGAACGGTGGGTTGCATCCGGTGACACTGGTGCAGCAGCGTATCGAAGCACTGTTCCGTTCGATTGGCTTCGAGGTGGCGGACGGTCCCGAGATCGAAACCGATTTCCACAACTTCGAGGCGCTCAACATCCCGCGCAACCATCCGGCGCGCGCGATGGCCGACACCTTCTATCTGGAAGGTGGCGAGGTGTTGCGCACGCATACCAGCCCGATCCAGGTGCGCTACATGCTGGAGCAGCAGCCACCGATCAAGATCATTGCACCCGGCCGGGTCTATCGCGTGGATTCGGATGCCACCCATTCGCCGATGTTCCATCAAATGGAAGGGTTGTGGGTCGACGAGGGCGTGTCGTTCGCCGATCTGAAGAGCGTGATCGTCGACTTCCTGCGCAACTTCTTCGAGCGTGACGATTTGCAGGTGCGCTTCCGTCCTTCGTTCTTCCCGTTCACCGAGCCGTCGGCCGAGATCGACGTACTGGGTGCGCGCGGCTGGCTGGAGGTGGGCGGTTGCGGCATGGTCCACCCCAACGTGCTGCGCAATGTGAACATCGATCCGGAAAAGTACACCGGCTTCGCCTTCGGCATCGGGCTCGACCGCTTTGCCATGCTGCACTATGGCGTCAATGATCTGCGGCTGTTCTTCGAGAACGATCTGTCCTTTCTCGGGCAGTTCAGATAAGCCCTCAAGCGTGACGCGGCCGCCATGCGGCCCCCTGGCGATGAACCCGAACGGATATTCCCATGAAATTCTCCGAACAATGGCTGCGCAGCTGGGTGAACCCGGCACTGACCTCCGATGAACTTTCGCACCTGCTGACCATGGCTGGCCTGGAGGTGGAGGAGCAGGAGCCCGCCGCTCCGGCCTTTGACAATGTGTTCGTGGCCGAGGTGCTGTCGGTGGTCAAGCACCCGGATGCCGACCGGCTCAATGTCTGCAGCGTGAACGTCGGCGAAGCCGAGCCGCTGCAGATCGTCTGCGGCGCGCCCAACGTCGCTGCCGGTCTCAAAGTGCCGTGTGCGCGGATCGGTGCCGCATTGCCAGGCGACTTCAAGATCAAGCGCGCCAAGGTGCGGGGTGTCGAGTCATCCGGCATGCTGTGTTCCGGCGACGAGCTTGGGATCCCGGACGGGGTCGACGGCCTCCTGGTGTTGCCCGCCAGTGCACCGGTTGGCACCCCGCTGCGCGACTATCTGCAACTGGATGACCAGCTGTTCACGCTCAAGCTCACCCCCAACCGGGCGGATTGCCTGTCCATCAAGGGCATTGCACGCGAAGTGGCGGCGCTGACCGGATCGCAGGTCAATGCCGTGCCCGTCGATGCCGTCGCGCCTGCAGTCGACGTACAGCGCGCAGTGGTCCTGGAGGCGCAGAGCGCCTGCTCACGCTACGCTGGACGCGTGATCCGAGGGGTCAACCCGGCTGCACGCACACCCGACTGGCTCAGGCAGCGCCTGCAGCGTTCGGGCCTGCGCGCGATTTCACCGATTGTCGATGTCACCAACTATGTCCTGCTCGAATTGGGGCAGCCGCTGCATGCGTTCGATCACGGCAAACTTGACGGTCGGATCACAGTGCGCGTTGCCAAGCCCGGTGAGCAACTGACGCTGTTGAACGAGAAAGCGCTGGCATTGCAGGAAGACATGCTGGTCATTGCCGATGCCACAGGACCCGTGGCGCTGGCTGGCATCATGGGTGGCCTGGCAAGCGCTGTGGATGACACGACCCGCGATGTGTTCCTCGAGTCGGCCTATTTTGCGCCAGAAGCGATCGCCGGCCGTGCACGGCGGCTTGGCTTCTCCTCCGATGCGAGCCATCGCTACGAACGTGGCGTGGACTTCAACGGTTGCCGCGACGCCCTGGAGCGCGCAACCGCATTGATCCTGGACATCTGCGGTGGCGAGCCGGGTCCGGTGACCGAGGCGCTGGCGCCACTGCCGGCACGGCCTGCCGTGTCGCTGCGCGTTGCGCGTGTGGCCAGGGTGCTGGGATTGACGCTGCCGGTTGATGAGATCGTGGCGATCCTGACACGTCTGGGCCTCGTGGCCGAACCCGCTGGCGAAGTCATCCATGTGACACCGCCTTCCTACCGGTTCGACATCCAGATTGAAGAAGACCTGATCGAGGAAATCGCCCGTGCGCACGGGTACGACCGCATCCCGGTCGGCACGTCGCTCGCACGCACGCCGATGCTGCCACAGCCGGGCCAGGTTCGGCCCAAGCTGGCGCTCAAGCACATCCTGGTCGGGCGCGATTACCAGGAGGCGGTCAGCTATGCCTTCGTCGAGGCACGCTGGGAGGCGGATTTCGCCGGCAACAATGCGCCGATCCGATTGCTCAATCCGATCGCGAGCCAGATGAGTGTCATGCGCTCCACGTTGCTCGGCGGGCTGATTCATTCGCTCAAGCACAATCAGAACCGCAAACAGGAACGGGTGCGGTTGTTCGAACTGGCGCGCGTATTCCACGGCAAGGCGGCCCAGCAGCAGCCGGAGCGTCTGGCCGGCGTGGCGTGGGGCGCGCGCGAGCCGGAACAGTGGGGGGCCGGTCGCGAGCGGGTCGACTTCTACGATGTGAAGGCCGATGTTGCGGCGCTGCTTGCCCCGCGCGAAGCCCGTTTCGTCGCGATCACCGGGCATCCTGCGCTGCACCCGGGACGCGCCGCCGCGGTCTTGCTCAATGACACGCAGATCGGCGTGTTGGGGGAATTGCACCCAAAGTGGGTTCAGGCCTACGAGCTTGGCAGCGCCCCGATCGTGTTCGAATTGGACGTGGCAGTGCTGACCACGGTCGACAGGACAGTCGTGGTACCGGTTTCCAGGCTCCAGCCAGTCCGGCGCGATCTGGCGCTGATCGTCGATGAGACACGTCCTGCCGATGAGGTGCTGGCAGTGCTGCGCCAGGCTGCTTCCGGGCCCGTGACCGAGATCGCGCTCTTTGACGTCTACCGCGGCAAAGGGGTGCCGGAACAGAAAAAGAGCCTTGCTTTCAAGGTGTTAATGCAAGATACTCACAAAACTCTGACCGACGAAGAAGTCGATGCTGCGGTGGCGAAGCTGATTCGCCAAGCGGAGGCCGCAGGCGCGACATTAAGAGTTTGAGGCCACATGAACTTCCCCTTTCGCCCTAGTACCGATGCACACGGTACCGAGAAAACAACAATGACGTTGACCAAAGCGGACCTTGCAGATTTGCTCTTTGACAAGGTGGGTCTGAACAAGCGTGAAGCGAAAGACATGGTGGAAGCGTTCTTCGAGGAAATTCGCAGCGCGCTTGAAACCGGCGATTCCGTCAAGCTTTCCGGCTTTGGCAACTTCCAGTTACGCGACAAGCCCCAGCGTCCGGGCCGTAATCCCAAGACCGGGGAGGAGATCCCGATTTCTGCCCGGCGCGTAGTCACCTTTCATGCCAGCCAGAAGCTCAAGGGCTTGGTGGAAATCCACTATGCAAAACAGCAGCAACGTCGTTCCGACCAGTGAGCTGCCCTCGATCCCGGCCAAGCGCTACTTCACCATCGGTGAAGTAAGTGAACTATGTGGCGTCAAGCCACATGTGTTGCGCTACTGGGAGCAGGAGTTCACCCAACTCAAGCCGGTGAAACGGCGTGGCAACCGCCGTTACTACCAGCATCACGAAGTGCTGCTGGTCCGGCGCATCCGCTCGCTGCTTTACGAGCAAGGTTTCACCATCAGCGGTGCCCGCAACCAGCTTGCCCATCCGGGGGAGGAGCGCGAAGAGGATGATCCGCTCATCCAAGCGCGCACCGAGCTTGAAGCACTGCTGGCTTGGCTGGATGAGTGAGAAGCAGACGATAAACGACTAGCCAACCAGTACCTTCCCCGATATAATCTGTGCCTCTCGGAATGTAGCGCAGCCTGGTAGCGCACTTGCATGGGGTGCAAGGGGTCGCGAGTTCGAATCCCGCCATTCCGACCAGTATTGCCCAATAAAATCAATGTGTTGCAATCAAAAGCGATCGGTCATCACCCGGTCGCTTTTTCTTTGTGTGCCGACTTTTGTGCGGAACGTGCGATCCGCTCGGCGTGTTCCACCAGGTGTTCGGCGCCGAAATGCGCGTACTTCCGCACCATGTCCACATCGGACCAGCCGCCCATTTCCATCAACGCATGCAGTGACGTGCCGGACTGGATGTGCCGGCTTGCCCAGGTATGGCGTAGGCAATGAAACGTGAAGTTCTCGATGCCCGCGCGCTGCAGTGCGTTGCGCCATGCCCGGCCGTTTACCCTCCGCATCGGCTCCCCCTGATAGGTGAACACGTGGCTCAGATGCTGCCCCATCTGCTCCCGCAGGATCTGCGCCGCATCGCTATTGAGCGGCACCGGAATGGCTTTGCTTTCCTTGGCCTGATCCGGATGAACCCATGCCACACGCCGTGTCATGTCGATCTGTGACCATTCCAATCCCAGGATGTTGGACATCCGCAACCCGGTGCAGAGTGCGAATCGCACAATCGGCGCCATATGCTCGGGCACCTCACGCAATAGCCTGACTTCTTCGGCGTCGGTCAGGTAGCGCACTCGGCGAGTCGGTTCCTGTAGCGTCTTGACCACAGGCGCCCGGTCAATCCATTCCCATTCGTGTGCGGCGCGCAGGATAGAGCGGATCACGTTCAGTACGTCATTGACTGTGCGCGGCTTCACCCCTTCTTTCTGCTTCGCCCGCTTTATGGCCTCGATCCGCTCGCGCGTAATGTCAGCCAGCCTCACACCGCACAAGTGCGGGTGCAGCCATCGCAGGGTCAGCTTCCAGTTGTAGGCCGTGGGCCGGTCCAGTCGATCAATCAGCCATCGTTCAACCGCTTCCTCCCAGCGGTATTCAGGTCGCTCGCCCAGCTTTTCCTGCCGCCAGAGCGAGGCTTTCAGCTGGTCCCGGTATTCTTCTGCCGCCGTTCGGTCGGTAGTTCCAGTAGAGCGGCGTATCTCCCGGCCGTGGTGGTTGAAACGCACCCACCAAATTTCGCCCCTTTGGTAGAGGCCATCTTGCTTTCGCGCCATTCTGCATTTCCTGAATTTGCAGCCTGCGCTTCTCGCCGGGGCGTACTGTTGCGCAGCATGTCGATTAGGTCAACCCGGAGGAAACGCCAGTCCCCACGGGGGGTAGGGCGCCAACCGGGCAGTTTGCCGTCTGCGGCCAGCTTGGCAGCTGTCTTATAGTGGATGTGTAGGAAGTCGGCGGCTTCCCTGAGAGTTAGAACTTCACCCATCAGATACCCCTATTTGTTCGTGCCCCAGAAACAGCGACGCCTCCAATCGGAGGCGCTGTCGTGTGAGGTCGGCGTCGGGCGGTGGCGCCGGGGCATTTGGCGTGGCCATCACTCCCCCTTCGCCCGAGCGACGATCTCCTGCCACTGGCGGTCGCGCTCGTCGGCCACCAGGACCGCGAAGCGTTCAATCTCATCCAGTTGCCGGCCATGCCAAGTCGGCGGAAGGCCATGCCAAGTCGGCAGGAGAGTTCCAAGCCCAGTCTCTGCCGCCATGCGGATGATCTCGTCGCGCGGCATCTCCGGCACCGACATCGGCATCCCGATATCGCTCTGCGGCGGCAGGCTCGCCAGCACCTCGGAGACGATCTCGGCCGCTGACTGCTCGCATCCTGCTGCCCACACCTCATCCTTCTCGGGGGCGGCCCCTTTGTGCTCGTAGGGGTATTCGCTGTTGTAGCCCTCGCAGCTACGGTCGAACCCGGCGAGGTACGCCGCCCGCGCCACGGCGAGCAATGTGTCGTGGTTCATGGCATCCTCCTGCCGATTTCAGCTGCTGCGCGCACGATTGCCAGGCGGGTGGCGGTGCGGCGGCCTTCGCTGACGCGCTGCGTCACAAACACGCGACCATCTTCGAGCCACGCCTCAAACGCCGAGACTGTCGCATCGCCATCGGTGCAGACTGTCAGTCGGCACGCCACCGCCAGCCGCAGCGCATCGCCGTCGTCATCCCGCGGGTTCCACTTGTGAGGGGCCGGTCGGTCCGCGCTACAGACCATCAGCCCTCCTTTAGTCAGTCGGTTGCTGATGCGCAGCCCCGCCGCCTTCGCCGCCAGCTCCAGCAGCTCGCGGATGTTGTCGTCGTGGTTCACTTCCTTTCTCCTTGCCGCTCGGCGGCATGAACGCGCATCGCTTCGATGTTTTCCGCTAGCACAACCGGGCAACTATCGTCGTGCTGGAATCCATACCGGAATTTGGTGAAAGTGAAGTGGCCTTGGCAGTGCCAGCAAGCTCCCCCCTCCCAGCACCAGGATCGAAGCACCGCTTTCGCCAGCACTTCGGCTCGTTCTTTGTCAGTCATGACTGTCCCCCTGCCGCTCGGCGGCGTCGCACTCACAACGGCGAATCTCGATGCTCCACGTCCCATCAAAGTAGGGCCGAACAGTGCAGCCATCGAACAGCCACTTGCCAAGAATCTGCCCCATGTCGCGCCGGGCTGTGCGCTTCGCATCGAGTGCGCCGATCACGACACCGCATTGGCAGGTGGCGCAAAAGCCACTGGGTCTACGCTTCACCATCACCCCTCCCTGCCTGCTTCTGCGGCCATGGCTGCATTGGCGGCAGCAATGGCGTTGTACTCGGCATAGGTGCGAAGCGGCAGCGTTGGGTATTGCTCCCAGTTCGCGTCGAACAGGTGGTGGCCAAAGGTGGTCATGGCGATGCGGCCGAATCCCAGGTTGCGGATCACGCCAATTTCACACAGTCGCTGCACCTCGGTCTTGCTGAGTGTGTGACCATCTGCATCGCAGTCGTCCGCCTGCATGCCGAACATCATCAGCAGTTCCAGATCATCCGGCTGCAGCCACTGTGCTGTTTCGGCCTTGCTGGTGCCCGATCTGGCGGCCGTGGGCTGCCCCACCGCTGCGGCATTGCCGGATGGCTGCGGGGCTGCGACGAGCATGGCGTCAATGCAGGCATTCCATCCATAGGTAAACCCATCGTGGATGAAAGGGTGGCTGATCGGGTTACGTGGATCGCCAGCAGCCATACGGCTCGGCACCTGCGGGGCGGCTGGCTCAGCTTCGTCCGACTTCGGCCAGTGGGCGCGGCGAAGCATGCGAAGTTGTCCTTCCAGTGCATCCAGCGCAGCCATGTTTAGGAAGCCGATGCGGATCACCATTGCATCGGCGGCAATGCCCTTGCCGGGCGAGTTCTCCCGCGACTCTCCAACCTGCCGATTGCCCGACTTATCGGCGGTGGTGGCGTTGGTGATGACGATTTCTGCGCCCAGTCCCGCGTCGATTGGTGGGGCCGAGTGGTTGATTAGGTAGTCACCATTGCCTAGGAGTGCATACCCCTTGTTTGCCGGCTGCGGCTCGTCGTACCCGCCGATGTCCTCGGTCAGCGCCACCATTTCGGCGAGCGGGTCATGCGGCACGCTCGCCACGATGGCGGCGGGGTCGAGTTCAAGGATGCTGCCCCTGCAGACCTTCGCGCTCTGCCAGCCATCACGGTCGATGCCCCATTCCGCCATTTCTTCGGCGCAAACCTTCGCGCACGCCTCAATCGCAGCGCGGGCGATCTGTTCGTCTCGTGTCATTTCGGTTCCTCGGTGGGTTTGGTGCTGGCCGGCTGCTCGATGCGGTAAAACTCCCTCCCGCCACACTTCGGGCAGGTGTTCTCCTTGATCCCCAGCCCGCGATACGCCTTCGTAGTAGACGGTACCGGCACGAGGTCAGCCCACATCCCACGCCAGCCGCATTTTCGCGTCCGGCAGCATTGGATTTCCTCGGTCATTTCTGCCCCCGCTTGTCACGCCACGCCCGGAACCAATCACGCCAGTTGTCGCGATCAGAGTCGTAGGAGATGCGATGCCAGCCGTCGCTGGTCTTGGACCACGTGACGCGGCGGGAGCAGACGGCCACGGCCGCCACAACCACCGCCAGAAGGAGATATTTCAATTTCGTCCCTTTGCCGGGCCTTGCCCGGTCTTGATCAAAAACAGCTCCCACGCTGCACCGGGCATGGCGCGGTTGCCCGCTTCCCATTCCTGCCATGCGCGCATCCTGGCGTGGACTAGTTCAGCTGCCTGCGTTTGCGTCAGCCCAGCGTTGTGCCGGGCCTCGCGGATTTGTTGGGGGTTTCTCTCCGCCATGCTCCCGAAAGGCGTTCCACATCAGCAGGTGTGCCGGGCAGTAGTGCAGATTCGGGGCGACCTCGTAGGCATGGCTGGCGCATAACGGCAGGTCGCACGTTAGGCCCTCCCCTACGGGGTAGTCACACAAATAGCCCGATACCGCCGCACAATGCTCGGCAGCGCAATGTGCGCCAAGGTCGCCGCATATGAACATGGTGTCGCCGTTCTTCATGCGCTCGATGTAGCAGGGCATCATTCACCACCCTTGCCGCGCTGGGCTTTGAGCGCTGCCTTGTAGCTGGCCTTCGCTTCTTTCTTAGTTGGCTTCCACTCGCCTTCGATGCGGGGGTTCTGCCAGCACGGTGATTCACGGCGGTACATTCGCCAGTGCCAGCAAGACCTTCCGGTTCCGGTGCCCTCCCTCCATGCGCCCTCATATTCCGGTGCGTTGTCGCCGAGTAAGTAGTCGCGGAAGCTAAAGCCAGTGTCGGCGTCCAACCAATCGCCATACTTGGATCGCTTCGGAGGCGGCGGCGCGGGCGGCAGGTTGTTTATGGCGTATACCTCGCCGGCTTCGGTGACGTGGAAAACCATATCGGTCGGATTGCAGAACTTCGGCGTGGGGCTGCGAGCCATCAGGCCCACCGACACCAGCGCCTCAAGGTCGGCCAGATCGTCATGCTCCGGCCCGGCCACGAAGTGGTTGCGGTAGGGCTCGCGCCTATCCGGCCGCAGCCCGAGGGTGTGGTGCAGCAGATTGAGCTGATACGGGGTCACGTTCGTGCTCATGGCTTCACGTCCTCAAGAACTTTGGCAATTTCGTTTTCTCGCCTGAAGCGCCACGACGAAAGCGATTTCATCTTACAAAGACCGAAGGCTCGGGACGCCTTAACTCCTGCCTCGTAGGCCGCCCGCGCCACCCGCTCCCCATACGCCCGCAGCGCGTCGTCGGGGGAGGATCGGGCGAGGGCGGCGCGGGCCTTGATGCCCATTTCATCGTCGAGCTTGAGGTGGCGGCATTCGGCATAGAACTGCAGCGCCCCCCGCAGCCGCGCCACCTCCGCCTGCGATGCGGCCAGCTCATCCAGCAGCGCAAGCACCGTGGCGGGGTTGGCGGCGGCGATCAACTTTGCGTCTGCATGATCGATATCTGCGCACCAGTCCTCATGGTGTTCGCGTCCAGCAAAGGGGACGATCCAGTCGAGGCGGTCGCACACCCGGGACATGATGTTCATGCCCGGCTCAGATAGCTCCCGAAGACGGATAACAGCGCCGCCCATGCCCCAGCGTTCAAAATCCATCACGGTCAGGTCATACTGAGGCACGCCGCCGACCAAGTGCATGGATTTGTGCTTGGCGTTGATCTCCCAGCGCCACGGTCCCGGCGTCGCCGCCTGCGCCAGCCGGCGCAGCTCGTCGTGATTGTCCATTTCAGCCTCCTATTTGATGCGCACGCTATGCCGGTGCTCAATGTGCGCGCCAGGAACTCGGAAGCCATCCTTGATGGCTTGCTTGATGAGTGCTTTATCCGGCTCGCGGCGGGCAGGGATTTCGCGCCAGTAGTCCGCCGGCAGCTGCGTTTCATCATCGATCTGCACGGCCTGTGACTTAACCGGGGCAATCGCGATCTCTGCATCCTTGGGATAGATGCCCAGCCGTTCGGCTTCGCGCGACAAGTAGGCGCGCAGGCGATCCGCTTGTGCCTCCAGCAGCTTGCGTCGCGCAGCTTTGACTTCCTCCACGGTTTTGATCGCCGCGGCCTCGGCTTCCAGCGTGGCTATGTACTTGGCGACGTTGAGCGCCTTTTCCTCCCACTCGCCCTGCAGTCCTTCCATCGTGTCTGCCAGGACGGCGGGATCCAGCTCGCCCGATTCAACCCGGGCGGATAGGTCTTGCAATGCGGCCAGATACTGATCGCCGATTTCATAGAGTTTCATGGCGGCGCCTATGGGAAAGCCCGGCGCTTGGCCGGGCTGTATGGATCAGAACGGAATATCTTCCTCGAAGTCGTCGGATCTTCGAGCTGATGCATGATCTGCGATGGGGCTGCGCCCCTTGGCCGCGTGATATTCGGGGGACTTCGTGATCGCTTCTTTCAGCCCGTTGGATAGGGCTTCGAAGATGCCCCAGTCCGGGTCATTGAGGTCGAAGCAAACCGGGGCATTGTGCGGGGAGTCCACCTCCATGCCCTTGGGCAATTTCATGATGCTGGAGATATCTGAGAATTCCTTCCCATCTTTCTCGGTCACGACGATGCCGAGCAGGCATGGGGCGTTGAGCAGTTTGCGCACGTCAAAGCCGGAGAGTTCTTCATCCGTGAAATCGCGGCCTCGCCACGAGGCCAAATCTTTGCGGAATGCACTCTTCTCGTGGAGGGATGCGGTATATCGCTTGCTGACTATGAAGGGACGACCATCGCTCATGCGTTCGTCGCCCAGCAGCTCAAAACTAATCAGCACCTTCTGTTGGTGCTTCACCCGTCCTTGATACTCGGTCACTTGCGTGCCCATGTCGATGAGACGGACGCAACGGGCAGGGAAGGTGCCGGCGGGCGCGTGTTCAAAATTCGAGGTCGGTTCGTGCTTGATGGTGAGTGCCATTTGAGGGTTCCCCTTTGCATTGGCTGTTTCGGTCTACCGATTCAGGCGCATCGGCTGGCGCTTGATTCCACGGGCAGGCGAAGTAGTCGCTCCGCTCCGCTTCATCCATTTCGTCGATGAGTTGGCTGCCTCTCATGGCCCACTCCAGGAAGAAGAAAGGCCGCTTATGCGGCCTGTTTGTTGGTCAATTTGTCGATCGCTCTGCGATGCCATTTCAGCTTCGCAAGGTGGCGCTGCCTCCTGCCGCCGGCCTCCATCATCATGGCGGCGTATACCTCCTGGAGGTACGCGTGATGCCAGCTGCGATCGGCGATCGGCAGGTTGGCGCGACTCAGATCCATCATGTCGTCGTGATGGTCATCTTCGATTTCGAAGGCGATGGCCTGCGCGTGCTGCTGCTCGCCGCTATGCCACCAGGCGCACAGCCGGTGCCACGCAATGCGTGCTCGGGTGATGGGATTCATGGGATTTTCCTAAGATGCGCTCATCAATAAATGCTCGCCTATGGGCGCCCACATCAACACCAGGGCCAGGGCGATCAATATCAGGGCCGAAAAAAAACCGCTCACAATGGAGCGGATCTTATGTCTACGTCGTAGGGCAGGGTAGTGGTCTGTCATGTGTCCCCTCGCGCGGCATCGGCAGCGGCGCCTGCTTCTGCGGCCATGGCTGCGTCCTGTTCGTGGTACGCAACCATTTCGGTAACGATTTCCCGAAGCCTCTTAGGGCTAGGGAGCAGTCGCTCGGCGAGACGCGTCGTGTAGTAATCGGGGGATACTATCAACTCGCGTCCATCGGCTAGCATGATGGTTCCGAATCGCTCGCCGTGCCCGCTGCACGACGCAGTGGTGGTAACACTGCCTTGGTTGAGTGCCGTAACAAGATCGACGATTTCTGGGTCGCACCATACCGTCGGTGCGCCATTCTCGTCGCGCTGGATGACAACCATCGCCCCCTCCCGCGAGCCCGGCTCCACATCCACCACTGCGGCATTGCCGGATGGCTGCGCGGCGGCGGCAAGCATGGCGCTAAGCCGGCATCCGGCCTTGTGCCCTGCTTCCCCGTCACAGTAGTCGGTCTGGCATCCGCCGCAGTCCGGGCACCAGCTCTTGCTATCGCCCGATCTGTCGTACTCACCAACCGACCACTCCAGATCGACCAGCAGCTCGCGCACTTCCGCTTCGGTGTGTTGGGTCATGCCGCCCTCCGCTCCGCCATTGCGGCCAAATGATCTTCCCGCGCCCGGTCGATGTACTCGGCCAGCTCCCAGGGGTGTTTGTCCAGATGCTGATCAGCCCTGGCCCACCAGTAGTCGTTGACGATCCGCTCAACCGCGGCGGCGCCTTGCAACCACGCCCGCTCGACCTCTGCGGACTCGATTTCGCTCAGTGCCTCGACGATATTTGCTGCGATATTCGGCGAATAGGCCGGTGTTTCCAGCATGTTTGCGATCAGTTCTGCTCGCGCGCTCATGATTTTCCCCGCAACTTGTCCATGTGCTCGCGCCGCTCCTGGCAGTCGATGCACGTGCCATACACTTGGCGATAGGGCGGCAGATCGTCGCCACAATCCGCGCAGTCGGCCCGGAACAGGTTCCGCTGCCGGCCGCGGGCGGCGGACAGCGCCTCGTCGCGAGCTGCCTGCTCCAGCTCGCTGGCAATATCGTTGGGGTCCATTAGCGCCTCGCCAGCCCGCGCTGGGGATGTTGATTACGGTCTTCCGGCCATTCGCCGGTCAGGATGTAGTCCATGCCATCGATGACATGGGCCGCCTGCTGCCTCATTGCGTACAGGTCCTTCCTGGCTGCCAGGGCGCGCTGCTCATCGCTCCCGCCCGTCGTGCAGGCGATGTCGTAGGCGAAGATCGCAAATTCCAGCTGGCTAGCCACCGATGTGGCCTTGTCCAGCACGGCGAACAGCGCAGCAATATCCGCCTGCGCCTCGCGATACAGACGATGAAGCTCGGCCGGCTCAGCCGTATCAGCCGGCGCGCAGGACGCCCACTGTTGCCGTGATCTATACATGATCGACTCCAAAAAAATGCCCCGGACATGCCGGGGCCAAGAGGAGGATGAAGTGGTGCGAACTGCACCGATCTTCCGTCCACCTTCATACGCTGCGCTTCTGCGTTTCCATCAACGCCGCACCACACACACCACCGCTGCAGTTCGCAGAAAGGGCGTACCAAGTAAGGCGCCCTTTCCATGACCTGTTAAGTTTTCTTGGCGGGGTTCATGTCACGCACACATGAACCCCGATGCATATTCGCCCGTTAATCTGGCAATGCTGTACTGCGCTTGGATCGGCAGCATCTCGATGCGCATCGATAGGCATGTGCGGTGCCTCATGCGCGAGGGATAGGCCGATCAGGATGATTTGCAGCATCAGGCCTCCACGAATTCCCCGTCAGCGTTCAGCATGTAAAAAACGTGCGGCTTAATGCCGTTCTCGCCGACCTTGCTTGCGCGGATGTGCACGACCTCACCGTCGTCATTGCGGTACACCAGCACGATGGCACCCGTTTCTGCGGCCATTGCGCGACCTCCAAAACCGGAGGCTAGTGCCACTGCGTGCTTGCCGGTGCTGCTGGCTGCGCCTCGGTTGCCGGTGCTGCTGGCTGCGCCTTGGTAGCCGGTGCTGCTGGCTGCGCCGTAGTCGCCGGTGCTGCTGGCTGCGCCTTGGTTGCCGGTGCTGCTGGCTGCGCCGTAGTCGCCGGTGCTGCTGGCTGCGCCTTGGTTGCCGGTGCTGCTGGCTGCGCCTCGGTTGCCGGTGCTGCTGGCTGCGCCTTGGTTGCCGGTGCTGCTGGCTGCGCCTCGGTTGCCGGTGCTGCTGGCTGCGCCTCGGTTGCCGGTGCTGCTGGCTGCGCCTTGGTAGCCGGTGCTGCTGGCTGCGCCGTAGTCGCCGGTGCTGCTGGCTGCGCCTTGGTTGCCGGTGCTGCTGGCTGCGCCGTAGTCGCCGGTGCTGCTGGCTGCGCCTTGGTTGCCGGTGCTGCTGGCTGCGCCTCGGTTGCCGGTGCTGCTGGCTGCGCCTTGGTTGCCGGTGCTGCTGGCTGCGCCTTGGTAGCCGGTGCTGCTGGCTGCGCCGTAGTCGCCGGTGCTGCTGGCTGCGCCTTGGTAGCCGGTGCTGCTGGCTGCGCCGTAGTCGCCGGTGCTGCTGGCTGCGCCTCGGTAGCCGGTGCTGCTGGCTGCGCCGTAGTCGCCGGTGCTGCTGGCGGGTGATTCGGGGTCGACCGGCTGGCATTTGCTCATGGTGTATTCGATCGCCGCCTTCACCAGGCCGGCAATGGAAAGTTCGGCTTTCAATTCCACGGTTTTGCTCGCCACCTTCGAATCACCCGTATGCCGGGCAAGCTCGCTTCGCGCATCGGCGTTGTTCATCCTCTTCGCGTATCGGTCGCTGCCGACACATCACGGCGGATGGCTGCCGTTTCTTGCTGCGGGTTGTTAAAGAGCGGGGCGCTGTGTGTTGCGCTGTGTTGAGTGAACTTTAGTTGACTATACCCGCTTTCGTCAACTCTAGTTGACCAAGTAAACCTAGGTTTACCGACGAACGGCATGGGCTGCGCCTATTGCCTCGATAGCATTTCTCTGTAAGGTTTGTCCTTACATACCAGTGCACGACAGGGGAATATCATCGAATCGTGATATAGGAGCGCGCCATGTGGCCCGAGAACGCTCAATACATGCAGGCACTGCGGCAAAGCGCCGACCTGGCTGTGCTCCGGCGGCTAGCAGGCTCCATGGCGCAACGCCTGTGCGCCGATGCGGTGATGCTGCATGTACGCCTGACCCGGCGGTTGGGGTATATCCCGGTCTATTCGGATATGCCGGAGTTTGAGGCGGCGTGGCATGCGCCTCCGTGCCGGCTTGCGCATCAGATCCGGCTGGGGGTGTTGCCGGTGGTGTGGCGGGTCGATGCCAGCATGCGTTGCTATCTGCCCGCGGTGCCGCCGGATTCGGTGGCGATCACGGTGCCGGTGCATGCGCCGACGGGACAGGCCGTGGCGCTCACTGCGATCTATGCGCGGGGGATGGATGCTGAGCGTCAGCAACACGTGACCTGCGCGATGCAGATGACCGCTGACGCGGTGCTGGGGGCGGTCTACCAGATGGTGCTGCAGGATGGGCCAGTGTCACGGCGCAGCATCTGCGCGGCCTATGGGGTGAGTGGGTACGTGCCCAAAAACATTGCCCGCGTCTGCGGGCTGAGCGTGAATACCGTGCGGCACTATGTGCGGGATGGGCAGGAGTCGTTGTAGTGGGGCGGCGGCCTATCAATGCCATTTGACTGCGGCTACACTCTGGCAAGACGCCGACCCCTGAGTTCTCAATATGGAAGAAGCCACGCAAGCCTTTGCTAATCACCCACCCAAGTGGACAAAGCATGCTCTGCTTGGCGCATTTTCTGCGATTGCGGTGTCGGCCACGCTTTGGATAGGCGGCCCCCGCCTTATTGATACGCAGACAAAGACCTGTCTTGAGGCCGCAAGGGCGCACATAGCTGCCGTCTCAAAGCAGGGCAAGTGGTGGCTTAGGGCTGAGTCTGTAGCTCTGCAGAAAGGAGCCCAGCTCGACAGGCTCGATCAGGACGGGCCCTGGGAGGAGCTACAAGGCGACAATGCAGAGCTATCCGGACGGCGCCCTGAACGGGCTGCAATAGCAGATGAAGAGTGGGCCGGCAGAATCTGTGCTAAACGCATGGCGGCTATTTCTGCAGAGTTCCCAGTCTCAAATCTACCGGTCCGCGGCGATTTGATCGAGCTATGGGGGCTCATCGCACTATGCCTCGGCGGCATCTTGTCCACGCCATTTTTACTTTGGCACGCATGGGCGTTCCTTCTGCGGCGTCTTGTGGACCTGCGCAGGGCTATCACTGGTAAGTAACAGCTCCATCTTCTGATCGGACTATCCCCGCCTTAGCCAAGCACTACGCTTGATCATCACTCCGTAGCCCGCCCAATAGACGGCCCCGCAGCGCGCGCAGCAAAACAGCTTGCCGCCCTCTGGTGGGCTGCATTCATAGCGCCAAGTGTGCCGCCGCAGAATGATGCAGCGTAATAGGGTAGATAGTCGGAGATGGTCAATCACCGCGGCACGCACCCTTGTAGATGCCCCCCATGAAATCTATTTTGTTTTTGAACATTCGCTACTGCCGAAGCATGGCGGCACACGCGCTCTTGTTCATCGTCTCGCCCATCGACTCGGGGACGGGGTCGAGCAGCCGCTCTGGATGAAATTATCAGATCACTTCTTTGCTGTGTGATCTTCACAGCGCTTTATAGCTCTAGCCTTGAGTACAGCTTCCCGCTCGCCTCGTACGTTTGCCAGCTCTGACGCCTCAATGCCATCCCCTTGTCCATACCCCACCAAGAGTGCTTGTGTCTGGCTGCTTTTAATTCTTTGCTCTTGTGCGATAACAAGCTGGTTTTCGCGACGGGACAGCGAATCCAGCTCTCCTGCTAACGCCCTGCAATCGAGCGTCTCATACTTCAGGCTAGATATCTGAGCGCCGGTAATTTGCGCCGGCGACGTTGGCATATTCATGCACCCTGCCAGCAGCAGCGGCCACACGGCGAAAAATTTCTTCATCTTTCCCCCTCAAGGGTGCGCGTAAGTTACATCTTGATTATTGTAAGTACACAAAATGCATACACTTTTGTCGGCTAACGATGGCGCGCGGCCGCCAAAGGTACCAATATCTGCCATCACATTAGCAAGCTCTTGCGGACCATTCCATACGCATCTAGCTTTGCCGTTATCAGCCTGTCTTATGATGAGTGCGTAAGAATGGAAGACAAGAAAGCCAACACAGATGGGACCAGCGAGATCGCCGGCTTAGTCGCGCAACTGGCCGAGCAGTTAGCAGACCTCGACCCCAAGCAGGCAGAGTTAGTCATGCGCTGCGGAGAGGTCTTGTGTGATCGTGAACCGCCTATCGCCGATGCCGCATAGCCTTGGCTTCTGCGATTTCAGACATGATCTTTAGCGTTTCCTCGGCCTCCTGGTCGCTCATCCCCCCGACCAGCCGATACAACTGCTCGGAGAACAAGCGCACTCGTTGCAGACGGAGCGCCTCCCCGTCTTCTGACGGGTGCCCTGTGGCTGCTTCCCCGGCACTCATCGTGCCTTGACCATGCTGTAGCCAGCGCTCATTGACACCCAGGTATTCCGCGGCTTTGGGCGCGTACCTGGGGTCGATGATCTGCGTATCTCCGTTAAACCATTTCCCCACCGCCGTCTTAGATATCCCCACATAGCGCGCTAGGCCGGCTCGGCTTGCCGTGCGGTCCGTGCGCTTCTTTTCATTTAGCGCCTGCTCTAGGCGGTCAGCAAGATTCGTCATGCAACCTAGGTTAACAGCTGAACGGTAAACTTCGGTTGCACTTTGCGGTGAACTATGGTTTACTGCATCTATGAAATTCGACACCCTACTTACCCTTTTTGGCGGCGACCGGCCAGGCATTGATGCAGAGATCTCGCGTCAACTTGGTCTGTCGAGGACAGCGATCAACAAATGGCGCAGATCAGGAATCGTTCCTGAATCAGGCGTCGGGCGGCTAGTAGCTCGTGGGTTCCTCGTGGTGTCCCCGCGGCAGGAGCGCCGGGATAGCGAGTCATGAAGCTACCCGGTGCTTATGTCCAGCCGATGCCCGTGGAACAACTTTAGTTGCCCGCGGCAGAGTTTACTTGACCACCACTCGACCAACCACACCAGGAGATAGCTATGGCTAGCCCGCGACCATTGAGAGGCCGCAACGAGATCAAAACGAGACTGCGAGACCGGGTCTACGACGCATTCCTGCTCTACCAGACGGTGCACGGCATCAAGTCCGAATCCGAGACCCTGGAGCGCATCGTTGAGGACCATCTGTTAGGCAGTGTGCACAGGGTACTACGTGTCTCCGAATCGGTCAGTCCAGCACAGGACCAGGTTGGGACGCACTAAACGCACTAATCCGCGGGGGCGGGGATGAGCGATAGAAAAACACAGATGGCCGTACTGGCCAGCAGCGTGACGGTGACGGCGGCAATGCCGGCTGATTGCGCTGCGGGGTTTGTGACTGCGGCAGCCAAAGAGGGCGTGCCGACTGAGGCGCTGATTGGCTACTGCGCAATCAAGAGCGCATTTGGGGCGCTCGATCCACGGGTGGTCGAGTTCGAGAAAGCGTACTGGCCCATGCTGGGCCACATGGGGGAGCGATAGCTATGAGTCCGTTGGAACACAGCATGCGTCAAATCATGATGCCCTCGTTCTGGGAAGTTAGCGGAAAAAACGGGGCGGCATCTGGCAACGCCGGGTTACGGCATGCACTGCTGAGCCTGCTGCGTGATGAGGGCGAGTCGGGCATGACGACCAACGCGTGCCGTCGCCGGCTGTATCGGGGGCGGGAGGTGGTGGAGGTAGCGCTACGTGGCCTGATGGATGAGGGGCTGATCACGGTAGAGCGCATCGGCCTGTATGAGCGCTGGAGGGCAGTAGCGTGAGGGCGCTTGCCTATCTCGCCGACTATCAAGGCGACTGCATCACGTCCTACGGCGCGGCCAACCATCCAGGGGGCACTATGGATGTTGCCCAGATCAACACGCTGCTGCTTGACACTGACATCAGCGGCGCACGCACGTTGCGCGTTGCGCTGGCCATCGTCGAACTGGGCGGGCATCAGAGGCCGATCGAGCAGAAGGCCGTCGCTGATCGACTGGGCATGCAGCAGACGCATGTCTCGAATGCCGTCGCCGAGTTAAAGCGACATGGCATTTTAACGGTGACGGAGTGCGAGGACGGCCGCCTGTATGAGTTCCGTTCGGCGGCTGAGCAGTTACCGCAGAAGGTAAGTGCACTTACCACAGACGGTAAGTCACCACTTACCGTAGGCGGTAACTCAATGGTGGCACTTACCGTACACGGTATACCGCAGACGGTAAGTCTTACCGTAGACGGTAACTCGCTGGCAGTAAGTGGGGCCTCTCTCCCCCTCGCCCTTTCCCCCCACACCCCCCATACCCACACCCCCACACACGAGGGAAAACCAACACCTACCCCCCAACCCCCAGCCGCTACGCCTGACGGCTTCGCTGAGTTCTGGGATGCCTACCCGAAAAAGGTCGCGAAGGATGCCGCTCGCAAACGCTGGGAGAAGCTGAAGCCGGATGCCGAGTTGCAAGCCCAGATTTTGTCGGCGCTGGCTGTGCAGTCCCGTTTGCCGGATTGGCTAAAGCAGGGTGGGCAGTTCGTTCCACACGCCGCAACGTGGCTGAATGCCAAGCGCTGGGAGGATGAGGTCAAGCAGCCTGGGGCTGCCAAGCCTGTTTGCCGCCCCAGCTACGACGATGGGCAGCGCCGCGACTACGGTCAAGGAGGCCTGCTGTGAGCGACAAGAAAAACGATACCTGAGTGCCGGCATCAAGCCCGGCGGCGACCTGGTGCGGTCGTTCACGATGCGGGACTACCAGGCGGACCCCGGCTACCAGTTCCGGCTACAGCAAGGGACGCAGGCCATCGACAGGGCACTCGCATCGCGGGGGCTTTTCAATTCCGGCAAGGCCGTCAAGGACCTGACCGAATATAGCCAGGGGCTGGCTAGCGATGAGTTCGGCAACGCGTTCAATCGCTTCCAGCTGCAGCAGGGCAATCGCTACAACCGTCTCGCCGGGGTCGCGGGGGTGGGGCAGACCGCGGTGAATCAGCTCGGGCAGGCCGGGCAGAACTATGCCAGCCAGGTAGGCCAGAACATCACCAACGCTGCCAGCAACATGGGCAACGCGATGATGCAGGGCGCCAATGCGCGTGCCTCCGGCTACGTCGGCACCGGCAATGCCTTGAGCGGGGCGATCGGCCAGGGCATCAACTACTGGCAGCAGCAACAGGCGCTTGACGGAGGGCAGCCCCAGTACCCGATCCAGCCGTACAACCAAGCCGCCCCGAATGGCGTCTACTCCTGGTTCAACTGATATGCCACTCGATCCCCGTATCCCGTTGATGGTGCAGCAGCCGCAGATCCAGAGCCCGTTCGAGGTGCGCCAGAACGCACTGCAGATCCGGGCGCAGGAGGCGCTGCTGCAGGACCGCCAAGCCGAGCGTGAGGCCAAGCGCGCCGCCGCGCAGCAGGAGGCTACGCGCAACCAGCTCTACGCCAAAGCTTACGGCAGCGATGGCAAGCTCGACCGCAATGTGCTCCTGCGCGGCCTTGCTGATTCCGGCATGGGCGCTCAAATCCCTGAGCTGCAGAAAGGCTTCGCCGATCAAGACAAGGCAGAAATCGAAGCTGACAAGGCCCGCCTGATGCGCACTGGCGAGCAGATGGAGCTGATCGGCCGCGTCACGGCTGGCGTGAAAGATCAGGCCAGCTACGACCAGGCGAGACAGATGCTGGCACAGGCCGGCGTCGACCTGGGGCAAATCCCGGATGTGTACGACCCTACATTCGTTGCGAACGCGCGCAATCGGGCGCTGACGGTCTCGCAGCAGGTGCAGCAGGAGTGGAAGGGCAAAGAATATGACCTGGACGTCGAGAAATTCCAGTACGGACAACGGAACGATGCTGAAAACCGTGCCGTGCAAATCCGTGGGCAAAACATGGTCGACAGCCGCGCGCGGCAACAGATGGCCATCAATGCTGCAGGAGGCGGCAAAGAAGGCCGGCAAATGCGGCGGGACGAAGGCTCGTTGCGCAAGGAATTCGATTCACTGCCTGATGTAAAGGCGTTCAACGATGTGCGGCAAAGCTATCTGACAATCAAGGGCGTCGCAGCAAACCCATCTGCGCCCAATGACATCGCGCTCATTTTCAGCTACATGAAGATGCTCGATCCGGGCTCTGTGGTCAGAGAGGGCGAGTTTGCCACGGCACAGAACGCGGCCGGTATCCCGGATCGAATCCGGAACGTTTACAACAAGGCAATCAGTGGCGAGCGCCTGAACCCGGGTCAGCGCAATGAATTCGTACGGTCCGCTGGGGATGTCTACAGCTCGCGGGTTGGCCGGTACAACGATCTCGCCGAGCGATACCGGAGCTACGCTGCTGACTACGGTGCGGATCCAGAGCGGGTGGCGAGACCGGAGCCAATTCAGAGGGGCGCCGCCGCGGGCAAGCCCACATCCAGTGCTGGTG
Source organism: Chitiniphilus purpureus (assembly GCF_025642115.1). GTDB lineage: Bacteria > Pseudomonadota > Gammaproteobacteria > Burkholderiales > Chitinibacteraceae > Chitiniphilus > Chitiniphilus purpureus. The sequence continues at coordinate 3,414,260 of NZ_CP106753.1, read as the reverse complement.
GGGCAAAGCCGGCGCAGAACACAGCACCCACCAAGCCGGCAACAAAGTTGAAGATCACCAGCAAGGCGGAATATGACCGACTCCCGTCGGGCACGCAGTTTATTGCGCCCGATGGCAGCGTGCGGAGGAAGCCGTAATGGCTGATTGGTGGGAAGACGCCCCGAAGGTGGATCGAGCTGCCAGCGATGACTGGTACAAGGCAGCGCCAGTGGTTCAGGAAAAGGCCGGCCCAACTCAGCGTCAGAAGCGCAGCACTTCCCAGGAGTTCGGCCGCCAGCTTGGCCTGGCCGGACGCTACATCCTTGAGGGGGCCGGCCAACTGGGGGGCATCGTTTACGACCCTGTCGCCTACATACAGAACAAGGTAACGGGGGGCAACGTCCCCGCGCTGGGCACCCAAGCAGCACAGCTTGCCGACAAGATCGGACTGCCCAGCCCAGAAGGCGGCCTTGAAGAGGCGGTTGGGGCCGGATCTCGCGGGGTGGTCGGTGCTGCTGGCGGCATCGGGTTGGCGCGGCAGGTGGGGGGCGCCCTGGCTTCACCGGTGGCCAAGGCCGTTGCGCAGCGGGCTACCCAGGGGCCTGCAGTTCAGGCTGTGTCGAGCGCCACCGGCGGCGCCTCGGCCGATGCAGCCCGGCAGGGCGGCGCGGGAACGGCCGGTCAACTGGTGGCCGGTGTCGCGGGCGCTTTGGGTGGCGCCGGGGCGGCTGGGCGCGTGTTGCCCAAGTCTGCCACTGGAGTGAAGGCGCTCCCGCCTACCCCCAAGCAGGGCCTCGCAAAAGAGGCGCGTGATGCGGGATATACATTGCCGCCGTCGACCAGCAATCCAACGATCGTCAATCGAGCGCTTGAAGGCGTGGCCGGCAAGATCTCGGTCGAGCAGGGCGCCTCGCTCAAGAATCAGGCCAAAACCAATGCCATGGCCGCGCGAGCCCTCGGACTGTCCGAAGATACGCCGCTGTCGCCGGACGTGCTGGCCTCGGTGCGCCGGGAAGCTGGACAAGCGTATGAGGCTCTGCGCGGGAAGGGGCCGATCAAAGCGGATGCGGCCTACACCAAGGAATTGATGGACGCGGTCATGAAGGACCGGAATGCAGCACGGAGCTTCCCGGGCCTGAAGAAGTCCGAGATCGAGCGGACTGTTAGAGCGTTGAATCAGCGCGTGTTCGATGCCGGCGACGCGATCGACGCGACGAGAGTCCTACGAGACCAGGCGGATTCGGTGGCGATGAATGACAAGGCGCTGGCCAAGACCTACCGTGGCCTTGCCGATTCGATCGAGCGTGCGATGGAACGGCACTTGGCCCGTACTGGCGACAAAGAGGCCGTGGACAGCTTCCGCGCGGCGCGCCAGCTGATCGCCAAGACCTATACCGTCGAGAAGGCGATGAACCCGGCGACGGGTGATGTGAACGCGCAGAAGCTGGGCGGCATGCTGGCACGGCAGAAGCCGTTGAGCGGAGACCTTCTGCAGGTCGCCCGGATCGCCCAGGCGTTCCCCAAGGCGACGCAGGAAATCCGCAGCAGCATGCCCGGCATCAGCCCGCTTGACTCGACGGCAGCACTCGGGACTGCGGTGATTGCGCAGCAACCCGGCTTGCTCGGGTCCGTGCTTGGCCGGCCGCTGGCGCGGTCTCTGATCCTGAGCGGCCCCTACCAAAACAGGATGGCAGCGCCCCCGAATCGGGTTGACCCGCAGACCGCAGGCAATAGCCTGCTTGTCCCGCTGTCGGTGCTGCAGTCCGAGACACGCAGCAGATAGAAGCCCAACCCTAAAAGCGAAAGCCCCGCGCTGCTACCAACAGCCGGGGCTTTCTTGTTCCACCCCTTGCAGCGACAAGAGGAAGACCTGATTGAAGATTACCAAGATGAACGTACAAGGCCAACTGGATTCCGACGGAGCGGCGCAATTTGCCAAGCGTATTGGCGACGCGTACGTCATTGCCTCCTGTTCCGCGTTTGTCGCCGCGGTGGCAGCGGTGATTGCTGCGATCCGCTGGTGGTAGCCAAGTCCTAGAACTTCAAACGATAGAAGCCCCGAGCCATCTGGCCGGGGCTTTTTGCATTACAGGGAGCCATAAATGGCCGCAACATTGATGCCGAACGGCAAGAACCAGTTTTTTGACTCGAACGGCCCGCTGTCGGGCGGGAAACTGTACACCTATGAGGCCGGCACTAGCACGCCAAAAGCGACGTGGGTGGACTCGGCAAAGCTGGCGGCCAATACCAACCCCATCATTCTGGATGCACGCGGAGAGGCATCGATCTATTGGGACGGCAACTACAAGGTCGTGCTCACTGACGCCGACGATGTAGGGATTTATACGCAAGATCCGGTCAAATCGCTTGCCACGGCAGAGGATATCGGGGTCATCGGCGAAATGTCGGACCCGAGCAGTAATAGCTACCGCGGCCCCTGGCTCAAGGATTACTCGGCACTGAGAAGTTATTCCGGGACGGGCGCTGTTCAGGTGCGCTGCCGTGAAACCGAGGGGGACGGCGGGCATGGGGAATTCTATTACGACTCAACGGACATCACCACTGCCGACAACGACGGGACCGTGCTTGTTGGGGTGGGGTCCAGGCGGTGGAAGCGCAAATATACCGGCCTGGCCGATCCGAAATGGTGGGGCGCAACGGGTGATGGTGTTACCAACGATCGGACCGCGCTGTCTGCAATGTTTGCCGTGACAAAACGGGTCTCCCTGTCTGGCCGATATAACCTGGGCACGCTCACTGCGGATGAGATCGTCTTCGATCTCACCAATGGGGGGGATGCAATTGTTTTGGAAACGTCGGGGATCGTGGAATTCATTTGCGAATCTGCGGCTACGGGGGTTGCCAAGGTACTGTTCGTTGCTGATGCGGTTGGGGTAAGGATCGGGCGATTCAAATTGACCGACAATGCCGCCAGTCGTGGCGCATCCTCCGGTACGGCGACGGGCGCAGTGCTGCTCTATCTGTGGGGTTACGACGACCCAGTTGAGGGCCTTGACGTTGATTACCTGTTTGGCGCCAACACGGTATCGCCCTTGATTGTTGGTGGCTACAACGTCGCCGGCTTTGGCCCGCGCGTGCGCGGGGCTCGAATCAGCTATATCGGTGGCGATAACAGCTATTACGGTGCGAATTTCCAAAACCAGGGCGACGGTTTCGAAATCGATCTGATTGACGTCACTGGATCGTTGCGGGCCTATTTCGCTTATGGCGTGCAAGACCACGATGTGACAATCCAGGATTACAGCGGGCTCGCCACTTCTGGCAACGTCAATATCTCGTGCATGAATGGGGAGCGGGATACCAGAAATATCCGCATCAAGTACCTCTCGCGTAGCTCGGCCTCTGCTGTTGGCGTACTGCTGAACCAGATTGGCCCGAACTACGGGACCATTGCGGGCATCCGCATCGAGCTGGACTACATCAGTACCGTGTCCAGCTCCAATGCGGTGGCATTGCGGGTTTACGACTCAAGCGGCGGTCCTGAATCGGTGGTTTCCACCAATGCCATATTCGATGATATTGCGATCCACGGCACCAGCTCTGGCCCTGGTTCGCATCTATCGTTCGGGTCATATGCAGTTGGCTTCAATAATGGCCGCAAAAGCCTGACGTTCGGGGACTCGATCGCACAGACCGCCATCAATGCAGCGGTACAATCTCAATTCAGGATGAATGGCGGCGGCCCGAAACGTAGTGGTTCATATACGCCAGTTCTGAGCGGGCAATCTTCGGCCGGCACTGCGACGTATTCAATTCAGCGCGGCGACTATGTAATTCAAGGCAATCTGTGTTTCTTTGCGCTCACCCTGTCTTGGAGCAGCCATACTGGAACTGGCAACATGACTATCTCAAATGCGATTCCATATCTCAGCAAAGCAACCAGCGGCCAAAACAATGCATTCGCCATTCAGCCCGGATTTGTTTTTACATCAGGGTATGCGTTGTCTGCTGGGAATCCACCTAATAGCCAGACAATCAATCCGGTGCAAACCAACCCCGCAACCGGGGCCATTGGTGGCATTGCGATCACGGCATCGGGATATCTCACTATCACTGGCGTTTATGAACTAGCAACGAGTGCACTGTAATGGACAAGAGACTACGAAATAGGCTAGTGGCTGCCTCAGTTGGTGGGGCGCTATCCATCGCCGTAGTGCTGCAGGGCTGGTTCGAAAGTGGCGACAAGGTCTATCGCGTGCCCTACGTCGATGCAGTCGGGGTGCTGACGGTATGCGATGGCGTCACCGGCCCGGAGGTTATCAAGGACAAACTCTACGCCGATGCCGAGTGCGCCGCCCTGGAGCGCAAGCACCTGCTGATTGCCGAGGCCGCGGCGAAGCGCCAGATCCGCACCTATTCCCAGCTCAATATGTGGCAGCAGGCTGCGCTGATCGACTTCACGTACAACGTGGGCGAAGGGAATCTGGCTGGATCCACCCTGAAACGGCGCTTCAACGCGGGCGATATTTATGGCGGCTGTGACGAATTGCTGAAATGGGTGAAGGGCCGCAAGGGCGGAAAGCTGGTCACGCTGGGGGGGCTAGTTGATCGCCGGCAGATTGAGCACGAACTATGCACGGAGTGGAAATCATGATCCCCGATATCAGCGCCCCGCAGCGCTACGCCCTGCTGATTGCCATATCGGCACTGATCGGTGCCGCTGTCGCGGGCAGTGCCGCCTGGACGATCCAAGGATGGCGCTACGGCGCCCGGATCGATCGGATCGAGGGCGGCCATGCCAAAGCGGCCGCCGCGGCCGCAGACCAAGCGCTGGCCTATCAGGCTCAGCTCATCCAACAGCGCGATGCGGCAGCCGCCAGGGCGGTGCAGGCTGAAGCCAAGGCGCGCGCCACCCTCAGGGAGTCCGTCAATGAAAACAAGCGCCTCGCTGCTGCTGTTGCTGCTGGGAATGTCCGGCTGCGCATCGCAGCCACCTGTCCATCCGCCACTGGTCCAGTGTCCGCCGCCGGGGAAAGTGAGCCCCTGGGTGATGGAGCCGGGGCCGAACTTGCAGCCAGTGCTCGATCGGATTATTTCGCCCTCCGCGACGGAATCACAGAGCAGCAACAAAAACTGAACGCGTGCCAGGGGGCATTGCGTGAGTTTGGCCACGCACCATAAGGGGAATCAGATGATTGGCACACTTAGCCGCTTTGTGGCGGCGGACACGCCCAGGACCGGGCACGCAATGAGCCGAATTGGACGCGATATCACGGTTGTCCAGATCACGGTATCGGGCACCGGCGCAGTTTCCGCATCGGGGGAGCTGCTGGGCTCCAACGATGGGGTGGCATGGGTCTCGCTCGGGACGCTCAGTGCCAGCGGCACCACCCTGGCGACATACGCGGACTACATCGACCGTCCGTATGAGCAGCTGCGATTTGACCCGATTGCAATCAGCGGCACTGGCGCCGTAGCAATCGTGACTCAAAGCGGGGTGGTGTGATGCTCAATGCCTATGCCAAGCGCTCCAGGCTTGGGCCGGTGACGCAGCCGCTTAGCAATAGTCTGCCTGGCTCTCCGTTTTTCGCGTTCCCGAGAGTACGCCCAGCCGGGGTGACGCTCAGCGGCAGTCCGGCCGAGAGCTACGAGCAGTTCGAGGGCCGGTGGTGTATGAAAATCACCACGCCTGTTGGCGCGTTCACGGATGTGGTTCTGCCTGTGCCAACCCCGATTTCCATCCCCGGCGGGGATATCACCGCCCTTGTGCACATTGAATCTGCCGCCACATGCCTTTCCGTCAACCTTTTCGCAGCAGACAGTGTCGGATACGTCAACTACAGCTATGCGGGGCAGACCAATCCGGCATCGCCGACATTCCCCACTATTGCTCGCCAGGGTTACGTGCACGTCGGCATCAACCTGCCGACCGGCGACAACGCCACTGATCCGCAACGGGAGTGGATTGTTGGGGGTGGAGCGGGCATGGCGTTTGCAACGACGCCAGTTGCAGCAGCCAAGCTGCGCATTACCCCTGCAGCGGGTACTCAGGCCACGGTGCGGATTTTCGGGGTCTGGCACAAAGAGCGGGCAAAGCAATCGTCGATCGTGCTCACCTTCGACGATGGCTGGGCCACGCAGCATTCCGCAGCGCTGCCGATCCTGGAAAAATACGGGTTGCGTGCCAGCCTGGGCATCATTGGGCCGCTTATCAATCAATCAACCTACATGACCACCGCGCAGCTGCGAGAATTCATCGCGGCCGGCAGCGAATGTGTGGTGCACGGCAACCCCAGCAACCCTGCGTATCCAGGCCGGCTTAACCTGGCGTGCTATGACACGATCCCTGAAATCCGAGCCGACCTGCGCGCCAATGCCGATTTTCTGCGTTCAAACGACCTGGTCACTAATAATTCCGATCAGTTCTACATTTACCCTCAGGGGGTATGGCAACACGCAAAGGACGATCGCAGGATTCTGGATGCGCTCGCGCAGGAGGGGTTTACGGCTGCGCGAGGGACCGTGACCAACGCGGTGTCGATTATCGGGGGGCGCTGGGCAAAATACGATCGCTGGCAAATCCCCATTGTGGGCCATTTGTGGGCTGGCGCCGGGGCCGGCGCCGAAGATGCAAACATCACGCGAATTATCAGCCGCGTTACCGCTGCGGTTAATCAAGGCCGTTGCCCTTGGCTAACGTTCCATCATTTCCGCGCGCCCACGAGCGCGCAAGATATCGACCCGGCTAATTTCGAGAAGATTTGCGCTGCCATTGCCGACTTGATTAACAGTGGCGCGGCAGTAAATTTGCTGGCAACTGAATTTGTCGCTCAGGCCCTGGCGCAGTAGGGGGTTATATGTGCCAATTCATTTCGAGCGCGCTGCATGCGGCGCATGAGGCAATAAAAGACTCAGTGAGGGTGGCGTATGTGTGGACAGGGACACTGGTGGCCGGGATGACGGCCGAGACGCTTTCCTACATCCTGGCGGCAACGTTCACGGCCTACCAGTTCGGGAAAATGCTGTGGCGAGACCTGGGGCGCCCGCTGTGTGAGCGCCGGGGCTGGGTCAAGAAGCGCAGCCGTCGCAAGGCGGACCGGCCGGCAGCGGGGCTGTAGGGTCTGCGTTGGGTTTGGCTGTGCCGGATTTTGTGCGGCACGTTTGCGTATCAACGATCCATTGTGCGGAAATTTGCGTACTTGTGCAGTGGCGAGAAGCAGCAAGTCATTGTTTAATAACGGAATGTGTGTGTGATCCCTAGCATGGGGTGCAAGGGGTCGCGAGTTCGAATCCCGCCATTCCGACCATAAAATCAAGGGCCTACGGTCATATGACCGTAGGCCCTTGTTCTTTTGCGGGGCAGGCCAAGCAGCCAGCCATGACAAGCCTGCCGTGAGCAGGATGGGCACTCACTTCCCGGTCGCGCGGTCCGTACCCGTCCTGTCCGCCGCTTCGACAAGCTGCCCGGTGTTCATGGCAAATAATATGGGGCCTGGCTGTCGGTGGAATACCCCAATGGAATCCGGCGATCCTCGTGAAATGTGCTTGCCGCCCATGGCTGCCGGCCCGAGTCCTTCTTCCGTTCATGCCGTATTCCCGGCAAGGCGGGGCTGACAAGGGCGGGGCAGGCGTTTCAAGCGGGGTTATGCATGGCCATGCAGCGATGTGGTTGGCTGGGGTGGCGGGGAGAACGGCTGTACGGGCTGGCCTGCCAGCGCGGCGACAATGCGGGTTGATGCAAGGCCATCGCCATAGGGGTTGCTCAGGCGCACAAAATCCAGGTGGGGGGCAGGGTTGTCCAGCAGCCGGTTGATCGCGCCCGCGATGTTGATCCAATCGCCATTGATCAATCTGACCGTGCCGGCGGCAACAGCTTCAGGGCGTTTGCTGGCATCGCACATCACCAGCACCGGTTTGCCCAATGCCGGGGCTTCTTCCTGCACCGTGCCCGAATCGGTCAATACCATATGCGCGCGTTGGAGCAACCGGATGAAGTGCAGATAATCCAGGGGTTCGACCAGATCGATATTGTTGCGGCCATTCAGCGTGGTCTGGATCGGCCCACGCAGCCGCGGATTGAGCCTGACGGGATAGACGATATGGACATCGTCGCGGCGTGTCAGTTTGGCAAGCACCTGGCAGATCGCCGCGAAGCCGGAGCCGGCAGGGCCATGGTGATAGCCGGTCACCACCAGCAGCCGACGACCCGCTGGAATCGCAGGTAGTCCAGCATCCAGGCGTTCTTGCAAGGCTGGATCGGCAAGGATGCGGGTATTGGCATGGCGTGCGGCGTCGATCACGGTGTTGCCGGTCAGCAGTACGCGGCCGGGCACCTGCTCGGCCGCCAGATGGGCCGCGGCGCCAAGACTGGGTGCAAACAGCAGGTCGCCGACACTGTCGATGATATGACGATGGGCATCGCGCAGCTGAGGTCGCGCAGGATTGCCGGTAGGCAGCCCTGCCTCGACATGCGCAATCGGTATCCGGCGCCGATAGGCCGCGAGCGACGCTGCCATGGCAGTGATGCCCGCACCATGCACCAGCACGCGATCCGGTCGGCAGGCCTGCAGCACCGGTTCCAGGGTGGTGAACCAATGTGCACATATCTCATTCAATGAGCGGTTGCCCCGCATGGGGTCGAGCCGATAGTCAGGATTGATATTAAAAAGCGATAGATCGTTACCGGTGATGAATCTGTCCTGACTGGCAATGCACATGATCGATTCAAACCCCGCATGGCTGGCAAGTGCCTGCGCGATCGGCCCCATCTTGATCACATCTGAGCGGCTGCCGAAAATGGATAATAGTCTCATGGCAATGCTTCCCCGGCAGAATCAGCTCATATGTAGTTAGTTCAATGATTTAAATGCAGTTCTCCTGGGCGGGCAAGGCGTTTGGCATCCGTTCGTCATCTTGCATGTATTCCGGTTGCGACTGTTCCGCTCAGTAGGCGGCAGATTGGAAGCGGTTCTGCTGGAGCGCTTGGATTGCACGCTACCGGCGAATATTTTCTTAAGATGTGTGAAATAAAGCGCTGTGCCTGCTTCTGGCAAGGATGAGGGTCCGAAGCGCTGCAGGCGACAGGACGGTGCAGGCCAGTTGCGCTGCCGATGAGGGGGGCGAAAAGGGGAGGTGAGGGGGCTGAATGTGGCTTTCTGCCTGCTGCCTTTGATCACCGATATATGGATAATTGGCAGCTCACATTTTGGTATACGCTCCGGCGGTTCTATATAGACCCCGAATCCGGCAAGTTTCTGATCGGGCCATGGCCGGCAACAGCAAAAGAGATACTAGGCAGCGGCAATGCGATATCGCGATCGAATGATGTTGAAGAAGGTGGGTGCCTTGCTCATGGGCTGGGCTTGTGGTGCGGCGATGGCTGATCCCTACGTGCAGATCGACAAGTTCGCGGCCCTGGATGCCGGGAGCATCCAGGTCGAAGGGGGTGAAATCCGCTATATGCTGGTGATGCCCCATGCCGAGGGGCCGGAGCGTCGCAACGCGCTAGTGCGCCTGCTCGACTGCAAGCAGCAACGGACCCGTGACGTGCGTATCCTGGTGCTTGCCACCGAAGGAGGGCACGTCCTTGAGGAGTTGCCGCCACCGACCGAGGGAACGCGCAAGGCCGAGGAGGGCAGCGCAATTGAGCGGCTGCACGTGGCGTTGTGCAAGGGACAGCGCAGCCCTGCGGAACTGGAGGCGATGCTCAAGCCGAGCGAGAAACCGGCCGAAAAGGCTGTCGAAAAGCCCGTCGAGAAGCAATGAACAGGCGGCCGCAGCGCGGCCGTTTTGCTTTACAGGGCGGCTGCCAGGCGGCCGCCCATTGGGCCGCGTCTGTCTAGATGCAAAGCGTGGTCACGGCTTTTCAAACCACGCGATCGATTCGACGTGCGCCGTATGCGGGAACATGTTGATCACGCCCGCGCCCTTGAGCACATAGCCTTTCACATTCACCAGCACGTTGGCGTCACGCGCCAACGTAGCGGGGTTGCACGATACATAGATGATGCGCGACGGCGCGTCGCTCGCGCTGATCGATTTCACCAATTCCATCGCGCCGTCGCGCGGCGGGTCGATCAGCATCTTGTCGAAACGTCCCAGCTGGGCTAGCCACGCCTCGGTCATTTCAAACAGATTGGCGACCGCAAAGTCGGTCAGATGTGCAAGGCCGTTATGGCGCGCGCCCTCGAAGGCCCGCTCCACCAGTTGCCGGCTGCCTTCCATGCCCAATACCCGTGCGCCACGGCGGGCAATCGGCAGCGTGAAGTTGCCCAGACCGCAGAACATGTCCGCAATGGCTTCACCGGGCTGCGGGTCGAGCAGGTTGATCGCGCGTTCGACCATCACCCGGTTCACCGCATGGTTCACCTGGGTGAACTCGGTGGGCCTGAACGGCATTTCGATGGCAAATTCCGGCAAGGTGTAGCTCAACGGCGGTGCGTCAAGCGGATAGAGCGGATACGCGCTGTCCGGGCCTTTGGGCTGCAGCCAGATCTGCACGCCCCATTGGTCGGCGTAGGCTTTAAAATGGGCCTCGTCCTCGGGCGTGATCGGCTCCATGTTGCGGAACACCAGCACGGTGACCCACTCGCCTACCGCCACCTCGATCTGCGGCATCCGATCGAAGATCGACAGCTTGGCGACCAGTTGGCGCAACGCCGGCAGCTGCTGCGCCACGTGCGGTACCAGCACGTGGCACTCGGTCATGTCGGCGATGAAGCTGGAGCGTTTTTCGTGAAACCCCACCAGCATGCCGCCTTTCTTGGCCACGTGCCGCACCGATAACCGGGCTCGCTGACGATAGCCCCAGGGCGCGCCATAGATCGCAGGCAGGAGCATTTGCGGTTTGACATTGCCGAGCCGGGCCAGATTGTCTTCGAGTACGCGCTGCTTGGCGGCCACCTGCCCGGTAAACTCCATGTGCTGCATCGAACAGCCGCCGCAAATGCCGAAATGCGGGCAGCGTGGCGTGGTGCGCAGGTGGCTTTCCTTCAGGATCCGCAGCACCTGGGCATTCTCAAAGCTGGGCTTTTTGCGGTAGGTGTTGAAGGTGACCGTCTCGAACGGCAGCGCGCCGTCGATGAATACGGTCTTGCCTTCGACATGGGCCACCCCATGACCTTCGTGGTCCAGCGATTCGATCAGGGCAACAGGGCTCATGGTGGTCAGGGGCCAGGAAAAACCTGCGATTATACCGGCTGGCTCCTGTTGACGGCGCTGCGCTGGCGCGGTTGTGCAACAGCGGTCCTGGCAATGGCATGTCATGGGGCGGTCGCGTTTATGATGCAGATCTCACCATCATCGAATGTCAGCATCCAATCGAGCAGTGCACCACGCTGCCGGCACCATCGAAGGGAAGGAGTTGGCGTGAACGACACCGAAATCAGCGGCTGCGCAGACCCGTCGCCGTGTCTGCAATTTACAAGAACGAGGCCGGCTCCGGCGCCATGACGCCGTTGTCTTCAGCGCTCGCTTGCAGCCGGCTCCGCCGCTGCCGGGCGGCCAAGGGGTCGGGCGAAGGCCGCGGCCACTGTTCCATCGTTCTCCATTAGAAGCAGACGCTATGCAAACCGCTTCGCATTTCCAGCTCGACCGCCTGGCGCATGCGCCGGATTGGGAGGTCTTCGTCCTCGACATGGTGAGCCGTGCCCTGTCCGCATTCAACGCCAGGCGCGTGCTGCTGGTGCTGCCGCATGAGGGGCGCGCCGTCATCCGTGCGCAGGCAATGCGTGGGCAGCGGCCCCTGTCGTTCGAAGACCCCCAGGCACCCGCGCATTTCTACGGCGTGGCCGGCGACGAGCTGGACTGGCAGTTGCGCGAACCGGCGGTCTCGCTGCATGCCACCGACCTGACTGCGCAGGATATCTGGGACGAGGCGGAACCGGAGAACGCCACGCTATACCGGCTGATCCTGCCGCTATGCGTGGACACCGGTCTCGTGGGCCTGCTGTATTGCGAACTGACTGACGTGGTGCGGGTGAGCCTGATGCTCGACACCGCCGCGTTCCGGCTGGAATGCGAGGCGTTGGCGCGCTTGCTGGCCGAACGGGTGCAGGCGCGGCGGGAAGGGCGGATGGCGCCGGACGACATGACGGCACAGCTGCAGGCAAGCCTGGTGCGCGCCGAGGAATACCGCGTGTTGCTGCAAAAGCTGCACGGCGTGACCCTGCAGCTGACCGAGGCCCCGGATCTGGACACCCTGTATCGGATGGCGGTCGAGCTGGGGATCACTGAGCTGGGGTTCGACCGCATGGCGGTGTTCGAGGCACACGTGCCGCAGAACCTGATGTCCGGTACCTACGGTACCGACAACGACGGCTGTCTGACCGACGAACACTGGTTCAAAAGCACACTGCCGGTGCACCCGATGTTCCAGGAGGCGCTGAGCCGGCGCGACACCGTGGTGGTCAACGAGGATGCGGCACTGTATTACAACAAGGTTGTGGTCGGACGGGGTTGGAACGCGTTGGCCGGCCTGTGGATCGGCGAGGAGTTCGTCGGCTGGGTGGCCGTGGACAACTACCTGCGTCGTCGCCCGTTGCAGCCCTATCAACGCGAAGTCATCAAGCTGTTCGGTTCCATCCTTGCGCAACTGATCCGCGTCAAGCGTGCCGAGCACGAGACGCGGCAGCTCAACGAGCGCCTATCCATCCAGGCGGCCGAGCTTGCCCGGGCCCGCGATGCGGCCGAAGCGGCCAACTTCACCAAGAGCGAATTTCTTGCCACCATCAGCCACGAGATCCGTACGCCGCTCAATGGCATCCTCGGCTTTCTGCAATTGCTGCACGGTACCCAGCTTGCCCCCGAGCAGCGTGACTATGTGAACACCATCGAGCAATCGGGTGAGACGCTGCTGGCCCTGATCAACGATCTGCTCGACTTTTCCAAGATCGAGGCGGGCAAGCTCGCCTTGCAGCAGCAACCGCTGGATCTGCGTGCCGTCACTGCACAGGCGTGCGCCATGCTGGCGGCAAGGGTCGCGCAGAAGGAACTGGCACTGACCATCCACATCGCCCCCCATCTGCCTGCGGGCTATCTGGGCGATGCGATGCGGCTGAAGCAGATCCTTGTCAATCTGATCGGCAATGCCATCAAATTCACCCAGCACGGGGGGGTCACGGTGACGCTCGATTGCGTGGCCGGGGCGCCGCGCATCGAGATCGCCGATACCGGGATCGGTGTGCCGCAGGACAAGCGGGACCTGCTGTTCGAGCGCTTCTACCAGGCAGAATCGGGCTCGACCCGCCGCTACGGCGGCACAGGACTCGGTCTTGCCATCTGCAAGCTGCTGGTTGAGCTGATGGGGGGCACCATCGGTGTCAAATCCGAGCCGGGGCAGGGATCGCGCTTCTGGTTCCAGCTGCCCGCGGCACCCGCGGACCCGGGAACCGACTGGGTGGCGCATTGGGAGCCGTTGCCGCAGATGCTGACCTATCTGCGGGACCGACGCCTTGCCTGGTTGAACGGATCTCCGTGGCGCGCCGAGATCGAGGAGTACCTGTCGCGGGCTGGCGTACGCTGGGTGCCGCCCGATCAGGCCGAACTGCTGCTGTGCGATGGCGACGCCCAGGGCGACGACGCCCGGCCGTGTATCGCGTTGGTATGGCATCCACCCTGTCCTGGCGCCGCGCATACGCACTATGTGATCAAGCCCCTGCTGGGCAAGATCGGCCTGGTCCGCGCGTTGCAAGCGGTATTCGTCGGCGAGGCCGGCGAGCGCCCGGCAGCGCACCGTACGGCGCTGTCCACCGGACGGCGCATCCTGCTGGCCGAGGACAGTGCGGTCAACCAGCGGGTGGTGGAGCGCTATCTGCAGCAGTTCGGCTACAAGGTGGTCACGGTGGAGAACGGCCTGGAGGCATTGCGCTGTGCCGAATCCCAGCACTTCGACCTGGTGCTGATGGATTGGCAGATGCCGGTCATGGATGGCCTGGAAGCCACACGGCGACTGAGGGCCGCGCCGGCCAGCCGCGATTGGCCTATCGTGGCGTTGACGGCCAATGCCCAGGCCGAAGGAGAGGCGTTGTGCCGTGAGGCAGGCATGGACGCCTATCTGGCCAAACCACTCGATCTGACGCGCTTGCGCAGTACGATCGAGCGCCTGCTCGATACTGGCAGATGACCCGACCATGCCACGGCATGGCCTCCATTTTTGCATTCCCGTCCATGAAGGCAGGAGAACCCGGATGATCCCTTTGCAACAACGGTTGGGTTTTGCCCCCGATGCCCGCGTGCTGATCCTGCATGCCGACGACATCGGCATGTGCCAGGCCACGGTCAGTGCCTGGCGCGGTCTGCTGGATGCCGGCCTGCTCACCTCCGCTTCGGCGATGGCACCCTGTGGCTGGTTTGCCCATGCGGCGGAAGTGGCGGCCGAGTATGGCGAGCGGGCTGACCTCGGGCTGCATCTCACGCTCAACTGTGAGTTCACCCGTTATCGCTGGGGGCCGCTGACCGGCAATGCCCCCGAGACCGGCCTGGTCGATGGCCACGGGTATTTCCACGACAAGGCCAGGGGCACACATGCGGCGCTGAATATCGCGGCGGCCGCGCGCGAGCTGGCGGCGCAGGTGGCACATGCCCAGCGCTTCGGCATCGATCTGACCCACCTGGACAGCCATATGTTGACGCTGTTCCATCCGGAGCTGGTCACGCTGTATCTCGATCTGTGCCGGCAGCATCGCTTGCCGCCACTGCTGCTCGACGACGTGGCCGAGACGGCGCGCCTTGCGGTGATCCCGGAGCAATGGGCGCAAGGGATCGTGGCACAGGCGCGTGCCGCGATGCAGGCCGGGGATGCGTTGCTGCTGGATAGCTGGGAGGTCTTGCCGTTCAACCTGGCACTGTCACCGGCGGAGCGTCTGACCTGGGCCTGCCGCTGGCTGGATCAGCGCGGCCCGGGGGTGCATTGCCTGGTCGGACATCCGGCGGACGATACGCCGGAACTGCGGGCGTTGGCGCCGGACTGGGCGACCCGGGTGGCGGATCGGCAAGTGCTCGGCAGCCATGCACTGGGGGCGGCGATCGCCGAACGGGGGTTCAAGCTGGTCGGCATGCGTGCGCTGCAGGCGTTGTTGACGCGTTGATCCGGGGCGAAGGCGGCCGGGTTCAGCGCTTCTCCATGTCCTTGCCGATCACCTTGTCGTTGACGAAGCGGATGGTGACTGTGGTGCCGCCGCTTTGCCAGATCGCGCTTTCCCCGGAAATGCCCAACAGGCTGGCGCCGTCGGTCTGGTCCGGCTCGCCCAGAAGCCCAATCACCTCGGCACGCGTCATGCCGGTTTCGATCTGCGCATAGCGCTCGGGACTCAGCCGGCTGCATGCGGCGAGGGTCAGCAGAAAAAAACAGGTGGCGATAAGGCGCATGGTTACGACAGGACGCGGATGAAGCCAGCACGATAGCCTAGATTGTCGATATGGGGGCAGGCCGCGTATCGCGGATATTGGGCAGAGCGGACCCGGATCGGGCATGCTGTGTGACTGCCACCATCAGGCGGTGATAGCCATTTTGACATCAACACATTGATAGCATTGGTATTTCTCGGCGCTTCTCTCCCGGGCGACGAGGGGTGCGCCACCGGATTTTCGGAGCAATCCAACGTTGAGGACCTGGCCGGGGGCGACGTGAGCGAGGGGCGTGCCTGTGTGCGGAGAAACGTTTACAGGAGTTCACCCTATGTCTATGCGGTATTGGCTTGCCCTGGGCGGCCTGCTTTATGGCTCGGTCGCGTCTGCCCAGTTGACCACTGTCGAAGGCCGGCAGGTAAAGATCGATTACGATGCCGACCGTTTCACCTTCCTGACCTTCGATTACCAGAACAAAGAGCAGTATTTCCAGCCCAAGTACCGGACGCTCGAAAACGGCATCGCGCTGGATTTCAATGCCTTCCGGCTCGATCACACGGTATGGCAGCCGGACGATCCCGGCCGGGGCATGGTCGGCTACTACGACGCCTATTTTGCGTTCCGCCCCAAATCAGGCTACCGCATCACCGGCTATGAGGCCGTCTTCAGCGGCCACTATCAGATCGAGAGTGCGGGCCGCATCGATTTCAAGCAGATCGGCCAGCCAACGGTACAACTCGGGGCTGCTGGCGGCATGCGCTCGTTCAACCACGTGGTGCACTTCGAAGGGGCCGACTCGCCGCTGCTCAATGGCAATGTGACGGCGGTGGCGCGTGCCTACGAGTCGTTCGCCGGGGCATTCGCCGGCGAGCTGGCGCCCGGACGGGTGCAGTTCGAACTCCAGGAGATCGCGCTGAAGGCAGTCCTGTCGCCGGTGCCGGAGCCGGCGAGCGGGCTGCTGCTGTTGCTGGGTGGCGGCGCGCTCGGCTGGCGGCACCGCCGGCGTGCCAAGGTCGCCGCCGCGCGGTGAAGGCGGCTTTGCATCAGGGCTGAGGCGGCGCGCTCGCTGCCACGGCGTCCGGATCGTCGTCGGGTCCGGGCGCTGTGGGTTCATCCCATGGCATGGGCACCGCACGGCCGTTGAGTACGAAGCGGCCGCCGGCGAGCGAAGCACGGGCCGACAGCGTATCGCCGTCGATCCGGATCAGATTCTGACTGGCCATGCGTTGCAGCTGACCCTCGACGAACTGGCTGACCAGAAAGTCGAGGTCCGCCTGGGCGATCTGGCTGTCTGTACCGCCGAACAACGCCCGCGCCTGCCAGCTTGCCACCGCTTCAAGCACCTGCCGTGGCATGGTGAACTCCGCGTCGGCGTTGAGTTTGCTGACAAAGCTGGCCGGCTGGTCCAGATCGGCAGGCACGAAGCCCTTGAGTCCGACCCGGCCGGCAAAGCGGATGTCGCCGTCGGGGACCCGCATATACAGCGATTTGATCGCCAACTGCGGATCATGGGCCAACAGCGGCATGCCCTGGTCGCGCGCCAGCTTCAACACCTCGGCGGCCAGTTGCTCACGGTCCGGCGCCTGTTGTTGCAGCCGGGTCAGTTCGCGGCCGAGTTTGGCCAGTGTCGGGCCATGCAGGTGCTTGGCTTCGGTTGCGAGTTCGGCCGGTCCGTACTGCTGGCCGTCCAGCAACAGCCTCGCCAGCTTCAGATCGGCGCTGCCGTCGACGAAATCCCCGTTCTCGCTCAGTTCGCTGCGGTAGGCAAGGTCCTGCAATTCGGCGCGCAGTGCCTGCGCCCCGCTCAGCTCCAACGTCATGCCCTTGATCTGCGCGGACGAGGTTCCCAGCATCAGCCCGGTCTTGCCACGCGCCTGGTCCAGGGCCAGCTGCAGCCCGTCGAAGGCGAAGCGCCCCCGGTCGCGTACCGTGACCGCAAGGCCGGCGGCGCTGGCATCGAGCTTCACCTTGTTGAAGTCACCGTCGTACTGCAGCTCGGCCTTGAGCCCCTGCCAGGTGACGCTGACCCCGGCCAGGGTCTCCTCGTATCGGAAGGCGGGCACGCCGAGCGCTATCCTGCCGTCGTCGCCAAAGCCGATCCGGTTCTGGATGCTGATCGGGCGCTGCTGACCGAACATCTTCTCCAGAAACTGGCGCGTCTCGGCAGAGAACACGAAATCGGTGGTGACCACCGCCTTGTACGGCGTGGGGTTGCCCGACAACAGCAATGGCAGCGGGCCGTGCTGCACGTGCTGGGTGTAGCGCACCTCGAATTGCGGCAGGGCTTCGCCCTCGCGTTCGAGCATGAAGCGATACAGCTGTGGGTTGAGCTTGATCGTGGCACTTTCGGTGGATGAGAACCAGCCGCGCTGGTACTCACGCTGGGTGACCACGAAATAGGGCAGGCTTGCCAGCCACTTGTGTTGCTTGGCCAGCGTGCGTTCGGCTGCCTTGCCGGCCCACCAGGCCCCACCGCCGTAGGCGGCGGCAAGACCGGCCAGCGTACCGGCAATGGTGAGAATCAGCGCCTTGCGTTTCAAGCTCGACTCCTCAGGATGGGTTCGTCCGGATCAGATGCGGCGGGCCAGCGCCTCGGCCTGGCCCAGGTAGCTGGCCGGCGTCATCTGCTTGAGCCGGGTCTTCTCGGCCTCCGGGATCGCCAGGGCATCGATGAACACGGCCAGCGTTTCGCGGGTGATGCCGCGCTGGCCGCGGGTCAGTTCCTTCAGCTGCTCATAGGGGTTGGGCACGCCGTAGCGGCGCATCACGGTCTGGATCGGCTCGGCCAGCACTTCCCAGTTGCGGTCCAGGTCGCCCAGCATGGCTTCGCGGTCCGCCACCAGCTTGTTGAGTCCCTTGAGCAGTGCCGCGTAGCCGAGCTGGGCGTAGCCCAGGCCCACGCCCATGTTGCGCAGCACCGTCGAGTCCGTCAGGTCGCGCTGCCAGCGGCTGATCGGCAGCTTTTGCGACAGATGGGTCAGGATGGCGTTGGAAAGGCCCAGGTTGCCTTCGGAATTCTCGAAGTCGATCGGATTGACCTTGTGCGGCATGGTCGAGGAGCCGACTTCGTTCTTGTTGACCCGCTGCTTGAAAAAGCCGAGCGAGATATAGCCCCACACATCGCGGTCCAGGTCGATCAGGATGGTATTGATGCGCGCCACCGTATCGTAAAGCTCGCTCATGTAGTCGTGCGGCTCGATCTGGATCGTATAGGGGTTGAACGTCAGCCCCAGGCTTTCGACGAAGCGGCGGCAGAAGCTCTCCCAGCCAAAGTCGGGATAGGCGGAGAGGTGGGCGTTGTAGTTGCCTACCGCGCCATTGATCTTGCCGAGGATCTCCACCTTCTCCAGCCGCTGCAGCTGTCGTTCCAACCGGTAGGCCACGTTGGCGATCTCCTTGCCCATCGTGGTCGGCGTCGCGGGCTGGCCGTGCGTGCGGCTCATCATCGGCGCGTCGGCCAGCTCGTGCGCCATCTCCTTGAGCTTGCCGATGATCTCGCGCACCCGGGGCAGCAGCACGACATCGCGCGCGCCCTTGAGCATCAGGCCATGCGACAGGTTGTTGATGTCCTCGGAAGTGCAGGCGAAGTGGATGAACTCGGACGCGGCGCTCACCTCGGTGTTGCCCGACAGCCGCTCCTTGAGCCAGTACTCGACCGCCTTCACATCATGGTTGGTGGTGCGCTCGATCGTCTTCACTTCGAGCGCGTGCTCGGGCGAGAACTGCGATACCACCAGGTCCAGCTCGGCAATGGTCGCCGCGGAGAAGGGTTTGATCTCGGCGATGGCCCCTTCGGCCGCCAGCGCCTTCAGCCAGGCGACTTCGACCGCCACGCGGTGTTTGATCAGCGCATATTCGCTGAAATGGGGGCGCAGCTCGGTCAACTGCTTTTCGTAGCGGCCATCGAGCGGCGACAGCGCGGTCAGTGCGGATAGTTCCATCGTGTTGCTTCAAGCGGTTGAATCAAACCCGAAATTCTAACACAGCCCCCGCCGCCGCCGCGGGGAGCTTGGCCAGTACCTTGCCGCTGCCCGGCGGGCGGTGTCGATGCTGCATGGCAATATCGCACAGCACCTTTACAGCCGAGGCAATGTGTGCACTGCACAATCAAATCGGCGTGACATTTGCGACCAATGTGTTGAAGAATGCGTATCAGCCCAGGTTGCCGTACGTGTCGAGCGAGCGTGCCGGCAAGCGCCTGGACATAAAACCAAACCGGATGGATGGAGATAGAAATGAGCAAGATCACTCACCTTTCGCCTGAGTGGCAAAGCTGGATCCTGGAGAACCTGGGCCGCGGCTGCACGCCGCAGTCGGTGGTTGAGGTGATGGTGGAAAAGAACTTCGATCCGATGTTCGCCAGCGCCATCGTGTTCCACTTCGTTTCGAGCGGTAACAGCGGCGCCGGCGGATTGCCCGGCCCGGCGATCCCGGGGGCGCAGTCGGCCCAGCAGCGGGCGATCCAATCCGGGTATGTCTATGAGACGCCGCGTTTTCCGCAGGCCGGCAGCGTGATCCGTACCGGCGATCGCGACGTGCGCGTGGTGGTGCGGATGGAAAAGCCGGTGGTCGCGGTGCTGGACGGGTTGCTGTCGCAGGAGGAATGCGATGAGCTGATCCGGCTGTCGGCGAACAAGCTCAAGCGCTCCACCATCGTCGATCCGCAGACCGGGCGCGAGGAGGTGATCGATGACCGTACCAGTCTCGGCACCTTCTTCAGCCTGCGCGAAAACGAATTCATCGCCCGGCTGGACGAGCGGGTGTCGCAGCTGATGCATTGGCCGGTGGAGAACGGTGAGGGGCTGCAGATTCTCAATTACCGGGTCGGCGGCGAGTACAAGCCGCACTACGACTATTTCCCCGAGCAGGATCCAGGCAGCCATGTGCACCTGAAGAGCGGGGGCCAGCGCGTCTCGACGCTGGTGATGTATCTGAACGATGTGGACGAGGGCGGGGAAACCATCTTCCCGGAGATGGGCCTGTCGGTATCGCCGAAGAAGGGCTCCGCAGTCTATTTCGAGTACTGCAACAGCCAGGGGCAGGTCGACCCGCTGACGCTGCATGGTGGCGCGCCGGTGATCAAGGGCGAGAAATGGATCGCCACCAAATGGATGCGGCAGCGCATCTTCGGCTGACATCCCCCCATGCCCGGTGCCACATGGCGCCGGGCACAGGGCCTGTCCAGGCTCAGCGCAGCAGCCGGTTGGGCCGTTCCGGGCGCGACAGCAGGCCGGCTTCCGCCAGCGCCAGCATCGCCAGCGCACCGCCGATCGCCAGGATCAGCAGCAGCAGATACAGGCCCATGATCCGCGCGAAAGGCTCGCGATAATTCCATTCCCGGGCAATGCCAAGGAGCCCGGCAAACAGCCAGCTGATCATCGAGACCGCGCCCAGCGCGCCCACCGTCATGCGCTCCGGCAGCGGCAGCCCGATCAGCGGCAGCCGCAGCGACAGCACCGGAAAGGCCAGCCGGTGCAGCAGCCAGCCGTTGGCGGACAGCACCAGGACCACGCTGAACTTGGCCCACAGCTTGGGATTGGCAAGGTAGTGCGCGCCCTGCTTGCTGTAGCCGAGCAGCACCAGCATCAGGCCGGTGCCCCAGAGCAGCACCAGCAACTGCACCACCTGGCGGGTGGTGCGTTCCAGGTAGCGGCGCCGCTGTTCGTCCAGTGGGCGGTGGCGCCAGTGCCACAGTCGCCTGTCCGCCGTCAGTACCGCGGCCAGCGCGAAGCACACAGTGAGAAGGTGCACGTAGAGCACCCCGAGCTTGATCGTTTCCATGCTCCATCCCTCGTTAAGTATCGTTTTTGTATTGCTTTTTTCCGATCATAACCGGATGGCATGGCATCGTTCCGGCCGCCTGGCACGTGCTCCAGCCGCTTCATCGCCCCGGCGCGCAACGGTGGCATCGCGCCGCCGGACGGCGAATGTTGCCGTGGAAGGCTTTCAGAACAGTTTTTGCTGGGTGCCGTCGGCTGCGGTCACTTCGGCGGCCACCGTGCCGTCGGCAAAGCGCAGCCGCAGGCCATCGCCGCCATGCAGTGCGGCCGCGCGGGTGACCATGGCGCCGTCGGGGCGCTCGATGAGTGCATAGCCGCGTGCGAGCACCGCTTCGGGGTTGAGCGCCGTCAGGCGCCCGGACAGTTGCGCCACCCGGGCCTGCTGGCGTTCGGCGTGCCGGCGCAGCGCCTGATGCAGACGGGCTTGCAGCGCCCCGAGGGCCGCATGCCGCGCCGGCAGGTCCGGCTTGACATAGGCCAGCGCCTGGCGCGCCCGGCCCAGATCGTCGCCAAGCATGCTGAGCTGCCGCACCGGCAATTGCCGCAGACGTCGCTGCAGCATGTCCAGTCGCTCGCGCTGTACGGCAAGGCGTTCGCCTGGATGGCGCAGCCGCCGGCTCAATCCGTCCAGCTGCTGCATCCGGGTCTGCACAGTGCGCAGCAGGTCGCGCTGCAGCCGGGCACCGATCAGGCGCAGCCGGTTCTGCCACTCGCCGCGATGCGGGCTGACCAGCTCGGCGGCGGCGGTGGGCGTCGGTGCCCGCACATCGGCGACGAAATCGGCAATGGTGAAGTCGGTTTCATGGCCCACCCCGCTGACCACCGGTATCGGGCTGGCGGCGATCGCCAGCGCGACCTCCTCCTCGTTGAACGACCACAGATCCTCCAGGCTGCCGCCGCCACGGCAGACGATGAGCACATCGACCTCGGCGCGCGCTGTGGCAGCGCGGATGGCCGCGGCGATCTCACCGGCCGCGGCCAGGCCTTGCACGGCGCAGGGATACAGCACCACCGGCAGGCCGGGCATACGGCGTTTGAGCGTGCTCAGCACGTCGCGCAAGGCGGCCGCCTTGGGGGAGGTGACGATGCCGACGGCCCGTGGGAAGGCGGGCAGCGATCGCTTGCGTGCGGGGTCGAACAGGCCGGCGGCGTCCAGTTTCTTCTTCAACGCTTCGAAGGCTTCGAACAACCCACCGATGCCGGCGGGGCGAAGTGCCTCCACCGTCAGTTGGAAATCGCCGCGTGCCTCGTACAAGGTCACGACCACCCGGGCCTGCACCTGCATGCCTTCGCGCGGCTCGAAATCCAGCAGCGTCGCCCGCTGGCGGAACATCACGCAACGCACCTGGGCGGTGGCGTCCTTCAGGCTGAAATAGCAATGGCCTGAGCCGTAGCGCTTGAAGTTGGAGATCTCACCGCTGACCCAAAGGATCGGAAAGCTGCCTTCGAGCAGCGCGCGTACCTGCCGATTCAGCTCGGTGACACTGACAGGGGTGTTTGAGGCGCTTGACAAAGTCGTGAACATTCGTAAGACAAACCCGATTAATCCACACAGGCCAGCACTGGCGGGCGCTGACGCCGAAATCGCAGGGTGTAGTTGATGTAGTGTTGCCAAGCATTTGATTTTAAAGACATGTCTTTACTGCACAAATTCGTGGCAATTCATTGCAAAGGCTGTATTTCCGCGCTTTTGCCGCAATCGCAGCCGGCTTCTCCACAAAGTTATCCACAGTGGATGTGGGTAAGCGTGCAAAGCGGCACCGACGCTGGGTTCGCCGAGGATCGGACAGGCCCTTCGCGTAGTTTATGTTGCAGTGCACACTACAAATTGTTGCGGATGGCATTGCCGCAGGTCGGGACGAAGGTCGCCGGGCCGGTGGCGCTGGAAGGCGATTTCCGCCCAAAGAACGGGCCTTCCCGGCGCCGGCCAATCGGGCTAAAGTTACGCGGTTTTTGACCTGAACGCACCCAAGGAAGACCGAGTAATGCTTTCGATCATCGAAGCGGCTGGCTGGCCGATCTGGCTGATCATCGTCGCATCCGTATCGGCGGTGACCATCATTTTCGAACGGTTGCTCAGCCTGCGCCGCGCCCTGATCCTGCCCGAGGGTCTCCTTGCGCATGCGGTCAAGGAATACCGTGCCCACGGCGTGACCCCGGATATGCTCTCCAAGCTCGCCGCCTCGTCGCCGCTGGGCCGGGTGCTGGCGGCAGGATTGAAGAACGTCAAGAGCAGCCGCGAGATCATGAAGGAATCGATCGAGGAGACCGGTGGCGTGGTGGCGCACGATCTGGAGCGGTATATCCCCACACTCGGCACCCTGGCATCGGTGACGCCGCTGCTGGGCCTGTTCGGCACCGTCATCGGCATGATCGAGATCTTCGGCGCGCAGTCACCCGCGGGCGGCGGCGATCCGGCTGCATTGGCACACGGCATTTCGATCGCGCTCTACAACACCGCCTTCGGCATCATCGTGGCGGTGCCTTGCCTGATGTTCTACCGCTACTTCCGCGCCAAGGTCGACGGCTTCCTGGTCGAGATGGAGCAGCAGGCGATCAAGCTGGTCGAAGTCGTACACGGCGAACGCCAGTAAGGAGCCCGCCATGAAATTCCGCCGCCGTGGCCGCGAAGAGCCGGAGATCAACTTCGTCCCCTTGATCGACGTGCTGCTGGTGATCCTGATCTTCCTGATGGCGACCACCACCTATTCGCGCTTCGCCGAGCTGAAGATCAACCTGCCCACGGCCGATGCCGAGGCGGCAAGCGAGCAGCCGCAGACCCTGCAGGTGGCCATCTCGGCGAGCGGCCAGTACAGCGTGAATGCGCAGCTGGTCAATTTCGTCGATACCCAGGATTTCGCAGCCCAGTTGCGCCGGGCCGCCGGCGGGCAGAAGGAGCCGATGGTCGTGATCAACGCCGACGCCCAGGCGCCGCATCAGGCAGTGGTCAACGTGATGGAGTCGGCGCGGCTCGCCGGCTACGGCCGCCTGACCTTCGCGACCCAGCACCCGATCAGGAAGTAGCCGGCTGCGCAGGCGGCAGAGCGGGGCGCAAGCCCCGCGTTCTTTTTGCGATACGGCCGGCCCATGACCCTGATCGAGCGCATCTGGTACACCCCTCATCACCCGCTGGCCTGGGTGCTGCGGCCGCTGTCGTGGCTGTTCGGTGCCCTTGCCGGGCTGCGGCGCGCCTGCTACCGGCTTGGCTGGCCGCGCCGCCAGCACCTGCCGGTGCCCGTGGTGGTGATCGGCAATCTCACGGTGGGCGGCACCGGCAAGACACCGCTCACCATCTACCTGGTCCAGGCGCTCCAGGCGCAGGGGCGCCGACCCGGCATCGTCTCGCGCGGTTACGGTACCGATGCGCACACCCCGCGCGCGGTCATGCCGGACAGCCTGCCGGGCTGGGCAGGCGACGAACCGCTGCTGCTGGCGCGCGAGACCGGGGTGCCGGTCTATATCTGCCGCCGCCGCGTTGCCGCCGCCCAGGCGTTGCTGGCGGCACATCCGCAGGTGGACGTGCTCGTCTGCGACGACGGCCTGCAGCATCTCGCGCTGTCGCCCGACGTCGCGCTATGTGTGATCGACGGTGCGCGCGGCCTTGGCAACGGCGCGTTGCTGCCGGCCGGGCCGCTGCGCGAACCGGTCTCGCGCCTGCATGGCATGGACGCCCTGGTCGTCAACGGCGGGACCACGCTGCCGTTGCCGGCTGCCGTGCCCCGCTACACCATGCGGCTGGTGCCCGGTGTGTTTCACCGCCTGGACGACGCCGCGCAGACGCGCACGGCCGAGCAATTCCACGGCGAGCCGCTGACCGCCCTGTGCGGCATCGGCAATCCCGGCCGTTTTTTCGCCACGCTCACGACCCTGGGATTGACGTTCACGCCGCATGCGCTGGCCGACCATCATGTGTTCACCCTGGCCGACCTGCCCGAAGGCACCGTGCTGGTCACCGCCAAGGATGCCGTCAAATTGGCGGCGTTGCCCGGACTGGGCAGGGCCGGTGCTAGAATCTGGGTCCTTCCCGTCGCCGCAGCGCTGTCGCCTGACCTCGCAGCCTGGGTGGCGCAACAGCTCGAAGAGATTGGCCATGGACGCAAAACTGCTTGAAATTCTGGTCTGCCCGTTGTGCAAAGGGCCGTTGCTGCTCGACAAGACGAAGCAGGAGCTGGTGTGCAAGGGCGACCGGCTGGCCTATCCGATCCGCGACGGCATTCCGGTGATGCTCGAGGCCGAGGCGCGGGAACTCGCGCCGACCGAGGACGTGGGCGCCTAGGGGCCGGGCATGGGCTTCACGGTCCTGATCCCGGCCCGGCTCAAGTCCACCCGGCTGCCGGACAAGCCGCTGCTGGACATCGCCGGCAAGCCGATGGTGCTGCGCGTCGTCGAGCAGGCATTGCGCTCGGGTGCACAGCGGGTGTGCGTTGCCACCGACGATCTTCGTATCCACGACACGGTGCGTCTGGCCGGCCATGAATGCGTGCTGACCGACGCGGGCCATCCTTCCGGTACCGATCGGCTGGCTGAAGCCGCCGACCTGCTGGACCTGCCTGACGAGGCCATCATCGTCAACGTGCAAGGCGACGAGCCGCTGATCGACCCCGCGTTGATCGACGCGGTGGCGGCCCGGCTGGCGGCACAGGCGCAGTTGCCGATGGCCACCGCTGCCCATCCGATCGACGCCGCCGCCGATTTTCACAATCCCAACGTGGTTAAAGTCGTGTGTGATGCGGCGGGGCACGCGCAGTATTTCAGCCGCGCGCCGATCCCGTGGGACCGCGACGGCTTTGCCGCCACGCCAGGCAGTCTGCCGCGTGGTGGGGCACTGCGGCATATCGGGCTGTACGCGTATCGCGCCGGCTTTCTGCGCACCTACCGCACGCTGGAGGCTGCGCCGCTGGAGGCGGTGGAAGCGCTGGAACAGCTGCGCGTGCTATGGCATGGTTATGCCATCGGTGTCCATGTTGCAGCGCACGCACCGGCATCCGGCGTCGATACGCCGGAGGATCTGGACCGGGTGCGGCGGCTGTTCGAAACCATTTCCAACAACCAGAACCAGAGATAACACGATGCGATTGATACTGCTGGGCGCGCCGGGCGCGGGTAAGGGAACGCAGGCCACCTTCATCAAGGAGAAGTTCGGCATTCCGCAAATTTCCACTGGCGACATGCTGCGCGCAGCAGTCGCGGCCGGCACGCCGCTGGGCCTTGAGGCCAAGGCCATCATGGATGCGGGCGGCCTGGTCCGCGACGACATCATCATCGGCCTGGTCAAAGAACGTATCGCCCAGCCGGATGCGGCCAACGGTTTCCTGTTCGACGGTTTCCCACGCACCATCCCGCAGGCCGAGGCCATGATCGCCGCCGGTGTCGACATCGACTACGTGGTCGAGATCGACGTGCCCGACGAGCTGATCGTCGAGCGCATGGCCGGGCGCCGCGTGCATACCGCTTCGGGGCGTACCTACCACGTGAGGTTCAATCCTCCCAAGGTGGCCGATACCGACGACGTAACCGGCGAAGCGCTGGTCCAGCGCGCCGATGACCACGAGGACACGGTACGCAAGCGCCTGCAGGTCTACCACGACCAGACCGAGGTGCTGGTGGGCTTCTACGGCAGGATGGCCGCTGCCGGCAACGCCGGCGCGCCGCGCTACATCAAGGTCGACGGTACCCAGGCGGTCGAAAAGGTCCGTGACGACGTGTTCGCCGCCCTGGCCGGCTGAGCCGCGCAGCACGGGCGGGTTGCCACCCGCCCGCCGCCATGGCGGCGCCGCGCCGCCGCCCCGCCTGTTCCTAGAAAGCCTGCCATGCCCACCCAACTTTCGGTCAATCTCAACAAGGTCGCGTTGATCCGCAACGCCCGTGGTCGCGACTACCCCAGTGTCGTGCATTTTGCCGAGCTTGCTCTGTCGAGCGGGGCGCATGGTGTCACCATCCACCCGCGGCCGGATCAGCGCCACGCGCGGTATGCCGATGTCGCCGCGCTCAAGGCGGTGGTGGCGGCGCATCCGGGCAAGGAACTCAATATCGAGGGTTATCCGGATGCGCGCTTCCTGGAGGTGGTGCTGGCGGCCCGGCCTACCCAATGCACGTTGGTCCCGGACGAGCCGGGCCAGCTCACCTCCGACCATGGCTGGGACATCCTGCGCCATGGCGGGCGACTGCGTGAGGTGGTGGCGCTGTTGCAGGAGGCCGGCATCCGCGTAAGCCTATTTGTCGATCCGGACCCGGCACAGATTGCCGCCGCGCCGGCCACAGGTACCAACCGGGTCGAGCTGTATACCGAAAGCTACGCCCATGCCTATGCCGCGGGCGACTGGCTGGCCGAGTGGCAGCGCTTCGCACTGGCGGCCCGCTCCGCGCGCGAGCTTGGGCTCGGGCTCAATGCCGGGCATGATCTCAACCTGGACAACCTTGCCAATTTCCTGCGTATCCCTGGCATCGCCGAAGTCTCGATCGGACACGCGCTGACGGTGGAGGCGCTGGAGCAGGGCTTCGCCGCAACCATCCGGCGCTATATCGCGTTGATGCAGGCGGTGGACGCGGAGTAGGTCGACCCCAGTCCTTGGACCGGCGCGTTCGCGACCTGGTCGAAACGGGTACCCGCCCAGGTAGTCGTGGCGGATCGGCTTGAGGTGCCGGTCCAGTTCGTACACCAGCGGCAGGCCGTTGGGGATCTCGATGCCGACGATCTCGTCGTCCGATACGCCGTCCAGATACTTGATCAGCGCGCGCAGCGAGTTGTTGTGCGCGGCGATGACCACCTGCTGCCCTTTGCTGATCGCCGGCGCGATGTCGCTGTGCCAGAACGGCAGCACCCGTGCCACCGTATCCGCGAGGCATTCGGTCAGCGGGATCGCCTCGCGCGGCACCTGCGCGTAGCGCGGGTCGGCATAGGCGGCGCGCGGGTCGTCCGGCGTCATCGCCGGCGGGCGGATCGCGTAGCTGCGCCGCCATAGCAACACCTGCTCGGCACCGTGCCGGGCGGCGGTCTCGGCCTTGTCCAGCCCGGCCAGGGCGCCGTAGTGGCGCTCGTTCAGGCGCCAGGACTTGATCACCGGAATCCACAACTGGTCCATCTCGTCCTGCACCAGCCACAGTGTGCGGATCGCCCGCTTCAGTACCGAGGTGTACGCCACGTCGAACCGATAGCCCGCGTCGCGCAGCAACTGTCCGGCACGCCTGGCCTGAGCGACGCCCTGTTCGGTGAGGTCGACGTCGGCCCAGCCCGTGAAGCGGTTTTCCAGGTTCCAGGTCGATTGGCCGTGGCGGATCAGCACGAGTCGATACATCGCAGGTTCTCCCGAAAAAAGCGGGCTCAGCGTGCCTGGGCCAGTGCCTGTTGCTTTTCGGCGATCTTCTGCCGGATCAGCGGCAGCACGGCCAGCGCTGCCTTTTCGCCTTCCAGGATGGCGACGTTGCGCTGCTCGAAGTCCGACGGACCGATACGGCCCACGCGTGGCCGGATGATCACATCGGCACGGGAAAGCTCCTGCTCGCCCAGCTTCTGTCCCATGATCATGATGGCCTGATTGACGATGCCGATCATGTTGCTGGGCGCCACGCCATTGGCCTTGGACGAGATGTCGACCGCGATCACGAGGTCGGCGCCCAACTGGCGCGCCGCGTCGACCGGCACCGGGCTGACCACGCCCCCGTCCACATAGCGCTTGCCATTGATCAGTACGGGCTCGAACACCCCGGGGATACTGCTGGAAGCCCGTACCGCCATGCCGGTGTTGCCGCGGGTGAACACCACGCGCCTGCCGGTTTCCAGTTCGGTGGCCACCGCTGCAAACGGAACCCCCAGCTTTTCCAGCGGACGTTTCCTGACGAGCTGGTTCACGTAGTCCTGCAGCTTCTGGCCGCGTACCAGCCCGCCGGAGAGCAGGCTCACGTCGCGGATCTTCGCCTCGTCCAGGCCGAACGATTCCTCCTGCAGCGCAAAGGCGTTCATGCCGCTGGTGTAGAGCGCGCCGACCACGCTGCCGGCGCTGGTGCCGGCAACGAAATCCGGCTTGATGCCGCTTGCTTCCAGCATCTTGATCACACCGATATGCGCAAAGCCCTTGGCCGCGCCGCCGCCCAGCGCGAGCCCGATCCTCACCGGCGGCAGGGGTTTGGGTGGCTGCGGGGTCACGGGTGGCGGTGTACCGGTGTTGGCGCAGGCGGCCAGCAGCAGCGCGGCGCACAGCGGGGAAAGGCGGCGGAACAGGAAAATCATATGGTATCCAACGAGAGTACTTGCGCGCAGCGGCCGTCGCAGCGCCACTTGATATCGAAATGATAGAGCCGGATCGCGTAGACCCGTTCCGGATCATCGGCATAGGCGGGGCGCGGGTCCTGGGCCAGCACCTCGCGGAGCAGCTCGCCCAGGTGTGGATGCCCGGGCTCGGCGGCCCGCAGCTGTTCAAGGGCGGTGTCGCTCAGGTGCACTGCCAACGTGGGCGGCGCGGTGTCGGCAAAGCCCCCCTGTGCCTCGGAAATGCTTTCCACGAACGGCAGGTAAGGCTTCACGTCGACGATGGGGGTGCCGTCCACCAGGTCGACGCCGGCCAGCGTCAGGGTCACGCCTTGACGGGTATCCACGCGCACCAGCCGGACCAGCGACAGGCCGAGGCGGTTCGGGCGGAACGGGCTGCGGCTGGCGAATACCCCGACCCGCGCATTGCCGCCCAGTCGGGGTGGACGTACCGTGGGGCGCCATTGCGTATCGCTCTCATGGAAGATGAACGACAGCCAGACATGCGAGAACGCATCCAGCCCGCGGACCGCCTCCGGACGGTCATAGGGCGGCAGCAGCCGCAGCACGCCGTAAGCATGCGGCGCCAACTGCGGCTGGCGCGGTACGCCGAACTTGTCGGCAAACGGGGTGGCCAGATAGCCGATGGCGTCAAGGGAATAGGACACGCCGGCGATTGTGCCGCGCACAGGCGGGCAAGGGAATAGGCAGGATGGGAAGAGGGAAGGCGCGCTTCGCGCGCCACCTGCTTGATACGACCGCCCCGGGGTTTATGCTGCTGCCCTTCTCCCTGCCCGCTACAGGTTGTGATACCAGATCACGCCGACCAGGATGGGCGCGATCACTGCGCACACCAGCCGGAACGGACGCAGCAGCGCATGTGCGCCTTCCGCCTGCAGCTCCTGGCTCACGCGTGGCCAGATCGCCCAGCCCACGAACAACGCCGCCAGCAGGCCGCCGGCCGGCATCAGGATGTTGGACGCCAGATAGTCCATCAGGTCGAACGGATTCCTGCCGAACAGCACCGGGTCGGCCAGGGGACCGAACGACAGCGCGGCCGGGATGCCCAGCACGAAGCTCGCCGCCGATGTGAGTAAGGTGGCCGTGCGGCGCGCCATCCGGAACTCGTCGATCAGGAAGGCCACGATGGGCTCCAGGATCGACACCGACGAAGTCAGCGCCGCAAACAGCAGCAGCATGAAGAACGCCACCGCAAAGCCCTGGCCTGCCGGCATCTGTGCAAAGATCGCCGGCATGGTGATGAAGGTCAGCCCGGGCCCCGCCGCGGGGTCGACCTGGAAGGCGAACACCGCCGGCAGCACCATCAGCCCCGCCAACACGCAGGCCAGCGTCGCGAGCGCAGAGACCCACAGCGTGGCGCCGACCAGCCTGGTGTCGCGTGCGACATAGGAGCCGTAGGCGATGATCATGCCGCCGCCGAGCGACAGCGAGAAGAACGCCAGCCCCAGCGCGTCGACCAGCATCGCGCCGTTCACCTTGGAAAAATCGGGGCTGATGAAGTAGCGCACGCCTTCGATCGCGCCCGGCAGCGTCAGTGCGCGCACGATCAGCAGCAGCATCAGGAAGAACAGCGCCGGCATCAGCACCTTGCTCATCCGTTCTATCCCCTGCTGCACCCCGCCCAGCACCACTGCCGCGGTGATTCCCAGGAACACCGCGGTGTACGAGAGCGCCTGTGCCGGGCTGGCGATGAACTGCCCGAACGCGGCCGTGAGCGCGGCCGTATCGGTGGTGAGCGCCGCGCCGCTGAGCGAGCGCCAGACGTACGCCACGGTCCAGCCGCCGACTACACAGTAGTAGCTCAGGATGATGAACACACACAGCACCGACAGCCGCCCGGCCCACGGCCACCAGCCGCCCTTCAGGTCGCGGTACGCCGTGGTCGCCGACTTGCCGGCGGCGCGGCCGATCACCATTTCGGCCAGCAGCAGCGCGATGCCCAGGGTGAAGACACAGACGAGATAGGCGATCAGGAACGCCCCGCCGCCGTTCTTGCCGGCGACGTACGGGAATTTCCAGATCGCGCCCAGGCCGACGGCGGAGCCGGCGGCGGCGAGGATGAAACCGAGCTTTGAGCCCCAGTTGGAGCGGGCGGAGGAGGAGGGCATGGCAGGTGGGAATGTTGTTCTTGCGTGAGCCGGGATTCTCCGCCTGCCCGTGTCTGCCGCCATTGGCGAAATCCCTGCTCGCGGCGGCCCTCATGCGGCCGCACCGGCTTGCCTTGATGCGCGCGGCGCCGCGCCGGCCCGGGTCAGCGTACCCCGCCCAGCAGCGTGACCAGCTGATCGTAGCGCCGGTACAGCGCCTTTTCCTGCGCGTTGCGCTGCGGCGCGCCCAGATCGGGGGTGAGCGCCAGCCGGAACAGCGCGTCGTACAGCTGCAGATCGGTGATCTCGCGCAGCTGCCGGTTGTTCGAAGGCAGGAAGCGGTCGAGCTGGTCGGCCCAGTACAGCTTTTCCTTTTCGCGCGTGGCGGTGGGCCCCTGATTGCCGTAGCCGATGAAAAAGCGGGCGATACGGTCCTTGCGCGCCGCGTTCAGCGTGCCACGCAGCACCAGTGGATCGTACGAGAAAGGCGGCGAGCGCCACAGTACGCGCAGGCGCTTGGCATCGCGCGGATATTTCTCGTTCAGCTTCAGCCAGCCGTCGCTGTCACTGGCGGCGACGTCGGCCCGCCGTTCGACCAGCGCCCGGAAATTGTCTTCGGCATTGCCAGACCGGATCGAACGGAAGAAGCGCTCCGGTACGACGTTGTTGCGCAGGAAGGCGTGATAGCGGGGGATCAGGTGGCCCGCGGTGGAGCTGGGGTA
This sequence comes from Chitiniphilus purpureus, assembly GCF_025642115.1. Classification (GTDB taxonomy): domain Bacteria; phylum Pseudomonadota; class Gammaproteobacteria; order Burkholderiales; family Chitinibacteraceae; genus Chitiniphilus; species Chitiniphilus purpureus. The sequence continues at coordinate 3,382,120 of NZ_CP106753.1, read as the reverse complement.
GCCGCTGGCATAGCGCCACTGCCCCGGTTTCCGCAGCAGTTGGGCAAGGTCGGCGGGGCCGTCCGCACGTACCAGCAGCAGTGATTGGTAACGGGTCACCTGCCCGGTCAGCGCAAGCCGTGCGAACACCTCGCCCTGACCCTGCTCGACGGCGGAAAGCGCAAGCCGGCTGCTGCCGCGCAGGATATCGATCTCGCCGGCCACGAAACGCCGGAGCAGCTGCGTCTCGTCCTTGCTGGCAATCAGCCGCACCGGTTCGCCGAGCGCCTGGGCCAGATCGTCGGCGATGGGCTGCCAGTCGCGCTGGGTCTCCTCAACGCTACGGTTGGCAACGAGGCCCAGCGTCAGGTCGGCGTGGGTGGGCAGGGCGATCAGACAGAGCAGCACGGCAACGGCACGCAACATCGTTCAAGGGCGGGGGCATGTGGCAATGCCAAAAGCGTAAAGCCGCCCTGTGACGATCTGATGTCATTGCGATGACAAGTCGGTCGCCTGCCCGCCTGCCGCTCAGGAAAGCGGAATGCCGAGCGCTTCGGCCAGCGGGCCGGCAATGTAGTCCGCCAGCTCGTTCAGCCGCCGCTGCGCATAGCGCCGTTCGCCTTCGGCGCTGCTCAGGTCGTCGGGCAGGCCCGCGACAGCGATACGCGCGTTGGCCAGCCTGACCTTGAGGCCGTCGATGGCTTCATCCTTGCCGCGGGTGGCGAGGAAGTCGTCGAAACCGGCACCACCGCCGACGCCCAGCAGCGTGCGCTCCACCATGTCCAGGCCCGAATCCAGGCTGCGCTTGCTGACCCCGGCACGCCAGTCCGGGAAGTCCTGGCGCCGCGGTGCCTCGGTCTGGTTGGCAAGCTTCCAGCCTGCCAGCTCGCGCAATCCGGCCACTGCGCGGGTCAGCGCTTCGGAAAGGAAAGGACGCGGGTAGGACGGGTCGTAGTTCAGCCCGCGGCGCAGCCCCTGCCACTCGTAGATCAGCTCCTGCGCGCGGCGTGCGACCCCCGCCGACACCCACAGGCCATAGCGGCAGGCGGCGTCGATCTTCTTGGCCGCAAGCGGCGCGGCTTCCGGGGCGCCGTTGCCGAACAGCAGGTATTCGAGCGCCGGCAACCCTTGCTTGAGCTCGCGCGAGGCGGCCAGTGCCGGCTGCGAGGTCGGGTCCTGCGGGGTGTCGCGCATCTTCTTGGCGACGGTCTTCTCGTCGAATGGCCACGGATCGAACTGATTCTGGACGTCCTCGCGGCGGCTCGGGCCCATGCGCACCGCGTCGATGCGGCGCCAGGCCTGGTTGGCGGACACCCAGGCGGCGCGGCTGTCCTGCAGTCGTTGTGAGCTGGGCGTGGCGCACAGCGCGGCGATCTGCCCCGTCAGGCGGCCGGTGTGCTCCAGCAGCGACACCTGCGCGGGGATATAGACGGTTTCGGTCAGGCTGATGGCAAGCTCGGGCGGCGTCAGGCGCGGGATGGCCGGGGCGGGCTCGTTGGCGCTGGCGAGGGTGGCGAGCAGCAGCATCGACGCTGCCGGGATCGAACGGATCATTTCTCCTCCTTTGGAACGTGATCGGGACGGCCGTGGCCGGGATTGGACCCGGACGTCCTGCGGCCGCCCGCGCTCTTTGGCGCGATCGGGCAATGTTAGAGCATCGGCGGGCGGCACGACAGACGAACGGTCGGCGCCGGCGTGCCGGTGGTCCGCTTGCTTTTTGCCGGCGCCCCCACGAAACTGCGGACCGCAGAACGAGGATTACGACCATGGCTTTCTATTTTCGTGCCGACGATGTGCCTGAGCTGCAGGGGTTGTCGGCCTGGGAGCAGCGGGTGCTGCTGCGCGGCACCTTCATCAAGGAACGCGCCGTCTCCACGCTGCTGCTGCTGGGCATCGTGATCGCCAGCGTGCAGTTTGCGATCAACCCGCTGATCGAGCGCTTCTTTCCGGCGCTGCGCAGCGACACGCTGCCGTATGCCGGGCTGTTGCTGTGCTGGCTGTTCCTGCTGATCTGGCTGCGCGATACCGTGATGATGAACGTGCTGCGCCCCAAGATCGCCGTCAAGCGCGTCGAACTGGAAAAGGCGAGGGCGGGGCAGGCCGCGGCCCAGGATGATGCGGCGGCTGGCGGCGAGCGCTAGCCTGCTTGCGTTGCCGCTGCAGGCCGCGACCATCGCGGTCGATGTCGGGTTCGCTGCAGGCACCCGGGGCCGTCAGCGCCTATGGCGTGCCCGAATTCGAGTACAACCGTGCGCTGGCGCTGGAGTTGGCGCAACAGCTGCGCCGCGCCGGGCATCTTGTGCTGTTGATCGGCGCAGAGGGCGATGAGACCGGGCTCGCCGCGCGGGCGCAGCTGGCGACCGCTGCGCGTGCCCGGTTCTTCGTCTCCCTCCACCACGACTCGGCGCAGCCGCGTTTTCTCAAGCAATGGACCGTGAACGGCACGGCGCGCTGGTACACCGATTTTTCCGGCTATTCGCTGTTCGTATCGCGCAGCAATCCGGCGTTCGCCGTCAGTGCCGGCTGCGCCCGGGCAATGGGGCGGCAGTTGCGGGAGCAGGGTTTCCGGCACACCTTGCATCACAGCGCCGATGTGCCGGGTGAGAGGCGCACGCTCTACGATCGGGAACTGGGCGTGTACGAAGCTGATTTCGCGGTGCTGCGGCGGGCAGGCATGCCGGCGGTGCTGTTTGAGGCTGGCGTCATTCTCAACCGCGACGACGCGCTCATGCTCGGCCGCCCGGCCACCCGCGCCCGGTTGGCCGGCGCGCTGGTCGCGGCGCTGGATGGGTGCCTGCCGCGCTGAGGCGGGCAGCGGGCGCGCCACGGTTGGTGATAAGATTCCCGTCCCCGGCCAGACGCGCCGGGCTGTGCATTCGCCACAACCCGATCCAACGCCCCGACAAGATACCGCCATGCGTACCTCTCAACTCTACTTCTCCACGCTCAAGGAAGCGCCTTCCGAAGCCGAGCTGGTTTCCCACAAGCTGATGCTGCGTGCCGGCCTGATCAAGCGCCTGGGCTCGGGCCTCTACACCTGGATGCCGCTGGGGCTGAAGGTGCTGCGCAAGGTGGAGGGCGTGGTGCGCGACGAGATGGACAAGGCCGGGGCGCAGGAATTGCTGATGCCCACCATCCAGCCGGCCGAGCTGTGGCAGGAGACCGGCCGCTGGGCGCTGTTCGGCCCGCAGATGCTCAAGATCAAGGACCGGCACGAACGCGATTTCTGCTTCGGCCCGACCCACGAGGAAGTGATCACCGACATCGCCCGGCTGGAGCTGCGCAGCTACAAGCAGCTGCCGGTGAATTTCTACCAGGTGCAGGTGAAGTTCCGCGACGAGATCCGCCCGCGCTTCGGCGTGATGCGTGCGCGCGAGTTTGTGATGAAGGACGCCTACTCGTTCGATGCCAGCTTCGAGGGGTTGCAGGCGAGCTACGGCAGGATGTATCAGGCCTACTCCAATGTGTTCAGCCGGCTGGGCCTCGCGTTCCGCGCGGTGGCGGCCGACACCGGTGCCATCGGCGGTTCGGGCAGCCATGAATTCCATGTGCTCGCCGATGCCGGCGAGGATCTGCTGGCCTATTGCCCGGATTCGGACTACGCCGCCAATGTCGAACTGGCCGAGGCGCTGGCGCCGGCCGCGCCGCGCGCGGCCGCCAGCGAAGCGCTGCATGATGTGGAGACACCGAAGCAGACCACCTGCGAACAGGTGGCCGGGCTGATGGGGATCCCGATCGAGAAGACGGTCAAGCTGATCGCCGTGATCGATGCCGCCGGCAAGCTTGTCATCGTGTTGTTGCGTGGCGATCACAGCCTGAACGAGGTGAAGCTCGGCAAGGTCGAGGGCATGGACGGCTTCCGCTTCGCGACCGAGGAGGAAATCCGTGCCGCCTTCAACTGCCCGCCCGGCTTCCTCGGCCCGGTCGGCGCGCCGGCCGGCACCCGCATCATCGCCGACCGCACCGTCGCCGCCATGAGCGACTGGGTGTGCGGTGCCAATAAGCCCAAATTCCACATTGCCGGTGTGAACTGGGGCCGCGATCTGCCCGAGGCCGATGTGGTCGCCGACGTGCGCAACGTCGTCGCCGGTGACCCGAGCCCGGATGGCCGGGGCGTGCTGGCACTGTGCCGCGGCATCGAGGTCGGCCATGTGTTTCAGCTGCGCACCAAGTATTCCGAGGCGATGAATGCCACCTTCACCGACGTCGACGGCCAGTTGAAGCCCTTCGAGATGGGCTGCTACGGCATTGGCGTCTCGCGTATCGTCGGGGCGGCCATCGAGCAGAACCACGACGAGCGCGGCATCCGCTTCCCGCTCGCCATGGCGCCGTTCGCCCTCGCCGTCGTCGCCGTCGGCTATCACCGCTCGGACGCGGTCAAGGCTGCAGCCGACCAGCTCTACGCCGAACTGCAGGCCGCCGGGGTCGACGTGCTGCTGGATGATCGCAACGAGCGTCCCGGTTCGATGTTCGCCGACATGGAACTGATCGGCATCCCGCACCGGCTCACGCTGGGCGACAAGGGGCTGGCGGAAGGCATGGTCGAATACGTGGCACGGCGCGGTGGCGACCTGGAGAAGGTGCCGCTGGGCGAGGTGGCTGCGTTCATTCGTCGGAAGCTTGCCGAGTAGGCCACCGCCCCGGTTGACCCCGTCAGGGGGCTACCTTACAGTCCGACCAGTTGCACTTTTCCTTGGAAATCATGCGTTTGTCTCGTTTGTTCGGATTGCTGTTGTGGGGCCTTGCGGCCTGTTCCTGGGCTGGTGCCCAGCGGGAGGAGGCACTGTCTTCGTCGGTGCAGTCGACGATGCAGCGCTCGATCTCCGACGGGGCCCAGCCACGCCTGGTGTTCGCCGATCCGCGGGAGGGCGAGGCGTGGCTGGCCGACATGTCCGTGCGGCTGGAAAAACGCATCCCTGACGAATTCATGCGCCGCAAGATCCTGGTTGCGGCGCACTACGAAGCCACCCGGGCGGGGCTGGACCCGCAGCTGGTGCTGGGGCTCATCCATGTGGAAAGCCGCTTCAACCGTTATGCGCTGAGCCCGGTGGGCGCGCGGGGGCTGATGCAGGTGATGCCGTTCTGGCAGCGCCTGATCGGCAGCACCGACCAGAGCCTGTTCGACATCCATACCAACCTGCGCTACGGCTGCACCATCCTGCGGCACTACCTCGATATCGAGAAAGGCGACCTCTTTCGCGCATTGGGCCGCTACAACGGCAGCCTGGGGCGGGCCGAGTACCCCAATCTGGTGCACGATGCCTGGAAGAGCCTGTATGCATGGGAGCCGGGCAAGAACCAGGTGGCGCAGCGCTGAGCGCCGCCCTGGCCTGTGGATGCTGATGGCCGCACCCGCGTGGCGGGCGCCCTGCGGCAGCTGACGGCGCGGGCACTGCCCCCCGCGGCACCGAGGCCGGGGCAGCAGGGCGCGCCGCCGCCAGCCAACGGCGGCGTTCAGCCGGGCAGCTTTTCCACCTGCACCAGCCGCACGTGGCCGTGCTCCAGCGCGATCCAGTCCTGTTCCACCCAGGCATTGAGCTGCTTGTTCACCGATTCGCGGCTGGCGCCGACCAGGTTGGCCAGCTCCTGCTGCGTCAGTTTCAGGTCGATCAGCACGCTGCCGTCGCTTTGCTCCGCACCGTGCGCTTCACCCAGCTGGCGCAGCATCTTGCCCAGCCGTTCGGGCAGGTTGAGGAACAGCATGTCCTGCAGCAGGTTGTCGGCTGCGCGCAGACGCTCGCACAGCGCCGCGATCAGCTGCCGCATCACCTTGGGATGCGATTCCAGGTATTCCATCACCGCGTCGCGCCCCAGCACCAACAGTTCGCATTGCTCCAGTGCCTCGACGCTGGCACTGCGCACGCCGCCGTCGAGCATCGCGATCTCGCCGAATACTTCGCCGGCTTCGAGGATGCACAGCGTGGCTTCACGCCCGTCCTCGGTGTTGCGGGTGACCTTGAGGCGTCCGTGCAGCACCGCATACATCTCCTCGCCGGCCGTGCCTTGCTGGACCACGGTCTGCTTGGCGCGGATCTCGCGCAGCTCGGCGTGCTGCGCAAGTTCGTTGAGCTCGGCTTCGCTCAGTTCGCAAAACAATGTGCTGCCGGAGAGCAGGCGGGCCTTGTTCATGGGGCTGTTCCGATCGGGTGAAGGTAGGCAAGCGGATTGTGCAGGATTTTGCAGCAGACCGGAGTACCCGGCTTGCTGACGGCAACGCCCGTTCAGCCGGCGAATTCCGCCCATACCGGGGTGTGGTCCGACGGCCGCTCGTTGCGGCGCGGTTCAATATCGATGACGCAGCGGGTCAACGCCGGGCGCAGCGCCGGCGAGACCAGCAGGTGATCGATGCGCAGACCGGCATTGCGCTTGAAGCCGTAGAGCCGGTAGTCCCACCAGCTGAACGATTTTTCCGGCTGCTCGAACACGCGGAAGGCGTCGACCAGGCCAAGCGCCTGCAGATCGCTGAACGCGGCACGTTCGGGCGGCGACACCAACACCTGCCCTATCCACTTCCTGGGATCGTGCACATCGCGGTCTTCCGGCGCGATATTGTAATCGCCCGCCACGATCAGCCGCGGATGGGCGAGCAGTTCCTCGGCCAGCCAGGTGGTCAACGCCTTCAGCCAGCCGAGCTTGTAGGGGTATTTGTCCGAATCGAGCGCCTGACCGTTGGGCACGTACACGCAGATGAAGCGCACCCCGGCAACGGTGGCCGAGATCACCCGTTTTTGCGGATCGGCATAGCCCGGAATGCCCATTTCGACCTGCTCGAGCGGCACCCGCGAGACGATGGCGACGCCGTTGTAGGTCTTCTGCCCGGAAAACGCCACGTGGTAGCCGGCGTCCTCGAAGGCAGCACGCGGAAACGCACTGTCCTCGAGCTTGGTTTCCTGCAGCGCCAGCGCGGTCAGCGCCGGCTGCGCGGCCAGCCAGTCCAGCACCTGCGGCAGGCGGACCTTGAGGCTGTTCACATTCCAGGTGGCGAATTGCATGGCGGTTCTCAATACGTGGCGCGCTCAGCGCGCCGGTTCGGTGATGGTGTAGCCGGCTTGGCGCAGCACGGCGCTCCAGGTGAAGCGGTTCCAGCCCTTGACGAACTGGCCGTTGATCTCCAGCACCGGTGGCACCAGGTTGTCGGCGCCGGCACGGGTCACCAGCTCCTGCATCAGCTTGGCATCCTCGGTGGGCACCTTGGCCTGGTATGGAATGCGGTTGTCGTCGAGCAGCCGGCGTGCCTCATCGCAGCTTGGGCAGCCCGAGGCGGTGTAGAACACCAGCCCCGCCCCGGTGCCGGCGTCCTGCCCGGCGGACTGGGATTGCACCACATTGGGCTTGATCGCGCGTTCGCGCGCGCTGCGGCCGTCGGGAGGGCGGTCGCTGTAGAACACGTTGCCGTCGGCATCACGCCATTGATACACCTTGCCGGCCAATGCCGGGCATATCACGGTCAGCAACAGCAGCGGAAGAAGGCGCTTGTCCATAGGGCTCGCTGGAGTGGGTTCACGACCGCGCCCGGGCGGAAAGCCCGCTTGGCGCCGCGTTCCTTGCCAAGAACCGATTATTGCCGATCGCTGCGGCGGCGTCAGCCGGTCAGGCGGCGGCGCGGGTATGGATGACCACGGTGCTGTCGTCGATCCGCAACCACAACTGCCAATCGCGCCGTGCCTGCGAACACAGCGGCAGGGCGGTGCGCAGCTGCCAGGTCGCGGCAGCTGTCGCCTGCATCGGGCTGTGGCTGGGCGGCATCGTCATGCCCTGCATCCGCCATTCGGCGGTGACGGCCTGCGCATCGCCTGCAAGGGTCAGCACCACGATCCGGCTGGCCGCCAGCGACCGGTCGCTGGCAAGGCGATAGCTGCGCTGCTGCAAGGTGAAGGTGCAACCCTGCGTGAGATCCGGACAGGCATGCTGCAGCGCCGGAACCGGGTCATCGCCGCCCAGGGGCAGCGTCAGCCATCCCAGGTACTGTGCAGCGAAACCGGCGACAGCCAGCACGGCCAGCGTTTGCAACGCCGTCTGGGCGTGCCGCTTCAGCGCCATGCTGCCGACAGCGCGGCGACGCCGTGTCCGCCATGCGCTTGGGCGGTCGGCAGATCGCTGCTGCACAGCCCCCCGATCGCGTAGATCGGAAACGGCCAGCCGGCGCCGACCAGATCGGCGAAGCCATGCCACCCGAGCGGCGGCGCATCCGGGTGCGAGGCGGTCGCGGCCACGTGGCCCAGCAGCGCATAGTCGGCGCCGATACGCTGCGCCGCGGCCAGCTCGGCCGCGTCGTGCGCGGAAACGCCCAGCCAGTCGAAACCGGAAGGGCGCCGCGCCATGGCCGCCGCGACCCGCGCCGGCATATGCAGCCCGTGCGCGCCCAGTCCGGTGACGAGCGCACCGCTGGTTTCGGGCGCGCCATGCAGCAGTACCCGGCAGCCGTAGGGCCGCGCCCGGGTCAGCACCGCCTGGGCCAGCGCCGCGTAGGCCATCGGGTCGAGCCCGGGCTCACGCAGGATCAGCATGCGCAGGCCCGCCGCCAGGGCGGCATCCAGCCGGGCCAGCCACGTCTCGGTGCCCAGTATGCCGGCGGCGGAGACCGCCAATTGGTCGGGCAGTGCCAGACCGCGCAGGATGGGGCCGTTGGCAGGCAGGATGGGCGAGACGGTCAGCTGCCCCGGTTGCTGCCAGGCGAAGGCCTGCCCTTCGTGCGGTTGCGGCTCGCCATCCCACCCGGTGACACGGAAGAAGTGCAGGCGCACCGTGGCGTGCGGATAGGTGAAGCCCTGCACGATCCACGGTACCGCCGCGTTGATCGCGACACCGAGTTCCTCGACCAGCTCGCGCGCCAGCGCCTGCTGCGCGGTCTCGCCGGCTTCGAGCTTGCCGCCGGGGAACTCCCAGTAGCCCGCATAGGCTTTGCCGGGCGGGCGGCTTGCCATCAGAAAACGGCCTTGATGATCGATCAGGATGCCGGCTGCGACATGGACTACGGGGGTGTCGGGCATGGGGGAGGCTGCATGGTTGGTTGACTGGACTGGCGCTGCGGGGCGGGCCGATTGTACAAGAGCCGCGCCGCGGCAGGCGTGCCGTCAGGCGTGGTTACGCTCCGCCGTGGCTGCCGGCCCAGTCGCGGGCGAATTGCCAGGCGACACGGCCGCTGCGCGCACCGCGGCCCTGTGCCCATTGCAGTGCGGCGCGTTCGAGCACCTCGTCCCAGCCGTTGACGCCAAAGTCGTGCAGCCAGCGGCGCACCGCCGCCAGATACTCGTCCTGCGAAAACCCATAGAACGACAACCACAGGCCGAAACGTTCGGAGAGCGCGATCTTGTCCTCGATCGCCTCGCCCGGGTGGATCTCGCCGTCCAGATGGCGCGACTGCGCGTTCTCGCTGAAATACTCCGGCACCAGATGACGGCGGTTGGAGGTGGCGTACAGCAGCATGTTGGCACTGGGGGCGGCGATCGAGCCGTCGAGCGTGGTCTTGAGCGCCTGGTAGCCGTGATCGCCTTCCTCGAACGACAGATCGTCGCAGAACACGATGAAGCGCTCCGGCCGCCCTGCAATGCACTGCACGATATCGGGCAGATCGACCAGATGGGTCTTTTCCACCTCGATCAGGCGCAGATCCTGGTCACGCAGTTCGTTCCATACCGCCTTGACCAGCGAGCTCTTGCCGCAGCCGCGCGCACCGGTGAGCAGCACGTTGTTGGCCAGCCGGCCGTTGACGAACTGGCGGGTGTTGGCCAGCAGCCGGTCGCGCTGCAGGCCCACGTTGACGAGCTGATCGAGCCGGATCAGGTGCGGATGGCGCACCGGCTCGAGCTGGCCACGTCCTTGGCGCACCCGCCAGCGGAAGGCCTGTGCCTGCCAGTCCACGGATGCGGCCGACGCCGGCAGCAGCGGCTCGACATGGTCGAGCAGCTGTTCGAGCCGATCGATGAAGCGGGCGAGGCGTTCGGGTCCGATCATGGTTGTGGGGCCTTGAGCAAGGGTTGGAGCATGCGTTCGAGTTCTTCGCCCTTCAGCCGGCCCAGTTTGACGGCAACACGCTTGCCGCCGGCGTCATACAGCGCGGTGAAGGGCAGCCCACCCACCACGTTGCCTTCAGCCTGCATCAACTTCATGGCGTCGGCGGCACCGATCAGGTTGGGATAGTTCACCCGGTGCTGCTTGATGAAGGTGCGCACCGGCGCGACCTCGTCGATGGCCACACCGACGAACTGCACCTTGCCGGCGTAGCGCTTTTGCAGCGCCACGAATTCGGGGATCTCCTCGCGGCATGGCGAACACCAGGTGGCCCAGAAATTGACCACCAGCGGCTTGCCGCGCCATTGCGCGAAGCCGGCCGGCTTGCCGTCCAGGGTCTTGAGCGTATGCCGGTAAAGCGGGGCCTGCTGGGCCTGGGCGACCGGCATGGCAAGCAGGGCGGCGAGCAACGCCGCGGCAAAACGGGGAGAGTGGATCATGGCAGTGCATCCAGCGTGGCGGAAAAGGCGGCGGGGTCCTGGAAGCCGACCACGCGCCGGGTCGACAGCCGCCCGTCGCGGTCGTAGAACAGCAGCGCGGGCGGGCCATACAGCCCATAGTGGCGCAGCAGCGCGGCATCATGCTCGGTATTGCGGGTCAGGTCGGCGCGCAGCAGCACATAGTCCTGCAGCCGGCGCTGCACACCCGGGTCGGTCAGCGTCTCCCGTTCGAATGCGATGCAGCTAGTGCACCAGTCGGCATACATGTCGACCATCACCGGGCGGCCGCGCGCCTGCGCCAGTGCCTCGCGCAGCTGCGCCACACTGGCCACCGGCTGGAATTGCGGGATCTGCCCCTGCGGCAGATGGTGCAGCCACAGCGGGCGCGCCATCCAGACTGCGGTGCCGAGCAGGATCACGCCGAAGGCGAGCTTCACGCCGCGCATCAGGCGGGCGGACAGTCGTGGCAGGATGGCGGCACCGAAGGCGCCGACCAGGATCAGCGGGGTGCCGATGCCCAGCGCCAGCGCATACAGCGCGCCGCCGCCGAGCGCGGTATCGCCGCTTTGGCCCAGATAGGCCAATGCCGCCACCAGCGGCGGCGCCACACACGGGCCGACGATCAACGCGGAGACCACACCCATTGCGAACACCGAGGTCGCCCGCCCGCCGGGCAGCCGGTGCGCCAAGTGGTTGAAGGTGCTTTGCACGCCGCTTGGCAGCTGGAACTGGAACACACCGAACATGGCCAGCGCCATCGCCACGAACAGCAGCGACATGGCCGCCACCACCCAGGGCTGCTGCAATGCCACGGTCAGGAGCGTGCCGGTGCGCGCCGCCGCGATCCCGGCAACGGTGTAGGTGAGCGCCATGCCCTGCACGTAGAGCAGGGTCAGCAGCAGGGCGCGGCCACGCCCGGCGGTGCCGCTGCCCAGCACGATGCTGGAGACGATGGGCAGCAACGGGTACATGCAGGCGGTGAGCGCAAGGCCGATCCCGGCCAGGTAGAACAGCGCCAGGGTCAGCCAAAGCCCGCCACGAAAAAAACCGCCTTCTTCGGCGGCCGGGGTATTCGTATCGCGATTGCTGCCAAAGAGCGTATCGAGCGCCCCCTTGGGGCCGGAGTGTTCCCCCGGCGCCAGCACGGCGGTCTGTGGCGGATAGCAGACGCCCGAATCGGCGCAGCCCTGGAAGCGTATCTTCAGCTTCACATCGGCAGGCAGCCGGCCCTTGCCGCGCAACTGCGCCGTCACATCGCGATGGAACACCGCCACGCGGCCGAAGCTGGGGTCGTTCTTCCATTCCCCGCCCGGCAGCCGGATCTGCAACGGTTGGGCCGGTTCGAGCGCGAAGCTGATCCGGTCGCGGTACAGGTAATAGCCGGGGGCTACCGTGAAGCGGACTTCGAGCGTATCGGGCGCGATCCGGGTGAGCGCCGCCTGGAAGGCGCGCTCGGGCGGCAGCAGATCGGGTTCGGCCCGCGCGGCGGACCCGAGCAGGGCAACAAGCAGCAACAAAACAAAACGGACGATCAAGGCGTAGTTCCTGAAACGGAGTGGTGCACCCATTGCAAATAGGCGGGCAATCCGATCGAAATCGGCCAGGCGACGATCTCGGGCACATCGTAAGGATGCCGCGCGACCAACCAGGCTTGCAATGCCGGGTAACGGCTGCGGGTGGTCTTGACCAGCAATGGAACTTCCATGGCGATTTCGGTTCTTCCCTGCCAGCGGTAGACTGACTGGACCGGCGGCAACTGGTTCACGCAGGCGGCCAATCCCGCTTCCACCAGCCCCTGCGCCAGGCTTTGTGCACAGACGTCGTCGGGGCAGTTGCACAATACCGCCAAAATTTCCTGGGAATCATCCATGCCTTACCTCCTCCTCGCGCTGCTTGCGTATCCGGCGGCTGAAATCGTCGTGATGGTCCTGACCGCCAAGGCGATCGGCACCGGCTGGGTGCTCGGCTGGATCGTGCTGACCGCGCTCGCCGGGGTGTTGATGCTGCGCCATCATCGGCTGGCAGTGGGCTGGTCGCTGGTTTCCGATCTGCGCGCCGGCAAGCTGTCGGTGCGCAGTCTGTTCTGGGTGGCGCGCTACTACATCGCGGCGTTGCTGCTGCTGCTGCCGGGTCTCATTGGCGACCTGGCCGGCCTGCTGCTGTTGCTGCCCTGGGGGCGCAGCCCTGATGCGCCTGCCATCGATGGCGCGATCGACGGCGAATACCGGCGCATCGAGCAGCCGGTCGAGCCGGGCCAACGCCTCAAGCGCTGAATGCCTCATCCGGGGCGACGGCGCTGCCGCTCACGCAGATCACCTTGCGGCGCGACGTGGCGCCGCTGCGCAGGCTGACCTGACGCAGCGGTACGTCGAACGCCGTCGCGACGAACGCCAGCAATGCCTCGTTGGCCTTGCCCTGGACAGGGGCGGCGGCCAGCCGCAGCTTGAGCGCGTCGCCATGGCGGCCCGCCACGCCGCTGCGTTTGGCGCCCGGCTGGATGTGCAGTTGCAGCAGCCAATCCTCGCCCACGCGCCGGAACCAGTCCTCGGCCATCAGCCCGCCATCGACACGTGTTGCAGGATCGCCGTTTCCAGGTGGGCGACAAAGACACTGAGCACAAGCTGGATCGCCAGCAGCAGCAGCAGCGGCGTGATGTCGATCCCACCCACCGGCGGGATGACGCGGCGCAGCGGGCGCAGGAACGGTGCGGTCAGCGTATTGAGCAGCGGCATCAGCGGGTTGTAGGGGGCGATCCAGGACAGTACCGCCTGCCCCAGCACGGCCGCGAACAGCAGGTACAGCGACATCTTGAACAGTTCCAGCGCGGCCACCAGTGCCAGCGCCAGCAGCGACAGCGGCGCGATGAACACGAACGGCCAGGGCGTGATGGCCAGCAACAGCATATGCATCAGCAGCGCGGTGAAGCCGGCGAGCGCGAAGCTCGCGGTATCGTAGCCGCGTAGCGGCGGCAGCACGCGCCGCACCGGCAGCACCGCCCAATTGGTCAGGGCCAGTACGAACTGCCCGAGCGGGTGCCGGAACGAGGTCTGGAAGGCCTGCAGGTAGAAGCGGGCCAGGAACACCAGGATCAGGAACCCGCCCACGCTGCGCAGCAGGAACTGCAAGGCTTCGACGAACATGCTTGCTCCTTGGAGCCGATTTTCAATAGAGGTTCGGGAGCGACGCGCGATGGTGCCGGCCGCGGTCGGCGCGGGGGCGTCAGCGGCCGGCCGTGGCGTGAGCCGGTGCGGCCTCCGACCGCGCGTCGTGCATTCCCTCTGCTTCGCGTCGCAACGGCCGCGTGTGACCTCAGCCCCGGCCCAGCTCGTCGCCCAGTTCGCGTGAACGCGTGGCGGCGGCGGCGGCGGCGGCGATCACGATATCGCGCAACCCTTGTTGCTCGAACGTGCCGATGGCGCGTTCGGTGGTTCCCCCCTTGCTGGTGACCTTGAGCCGCAGCGTGGCCGCGTCGTCCTCGCTGGCCAGTGCAAGTGCGACGGCGCCGGCAAAGGTCTGGTAGGCGAGGGTACGGGCGGTGCTGACGTCGAACCCTTGTGCGCGTGCAGCTTCCTGCAATGCTTCCATAAAATAGAACACATAGGCCGGGCCGCTGCCGGAAATGGCGGTGATGCCGTCGATCCGGCTTTCCTCAGCGACCCAGACCACCTCGCCGATCGCGCGCAGCACTGTCTCGGCGGCGGCGCGATCGTCATCCGAGACTGCAGGCGCGGCAAAGGCACCGGACAGGCCGGCCCGAACCAGGGCAGGGGTGTTGGGCATGACGCGGACGATGCGCGTATGTCCGCCCAGCCAGTGCGCAAGGGTATCCGAACGGATGCCGGCAGCGATCGAGACGACGAGCGTGCCGCCCAGCTCGGGCGCCAGCTGCCTTGCCACCGCCTCGAGCTGCTGGGGCTTGACTGCCAGCACCGCCATCCTGCTCGAGGGCAGGGCTGCGCCCGGCCGGGCGGTGCTTACGCCGTAGCGTTGCGCAAGCTCGTGCAGCTTGGTCTCATCCGGGTCGACGACGTGGATGCGCTGCGGGGCAGTGCCCTCCTGAATGAGGCCGCCGATCATGGCCGCGGCCATGTTGCCGCCGCCGATAAAGCTGATGTCCATCCCTTATTCCTTGTCTGGATTCCTGTCTGGATTGGTCCTGGCGCCGAACAACGCCGTTCCCACGCGCACGATGGTCGCGCCTTCCCGGATCGCCGGCTCCAGATCGGCCGACATGCCCATCGAGAGCGTGTCCAGCGCCAGCCCTTCGTGCTGCAAGGCTGCTTTGAGCCGGCGCAGTGTTGCGAATTGCGCAGTCAGCCGTTCGTCGTCGCCATCCGGTTCGGGCACGCACATCAGGCCCCGCAGGCGCAGGCGCGGCAGCTGTGTCACCGCGTGGGCCAGGGCTGGTAGTTCAGCCGGGGCCACGCCGGATTTGCTGGCTTCGCCCGAGACGTTCACCTGGATGCAGACGTTGAGCGGCGGCAGGTGTTCCGGGCGCTGCTCTGCCAGGCGCTGGGCGATCTTCAGCCGCGCCACACTGTGCACCCATGCGGCCTGGCAGGCCACATTGCGTGTCTTGTTGCTCTGCAACGGGCCGATGAAGTGCCAGCGCAGCTCCGGCAGATCCGCCAGTGCCGCCGCCTTGGCTGTCAGCTCCTGTTCATAGTTCTCACCGAAGTCGCGCTGCCCTGCAGCATACAGCTCGCGCAGCGCCTCGGGCGGGAAGGTCTTGCCGACCGCCAGCAAAGCCACGCTTTCCGGGGGGCGCCCGCTGGTCGCGGCGGCGGTCCGTATGCGTGTAAGCACGCCTTGCCACGCTTCAAAAATCGTTGCCATAATTGCTTGGTCGTTGCCTGTCAGCCTTGATTTCAAGCCGCTTGTGGCGCCGTGTCGTAAGGGGTACGGCGCGTCGCCGAAGGACAAAATTATAAATGGAAATTTCCGAACTCTTGGCTTTTGCCGTCAAGAACAAGGCCTCCGATCTGCACCTGTCCTCCGGACTGCCGCCGATGATCCGCGTGCACGGCGATGTGCGGCGCATCAATCTGCCCGCGCTCGAGCACAAGGACGTGCACGACATGGTGTACGACATCATGAACGACGGGCAGCGCAAGGTTTATGAGGATACGCTGGAGGCGGACTTCTCGTTCGAGATCCCCAACCTTGCACGTTTCCGCGTCAACGCCTTCGTGCAGAACCGCGGCGCCGGCGCCGTGTTCCGGACCATTCCCTCCAAGGTACTGACGCTGGAGGAGCTGAATGCGCCGCGGGTGTTCCAGGACATCGCCGAGAACCCGCGCGGGCTTGTGCTGGTGACCGGCCCGACCGGCTCGGGCAAGTCGACCACGCTCGCGGCCATGATCAATTACATCAACGAGAACGAGTACGGGCACATCCTGACGGTGGAGGACCCGATCGAATTCGTGCACCAGTCCAAGAAGTGCCTGATCAACCAGCGCGAGGTCGGCCCGCATACGCTGAGCTTTGCCAATGCGCTGCGCTCCGCGCTGCGTGAGGACCCGGACGTGATCCTGGTCGGCGAAATGCGTGACCTGGAGACCATCCGGCTTGCACTGACTGCCGCCGAGACCGGTCACCTGGTGTTCGGCACGCTGCATACCAGTTCGGCCGCCAAGACCATCGACCGGGTGGTCGACGTGTTCCCCGCGGCGGAAAAGGAGATGGTGCGCGCCATGCTGTCCGAATCGCTGCGCGCGGTGATCTCGCAGACGCTGCTCAAGACCAAGGACGGGCAGGGCCGCGTGGCGGCGCACGAGATCATGATCGGCGTGCCGGCCATCCGCAACCTGATCCGCGAGAACAAGATCGCGCAGATGTATTCGGCGATCCAGACCGGGCAGCAGTTCGGCATGAACACGCTGGACCAGGCGCTCTTGACGCTGGTGCAGCGCAACGTGGTGTCGCTTGGCGAGGCACGGGCCAAGGCCGCGATCCCGGACAATTTCAAGGGTTGAGTCCGGCCTGGTACCGGTACTTTCCCCGCAATACGTTGCAATCCACGGTATAACGACAAGAACGAGCACAACCAGCTACGGTCAGGGCGATGGAAAAAGAGCAAGCAGCCAAGTTCATGCAGGATCTCCTGCGTCACATGCGTTCCAAGAGCGCCTCCGACCTTTTCATCACCGCCGACTTCCCGCCGGCGATGAAGATCGACGGCAGGGTGACCCCGGTATCGGCCCAGACCTTGACGGCGCAGCACACCAAGGAGCTTGCACGTTCGATCATGAACGACCGCCAGGCCGAGGAGTTCGAGGCGACCAAGGAGTGCAACTTCGCCATCAACCCCGGCTCGCTGGGGCGCTTTCGCGTCAATACCTTCATGCAGCAAGGCCGGGTCGGCATGGTGCTGCGGACGATCAATTCGGAGATCCCCAAGCTTGCCGAGCTGGGCCTGCCGCCGGTGCTGCAGGATATCGCGATGACCAAGCGCGGGCTGGTGATCTTCGTCGGTGGCACTGGCAGCGGCAAGTCCACCTCGCTTGCCGCCATGATCGGACACCGCAACGAAGCGTCGTATGACCACATCATCACCATCGAGGACCCGATCGAGTACGTGCACGAGCACAGGAACTGCATCGTCACGCAGCGCGAGATCGGCGTGGACACCGATTCGTGGGGTGCTGCACTGCGCAATACGCTGCGTCAGGCGCCGGATGTCATCCTGATCGGTGAGATCCGCGACCGCGACACGATGGACTATGCGATCGCGTTCGCCGAGACCGGCCACCTGTGCATGGCCACGCTGCACGCCAACTCGTCCAACCAGGCGCTGGACCGGATCATCAACTTCTTCCCCGAGGAGCGCCGTCAGCAGCTGCTGATGGATCTGTCGCTCAACCTCAAGGCATTCGTTTCGCAGCGGCTGGTGCCGCATCGCTCCGGCCGCGGCCGGGTGGCCGCGGTCGAGGTCATGCTCAACTCGCCGCTGATTTCCGATCTGGTCTTCAAGGGCGAGGTGCACGAGATCAAGGAGATCATGAAGAAATCCCGAGAGCTTGGCATGCAGACCTTCGATCAGAGCCTGTTCGACCTCTATGAGGCGGGCAAGATCAGCTACGAGGACGCGTTGCGCAACGCCGACTCGGTGAACGACCTGCGTCTGCAGATCAAGCTGCAAGGCGCGGAATCGAAACAGAAGGATGTGCTTGCGGGCATCGATCATCTGGATATCGTCTAGACGCATGCGGCGCAGCTCAACGGGCGCACTGACAAGGTTATCCGCGATGCCGTTCCGGGTCGGCCGCGCCGTCCTCGCACTGGGTGGCGCTTTGTTGTGTGTTCCGGTGCACGCAGCGACACTGGGCGAACTGTCGGTCCGGTCCGCGCTGGGCGAGCGTTTCGAAGGCGTGATCCCGGTGCTGGCTGCCCCGGACGAGATATTGTCCCGCCCCTGCTTCCAACTGCTGCCGGGCGATGCGGAGGGCGGCGCAAGCCCGCTGTTGCGCGCCCGTCTTGTCTATGAGCCGGGGGCAGGTGGTGGCGTGCTGCGGATCTTCGGCGACGAAAAGATCCAGGAGCCGGTGCTGGGGATCAGGATCGGCGTTGCCTGCCCCACCGATCTGAGTGCGTCGTTCCGGCGTGACTACACCGTGCTGCTTGACCCGCGCGAATACGTAGCGCCGGCCACCGTGCCCGGCGCGGCTGCGCGTGCCGCGGCGCCGGCACGCAGCGGCGGCACCGCCGCCCGTCGCACGGTGCCGGCACTGGGCGGGGTGTGGCGCACCGAAGGCGGTGAATCGGTCGAGCGCATTGCACGACGCTATTACCCGAATGATCCGGAGCTGCGCGCCTGGCTGATCGACGAGATCCACACCCTCAACGAGGGGCTGCCCCAGAATTCGCGGGCGCCGCTCGAAGCAGGGCAGGCCCTGTATCTGCCGCCGCCCAGGGCGCGCAGTGCCCGCGAGGATGAGGATTCCAGCAGCCAGGTGCTGCCGCCGGTGCGTCAGACTGCGGCGGCGGCACCCACGCTGTCGATCGACCCGCTGCCCCCGTTGCCCGATCCGCGGGACCATGCCGGCGAGCGCCTGCCGCCAGCAGCCGCGAAGGACGACGGCAAGCTGCAGCTGCGCCTGTCCGCGCCGGCCATCGACCTGGAGTACCGCTCGGGCATGACGCCCGAGGAAACGCTGCGGCTGCGGGAGAATCTGCTGCTGCTGGAGTCGGATGACCAGACCGCGCAGCTGATGCAGCTCAAGTACCAGATCGCGCAACTCGAACAGCAGCTCGACCAGCTCAAATCGCGTGGCGTGCAGGCAGCTGCCCCGTCCTCGCCCGCATCGAGCATCGAGGAAAGCCTGCTGACGGGAGGCATCTGGATGTGGGGGGGTCTCCTGGCGCTGCTGCTGCTGCCGACGGGATATCTCTTCTGGCGCTGGCGCGAACGTCGGCTGGCGCAGGAGTATGAGCCGTTCTCGATCGCCACCAACCTGGAGCCGCGCTTTGCCACGAACGGCAAGCCGGTGACCGGCTTCGGCGAACAGCCCAGCATCCCGGGTTCGGGCATGCGGGAGCTGGCGCACAACATCGCGCAGATGGCCAATGACTGGCAGCAGGATGAGGTGGACGTCGTGCTGCCGGGCAACGTATCCGAAGAGGCGCAGCTGCTGATCGACCATGGCCTGGTGCAGCAGGCGGTCAATCTGCTGTCGCACGAGATCGAGCAGCATCCGACCGCGCTGGTGCTGTGGATGAAACTGTTCGACGTGCTGCGTCTGAATGACATGACGCAGCAGTTCCAGGAGCGGGCGGTGGCATTCCGCCTGCAATTCGCCAGTGACGCGCTGTGGCAGCAGGTGCAGGAGCTGGGGCGCGACCTCGACCCGGACAACCCGTTGTACCAGCCGTTGGAGGAGAGCGACGACGTGCCGGCCGCGGCCCCGAGCCGTGCCCCTGCAGCAGCGTCGGCACGCCCAGCCGGGCCGGGGCCGATCGAGTTCACGCCGATGCTGCCCACCGCGGAGCCGATGACGCTGGAGATGCCGCCAGCCGAGCCGGAGATGATCACGGTCGAGGCGGTGCCCTCCTCCGGCGAGCCGGAGGCGATCACGGTCGAGGATGAGCCATTCACCCTCGAACCGGAAACGACCGCGATCCAGGCCGATGTCATCGAGGCCGACACGATCGACATCGTGGCAACGCCCGCCGCCGACGAGCCGTTCGAGCCGGTCGACGTTGCTGCGCCCCAGGCCCCGGGAGCAGGTGAGCCGCTCTTCACGCCGGCCGATTTCCTGATCTCCGAAGTGGCGCCGGTGCAGGCGGAGCCGGGCACCAATGTCGATCCTGCCGAATTCGTCTCGGACGATCCGCTGTTGCGACCCGTCTCGGACCTCTTGGCCAAGGGCGACACCGGCCGGGTATTCCGGCTCCTGGAAGAGACCTTGTACAACGGCACGCTGGAGCAGCGCCAGATCGCGCTCAAGTGGCTGGACCGCCTGTTCCCGATCAAGCATCGCTAGTCGACGGCGTCCGCCGTTAGCCCGCTGTAATATCCCGGATGGCAGTTTGTGCATCGCTTGCAGGTTTCGTGCAAGCATGTGTTTTTATAGTGATGGGGCTGTGTCATCAGTCAACCTGACAGGAGGCCCCTCCATGAACTGCATCAGAGCGCTCGCGCTGCTGTTGGCAGCGCTGCTGCCCGTCTGCGCCTTGTCCAACGCTTTCATCTACACCGAGGAAGTGGGTGTTGCGTTCTCGCCGGACGGCCGCTATCGCGCCGAGCGGGTCAATTACGATCGGGTGAACATCCTCGATGCTGCCAGCGGCAGCCAGATTTCCACCCTCAGCATGGAGCGGGCCAACGAAATCATCGGCATGGCCTTCAGCAGCGACAACCGGATGCTCGCGATCAACATCAGCGAGTGGGGCGGCGGCGATGGGCTGTGGTGGTCATTCGGCAGCGTGTGCCTCTATGCGGTCGATACCGGCGCGCGGCTGCATTGCTTCGACGACTCGCAAGGCAACCCCAACGCCGACAAGACCCGGATGGCGCTGACCGACGACCGCATCATGGTGCAGCTCAACCGTGAACCCGGTTTCAAGGCCTATGACCTGAACGATTTCAGCCTGCGCGAGATCGTCACCACCGTAGACGGCGGCTTCCTGGGGCGCGACGGCAATAACCACCTGATCTTTGCCAGCAACGGTGCACCGACCACCTTCTACCGCTATGACCTCGCCACGCGGCAGCTGGAAACCCTGGCCTCGCTGCCGACCAGCCCGGGCATCCTGTATGACCCCGTCTATATCGGCAACAACAAGGTTGTCGGGTATCCCCATCTGGAGAAACTCATCATCAGGCAGATCGATATCACCACCGGTGCCGTCCAGGCCTTTCCTTCGATCTTCGAGAATGTTTTTTACGGGGGGCACTATCGCGCCCGCATCGGCAACCGGCTGATCGGCTGGAGCAGGCCGTACCGGGATATCGAGGTGTTCGATACCAACGACCTTGCCTCCAAACAGATCGCGCAGCTTGATTGCCAGCCCCGGCCTTGGGAGACGATCTACGATGTGCAGGTTACCGGCATTTCGAACGATGGCGACCTGATCTATTACGAGTGCAATGACGAGCGCCGGGTGCTGTCGCTGTCCGGCAAGCCTACGCCCAACCCGGGTTCGGTGTATGTGGTGGAGAAGCACAGCGTTACGGTGCGGTCCCGGCAATGGGTGCATCTCGGGCCCTACACCTCGATGAAGGACCTCACTATTGCCGTGACCGGCACCGGCGATGCCGACCTCTACGTGCGTACGGGGGCCAAGCCGACGCTGCGCCACTACGACTGCAAGTCGACCCGTGCCGATTCCATCGATAGTTGCACCATACTGGCGGGCACCAGGCCGGCGGGCAGCGCGTTCTATGTGTCGCTGTACGGCGTGCGCCGGGCACGGGTCGAAGTGACGGTGGGGCGCTGGCAGGCACCGTAGGCCTGCAGCGGATCGGTGGCGGCGCAAGTATGGCCCCGGCTCCAAGGAAGGTCTCTTCGACGGCGATGTTGGGATGCGGGGAGACCTGACACTGCCATTGGCAGCGCCTCTTCCGATACGGGCGGGATGACCGCCCCGGCAGTACGGCCATCAGCGCAGGCCACGTCGATCGAGTGATCGGAGGGTCTTGGTTGCGGTGGCACGCCGGTACAGCACTGGACGGTGCCCAGGGGACGGGACCGCCTGTTCCCCATCAAGCGTCGCTGGTCGCCGCCACTCACCGTTAGCACGCTGGAATATTCCGGGTGGCGGCTTGTATGCCGCCTGCAGGCTTTGTGCAAGGGTGCGCTCCTATAGTGGCGAGGCCATTACACCGTCAAAAAGAGAGGCCTCCCATGAACTACCCCAAAGCACTTGCGCTGCTGGCGGCGTGCCTGTTGCCGGTCTGCGCCTTGTCTGAAGCCTTCATCTACCCCAAGGAGGTGGGGGTGGCGTTCTCGCCGGACGGCCGCTATCGCGCCGAGTCGCTCAGCTACACCCATGTGAACATCCTCGACGCCGCCAGCGGCAGCCTGATCTCGACGCTGCAGGTGGACCAGGCCGACGACATCATCGGCATGGCCTTCAGCAGCGACAACCGGATGCTTGCGATCAATATCAGCGAGTGGGGCGGTGGGGACGGGATATATTGGTCGTTCGGCAGCGTGTGCCTCTATGCAGTCGACTCCGGTGCCCGGCTGCATTGTTTCGACGACTCGCCAGGCAATCAGTGGAGCTCCACCTACCTGGGTTCCGACAAGACCCGGATGGTGCTGACCGACGATCGCATCATGGTGCAGCTCAACCGCGCCGCCGGCTTCAAGGCCTACGATCTGAACGACTTCAGCCTGCGCGAGACCGTCACCACCGTCGACGGCGGCTTCCTGGGCCGGGATGGCGCCAACCACCTGATCTTCGCCAGCGAGGGTGCGCCGACCACCTTCTACCGCTACGACCTCGCCACCCGGCAGCTGGAGACCCTGGCCTCGCTGCCGACCCGTTCCGGCATCCTGTACGACCCGGTCTATATCGGCAACAACAAGGTTGCCGGCTACGCCTATACGCTGGACAACAGCATCAAGCAGATCGATATCACCACCGGTGCGGTGCAGACCTTTCCGTCGGTCTTCCAGCACAATCTGTACGCCAGTCACTACCGTGCGCGGCACGGCAACCGGCTGATCGGCTGGAACAACCTGTACCGCGATATCGAAGTGTTCGACATCAACAACCTGGCCTCCCGGCAGAGCGTGCGGCTCGATTGCCAGCTCACGCCGTGGAACACGGTCTACTACGACGTGCACGTGATCGGCATCTCCAACGACGGCAACCAGGTCCATTACGAGTGCAACGACCAGCGCAAGGTGCTGACGCTGTCCGGCGGTGGCGAGCCTAATCCGAATCCCAATCCGGGCCCGGTGCGGGTGGTGCAGACGCAGGCTGTGGCGGTCCCGTCCCGGCAGTGGGTGCACCTCGGGCCCTATGCATCGGTACAGGAACTCAATGCCGCCGTAGTGGGCACCGGCAATGCCGATCTCTACCTGCGGGCGGGCGCCAAGCCCACGCTGCGGCGCTACGACTGCAAGTCGACCGCGGCCGGCTCCACCGAGAACTGCAGCGTACCGGCGGGCAACGCCGTCTATGTGTCGCTGTACGGCACGCGCCAGTCACAGGTCGAGGTGACGGTGACGCGCTGGCAGGCAGCGCAGTAGGCCGAGCCGGCCGCTGGCATGGCGGCCGGGCGACGGCTGGCATGCGTGGCTGCGCAGGCTGGCCAGGCAAGGAATCCCGCCCCATCCGCTCGCCTGCGTAGCTGCCGCCGCGCGGCGTGCGCCGCAGGTCCGGGCAGCCGGTTGGCCAATGCGGGCAAGGCAGGGCGCGACGGGGCCTACGTCCCGTCCCCGCGCCCGCCACGCGGATGCGGCGCCGAGTGGTGCTCGTGGACGATCAGCCAGCGGCCCGCGCGTTTTTCGAGGCCGAGGGTCAGGCGGCACAGGGGTTCGAGCGAGCCGCCGATGCGCAACAGGCCCCGGGCAAAGGTGACGTCCGGCCCGGCGGTGATGTGCAGATCCTGGATGACGAAAAGGTCCGGGCCCGGGGTGCCATGGCGGAAGAGCAACGCCCAGGTCGCACGGTAGGCATCGAGCCCGAGGCACTGCAGCGGCTCGGGCACGTCGAACATCACGCTATCGTCCGCATGGTGCGCGAGGATGCCCGCCATGCCGCCACGCCTGCTCCCAGGCGCGGATCAGGGCCAGCACCTCATTCTTGCGCCGTAGGTCCCGATGCAAGCGCCTGCGCCAGCCGTGCGATGCGTTCGAGCTCCTGGCTGTGGGCGTAACTGTCATGCCAACCCTGGCCCTGCGGATCGATGGCCAGATCGCCGAGCCGAAAGTCGATGCGCACGCCGTCCGCCATTTCGCTCAATGCAAAGCCGTAGGTGACTTCATCCGCTTCCGGCTGGCGAGGCCAGCTGCGGTCGTGCAGCGTCATCACCCAGCGGTGTTGCGGCTCGAACCGGGTGACACGGCCGAGCAGGTAGGGCTGCCCGGCCACATCGCGCCATTCGACGAGGCTGCCCGCCTGCAACGGCCGCTCATCCGGAAAGGCCGGCACCACCTGCATCCACTGGCGCAGATGGCGCGGTTCGGTCAGGACCGACCACAGGGCGGCGCGTGGCGCTCCGCTCACCAGCGAGCGTGTCACGATCAGTGGCGCCGTCGTCATTGCGTAGGGATCTCGGGCTCGACCAGCCGTGCCAGCAGATCGAGCGATTCCTGCCAGCCCATCCGGCACGCGTCGGCGGGGATCACGTCGGGCAGCCCTGCCTGCGTCACGGTCAGCTCGCAGCCGCAGCTGACGGCCTTGAAGGTGACGGTGGTGCGGATGCTGTCCGGCAGGTTGGGGTCGTCAAAGCGATCGGTGGCAACGATCCGCTCACCCGGCACCAGTTCGAGGTACTCGCCGCCGAAGCTGTGCGCCTGGCCGTGGCCGAAGTTGACGAAGGAGATGCGGTAGCGCCCGCCGACGCGCGCGTCGAGTTCATGCACGACGGCAGTGAAGCCGTTGGGCGCGTTCCATTTGGCCAGCGCCGCCGGATCGAGGAAGGCGCGGTAGACGCGTTCGGGCGGGGCACGCAGGATGCGCACCTGGGTCAGGGTGTAGCTCATGTCAGGACTCCCGGCACGCTTCAGCCTGCGCTTCAGACAGGATCATCACCATCCATTGCACGCCGAAACGGTCGTTGAGCATGCCGTAGCACGGCGAGAAGAAGGTGGCGCCGAGCGGCATGATGATCTGACCGCCCTCGGCCAGCTTGTCGTAGGCACGGCGTACCTCCGGCTCCGACTCGTATTGCAAGGTCAGGCTGAAGCCATAGAAACCGCGGACTTCCGGTGGCACGCCGTCGCTCAGCATCAGCCGCTGCCCGTCGATCAGCAGGCTGGCGTGCATCAGCTTCTGCGGACCGCCGGCCGGCATGTATTCGGGCGGCACGGGATCGGGACACTCGGCATAGCGCATCAACGCTTCGAGCTTGGCGCCCAGCGCCTCTTGATAGAACGCGATGGCCTCTTCGGCCTGGCCGTCGAAAAACAGATAGGGTTCGATCTTCATCGGGAGGTACTCCGGGTGGGGTGGGGAAGCAGTTGCTCGATGTAGCGCCGCAGATGCGCGATGGCGTCCAATGCGACTGCGGGGTCGTTCAGTGCCTTGGCCAGCACGAAGCCGCCCTGCAGCACGGTCTGGGTATGGTGTGCAAGGCTTTCGGCGCGCCAGTCGGCATCGGGTGCGTGCTGCAGGCGTGCCGCTTCGATGATCGGTACCAGGGTCATCGCATGCGCGTCGATGCCGGCGCCGCAGGCCGCCTGCAGCGCCGGGTGGCTGGCAAAGGTCTCCTGTGCCAGCGTGCCCAGCAGGCAGGTGAACTCGGGGAGTGCGCCGCGCACCAGCTGCGCGCGAAAGTCGAGGTAGGCCAGCAGTCGCGCGCGTGGGTCGGCGACCTGCCAGTACGGCGCCTGCGCGAAGAGCGCGCCGGTCGTCTCGTTCCAGTGCCCGATCGCGGCCAGCACGGCGGCTTCCTTGCTCTCGAAGTGGTGGAAGAAGCTGCCCTTGGTCACGCCGGCGGCGCGGCACAGGTCGTCCACCGTGGTCGCGGTATAGCCTTTCTCACGCAGCACGCCGAGCGCGGCGGTGAGGATGCGTGTGCGCGAGTCGGGAGGGCGCGTGGTCGGGGCTGGCGGCGTCGAATCGGGATGCATGGCTTGCCCGCGTATCACAGGTGCGTTGTGACATCCGGCGCCCGATCCCAATGCTCGTGACGTCCGTCTTCGAACTGGACAGGCAGCGCGGCAAGCACCGCGTCGTCCACATCATCCAGGCAGGCAACATTGACGGCGACAAAGTCGCCGGCCTGCAGCCGCACCCGGCCGAACGGCTTGATGCCGCATCGCCGGCAGAACAGATGGCACACACTGTGCGAACTGAAGCGATAGCTGGCGAGTTCGGCTTCGCCCTGCAACACGTGCAAGCCGCTGGCCGGAATCACGGCCTTCCAGAAGCGGCCCTTGAAGCAGATCGAACAGTTGCAGCGGCTGGTGCCGGCTTCGAGATCCACCTCGGCCTCGAAGCGGACGGCGCCGCAGTGGCAGCTGCCTGTGTAGGTGCGTAGTGCCATGGCTGATGGTCCATACCAGTTGGTATGGTCATACTAGGCCATACCGGTTGGTATGGTCAACGCCGGGTACAATTCCGCTCGGTGCCTCAGCCTGGCCCGCCGTGCCGCTCCGCCGCCTTGTTTGGTGCACAGGCGTTAGCGCAGGTACGCCGACTGGCGATGATGTCGGAATGGGGCGGCCTGTTTCGTCCTTGGCGCGTGGCTTGCTGCCATGCCGGCGTGGCAGAGGGCCTGGACCAACCTGGAAGTGCAACGTGACCGACCCTGTCTGGATCGCATCGACGCTGGCCGCCGCCCGCCCCCGGGCGTTGGCGGCGTTGCTGCGCTATCTGCGCAGCATGGAAATGGCAGAGGATGCCTTTCAGGAGGCGTGTCTGCGTGCGCTGCAACGCTGGCCGGCCGACGGTGCGCCGCGCGACCCGCTGGCGTGGCTGATCCTGGTGGGTCGCAATGCCGCGCTCGATCAGCTGAGACGCGAGGCGCGCCATGCGCCGCTGCCCCCCGAAGGGCTGCAGCTCGAAGCCGAGCAGCCCGACCATGCCGAACAACTGGACCAGGCATGCTATCGCGATGATCTGCTGCGGCTGCTGTTCGTTGCCTGCCACCCGGTGCTGCCCCCGGCACAGCGCATCGCGCTGGCACTGCGCGTGGTGTGCGGGCTGACGGTCCGGGAGATCGCCAGTGCGTTTCTCGTGGCCGAGCGCGCGATGGCGCAGCGGATCACGCGGGCCAAGCGGCGCATCACCGTCGAGGGCATCCCGTTCGACACCCCGGATGCCGCAGCGCGCCAGGCGCGGCTGGCGGCGGTATCCGGCACGCTGTATCTGATGTTCAACGAAGGCTATGCCGCCAGCGGCGGCGCGCAGATGGTGCGCGCGGCGCTGTGCGACGAAGCCATCCGGCTGATGCGGCTGCTTGGCGAACTGTTTCCCGACGATGGCGAAGTGTCAGGGCTGACCGCGTTGATGCTGCTGCAGCACGCCCGCCGCGCCGCGCGGCTCGATGCCGGCGGCGATGTGGTGCTGCTGGAAGACCAGGATCGCCGGCGCTGGGACCATGCGGCCATCGCCGAGGGCTGCGCATTGCTGTGCCAGGCCCGTGCCCACGGCCGGCCCGGCCCCTATCGGCTCCAGGCCGAGATCGCCGCAGCGCATGCCTGCGCCGCCCGCGCCGATCAGACGGACTGGGCTGCGATCGACGCCCTCTATGCCGTACTGGAGGCGATCCAGCCTTCGCCTGTGGTGACGCTGAACCGGGCGGTCGCCTTGGAGAAGACCCAGGGCCCGGCCGCCGCGCTCGCGTCGATCACGCCATTGGGCGAACGGCTGGCCGGCTATTTCCACTTCCATGGGGTACGAGGCGCGCTGCTGCTGCGGCTGGGGCGGCACGCCGCGGCGCATGAAGCCTTCGGCACCGCGCTGGCGCTGGCCCGCACCCCCGCCGAGGCGCGCCACATCCGCCGGCAGATCGATTACCTGGACGCCGGCTTGAATCCGCCTGTTGAAAACCGAGGACCGACATGATCTATGCACTACTGATTCATGGCTCTGAAGACGCGCTCCGTAGCTGGAGCGATACCGAAGAGGCAGCCTTGATGGAACGGCATGCCCAATTGCGCCGGGAACTGCGCGCTGAGGCGCGCCTCGGTCCGGTGATGCGGCTGGCACCCGGGCAGGCCTGTACGCTGCATGCCGACGATGACGTGGTGCTGGACGGCCCCTATGCCGAGAGCAAGGAGCAGCTGCTGGGCCTGTACCTGGTCGATTGCCCGACACTGGATGCGGCGATCGCGGCGGCGCGCCGGCTGCAGTTCGACACCGGCGTGATCGAGATCCGGCCCGTGGGGGTGTTCGATCCCGGCATGCTGCCCTCCACCATGCCGGCCGACGAAAGGTAGCGGTGGCGTTGTCGGAGCGGCGCGCCCCCGTGCGTCCTTGGTGCAGGCCCGCGCAAAAGCGGGCACAACCAGGAGACGCAGATGGTATTGAAAGACAAGCAGGCCGTGGTCTACGGCGGGGGTGGGGTGTTGGGCGGCGCGATCGCGCGTGCATTTGCCGCTGCCGGCGCACACGTGTTTCTCGCCGGCCGTTCATTGCCCAAGCTGGAAGCGGTGGCCGCCGATATCGCACGTACCGGTGGCCACGCCAAGGTGGCGCAGGTGGACGCGCTCGATGAACCGGCAACGGCAACCCATGCCGCGGACATCGCGGCATGCACGGGCCGGATCGATATCGCCGTCAACGCCATCGGTGTCGACCATGTGCAAGGTACGCCGCTGTCGGCGCTGTCACTGGCGGATTTCTGCCTGCCGGTGGATACCTATATCCGCAGCCACTTCCTGATCGCCAAGGCGGTCGCACCGTGGATGACCGTGCGCGGCGCCGCCATCCTGGCGTTGTCCACCCCGGCTGGACAGCTGCTCGGGCCGGGTTACCTGGGGCATTGCGTGGCCTGCGCCGGTGTGGAAGCGCTGACACGCCATCTGGCCGGCGAACTGGGTGAACGTGGCATCCGTGCGCTGTGCATCCGCAGCCATGCCATTCCCGAAGCGGCGACGCAGGGCTCGCACAGCCGGGAGGTGTTCAGCCGGGATTGCGCTGCGCAGGGGATCACACTCGATGCCATGCTGGCCGCAGCAGCGCACGGCACGCCGCTTAAGCGCCTGCCCACGCTGGCACAGCTGGCGCAGACCGCCGTCTTTCTCGCTTCCGAAGAGGCCGGGGCGATGACTGGGGCGATCGTCAACATGAGTTGTGGGCTGGTGCCCGACTAGATGTGCCGGCCGATGCCGGGCTGTTGCCCAGCGGGATCGGCAGGACCCGGCGTCGGGCCCGGCCAAGACCCTTCCCCTGCGCCAGTCCGGCGGCGCCGCGGGCTCGGTTCGGCGCGGCAACCTGTGGGGCGCCTTGCTTGCACCGATGCCGGCAACCGATCGGTTTGGTGGTACGCCGAACCGGGGAGCGTTTGCAGCACTGCATGTTGAGCACCGCAGTCGGCAGCAGTCCTGGCCGGACCGGCCGGTTTCCGGGGACGGCATGCGATCCCTGGCCATCCAGACAGCACCAGTGGCGTGGGTGATGCGGCCTGGGGGTCAGGTGCGCTTCACCCGGGCTTGGCCGGCGCGGCCGGCAGCACGATCACCGGCATGCCCGCCTCCACACCAAGATAGCGCGCCACCAGCGGCCGGGCGGCCTTTGCGGCGTCCACGCTGGGGTAAGGCCCGGCGGCGAGCACATACCAGTGGCTGCCGTCCTCGTCGGCCACGGTGACGATGCGGGCCGCCACCTTCTGTGTGCGTGCCTGTGCCAGCAGGCCCTGTGCCGCCTCGTAGCTGGCCAGTTGCGCCACCTGCAGCCCATAGTCGGCCTGGGCCGGGGGCAGGGCGGGCACGATCAGCGCTTCGGCCAGCACCGCCGGTGGCGGGGTCGAAGCCGCGGCGGGCGCGGGCACTGCGGCGCTGGCAGCATGGGCTGGCGGTGGGGTGGTCAGGCCCAGACGTGCTGCGGCCGAGCGCAGGCCCGTGTCGGCCTCGTTCTTCCAATGCAGCGGTGCCAACAGACCCGCCAGGAACAACAGGGCGCCGAACAGCAGGATCAGGATCAGGAACAACGTCTTTTTCATGGGGGCGTCCGCAACGCGCGATGAGCCGGTTTATAGCACGGCACCGATTACACCGGCATGCAACAGGACAAGGTGCTTGCCGTTACACCGGCGCTGCGCGCCGGCTGCGGGCTGGTGCAAAGGCAAAAGCACCGGCTTTTCCGGCGCCCTGTCATCGGCACGCCGGCCCCGGTGTCTCAATCGTCGCCTTTGCTGTATCAGCCCCACCGGTGGTTGTCACAACAGGTGTAACACAGACAGTGCGGTGACACGATGCTGTCGACTGGCGTCCGCCAGAAAACGATGCGTATTCAACTGCTTGAAAGACAAGGTGCCAAGTCGGCATGGCCCTTGCTGTCATGATGGCATCGCCGGCGTTGCCGGCATCGCGGCATGGTCAACAGCATGGGTGGATTTGCCAGTGTTTCGGCGGCCGGGCGCAGCATCCAGCGCCTGCTGCAAGTGCGCTTCGCGGAAATGGAGCCGTTGGCAAACCCCACCTCGGTGGCGATTGCGCGCACCGACGATCTGGAACCCACCGCCCTCAAGCAGCTGGTGCAGCTGCCGGCGCTGACGCTGTTCCTGTATCGCGTCGATTTCAACAAGACCATGCGCGCGGCCTGGTCGGCGGTGGGGCAGGCCGACGGCCGCTCGCATCTGGCACTCGATCTGCATTTCCTGATCACCGCCTGGGCCGACGCCGCCGAGAACGAGCACCGCATCCTGGGCCGGGCGATGCAGGCGATCGAGGACACCCCCATCCTGTCCGGGCCGCTGCTGGCGGGCGCGGCCGACTGGGCACCGACCGAGGCGCTGCATCTGGTGCTCGAAGAGGTGGACACCGAAGCCCTGATGCGCATCTTCGATTCGTTGCCGATCGACTACCGGCTCTCGGTACCCTACATCGCGCGCGTGGTGCGTGTGGATGGCGTGCCCGCGGTGCGCGATCCGGACGTGGTCACCGCCAGCGCCCAAGCCGGCCTGGAGGTGACGTGAACGCCGGCACCGCGGTGATCACGCAGCACCTGGCGCTGGGGCTGGCGCTGATGGATGCGGCCAGCGGCCAGCCCGCGTTGATGCCGCTGACGGTCTCGCTCGACGAATTGCCGCCGGCCCGGCGACCGCCGCTGACATGCCTGCCGTCCAACCGCTTCGTGCTGCGCTACCACCCGCGCCAGTCCGGTACGGCGCAGCCGCTGGTAGTACGGCTGGTGCCGGCGGCGCAGGGCCGCTACGCCCCGCCATCCGCCCATCGCATGCTGTTGCCACGGCGGCTGGCGCTCACGCTGCCCACGCTGGCGCAGGCCGAGGCGGCCGCTCCGGGCGCACGTGCCTGCCGTGTCTGGCTGTTCCCCGGGCCGGCCTACCCCATATGGGAGACCGCCACCGGCGTGCGTATCCATGCGGTACGCAATCCCGGCAACGGCCTGCCACGTCGCCCGGCGCGCTGGGTGCGGCTGGTCGCCAGTGTGCCGGCGGCGCAGGCCGATCTGGCACAGGCCAGCATTGTCGCGCGCGGCTGTGGCGACGAGCGCGGCGAGGTGCTGCTGCTGCTGCCCCCGGCGGCGGCGCAGCCGGGCAACGGCGCGGCGATGAGCGTGCGCCTGACGCTGTTCGCGCCCCCCGAACCGGTGCCGCCCGATGCCGGGACGCCGCAGCGCGACCCACTGTGGGACGTGCCGCTGGAAACGCCGGCCGGCTGGGGGCCGGACGATGCGGTGCTGGCCGGCGCCGAGCTGCCACCCGGCTATGTGCCGGTGGCGCACCGGGTGGTCAACCTGCGGCTGGGCGTGCTCGCACGCGGGCTGGCCGACCTGGCGTTCTGATGTGCAACCGGGCCGCCACAGCGTGGCCATTGTGAACACTCTGTAGGAGAGAATGCGATGCCCGAGTACCTTGCGCCCGGCGTGTACGTCGAAGAGGTCAGCTTTCGCGCCAAATCGCTGGAAGGCGTGCCCACCTCCACCACCGGTTTCGCCGGCGCCACGCGCTATGGGCCGGTCTACTTTCCGGGCGCGCCCAAGGCGGCCGCACCCCGGCTGATCACGAGCTTCACCGAGTTCGAACGGGTCTATGGCGGGCTGGAGGACGTGGCCCCCGACGGGGTCGGCCGTATCAACTATCTGGCGCATGCGGTGCGCGCCTTCTTCCTCAACGGCGGCCAGCGCCTCTACGTGTCGCGGGTGTATGCCCAGGCGGCACCGGGCGTGGACGGCGGCACCGGCGAGCCCACCTACGCCGGCTGTGCCCGTCGGGCGATCAATGCCGGCGGCGGCCTGACCGCCACCTGGTATGCGCGCTGGCCGGGGCGGGCCGGCGAGGTGCATGTGCGCACCGAAGCGGTGCGCAGCAAGAACGTGTCCTACCTGGATGACGAGGGCGACGTGCAGGCGCGCCGCGCGCGCGATGGCGCCCTGGTCGAGATCATCGCCCCGGGCGACCCCATCCCGGTCGGCAATGCGCCGCTCGATGCGGATCAGCTGGCAGTGGTGACGCAGGATGCCGACGGCAAGCAAAGCTTCTCGGACAAGAACGGCAATCCGGTGCTGCCCGCGGCCAACGCCATCATCCAGCTGGTCGAAGCGAGGGTGACCGTGGCGGTGAACGATGAGCGTATCGACGTGACCCAGGAGCTCGGGCTGCACCCGGCCCAGCGGCGTTACATCGGTCACATCCTGCAACAGGACGACCCCGAGGACGAGGACAGCACCGTCTGGCTGGACTGGGACCCCGAGCCGCCGGGTGCACCGGTGCCCTCGTTCCTGCCGGCCTTGCTGTTGATCGCGCTGCAGGCCAACCCCAGCCCGCGCCTTGCCGGCGGGGACGACGGCAGCACGCTGATCGATGCCGACCTGGCCGGCGAGCCCGCAAGCCTGGACGACGCCGACGTCAAGGCCACCGGGCTGGAGGCGCTGGCCGAGATCGATGACATCGCCATCGTTGCGTTGCCCGACGCGGTGGCGCTGGCGGACGTGGCCAGCGGGGCGGCGGCGCTGATCGCGCATGCCGAGCGCTGTCGCTATCGCATCGCCGTACTGGATGCGCCACGCGGTTCGTCGATGAACCAGGTACGCGAATTCCGCGGGTTGTTCGACAGCAAATATGCGGCAATTTATCACCCATGGGTGGAAATTCTCGACCCGAACGAGCGCCCCACCCAGGGCGCGCCGCAAAAGCGGCTGCTGTTGCCGCCGTCGGGTTTTGTCGCCGGCATCTACGCCCGCAGCGACATCGAACGGGGCGTGCACAAGGCGCCGGCCAATGAGGTGGTACGCGGGTTGACCCGTTTCGAAGCCAATATCAACAAGCCACGCCAGGATGTGCTCAACCCGGAGGGCATCAATGCGCTGCGCTTCTTCGAAGGGCGGGGCAACCGCGTCTGGGGCGCGCGCACCATCAGCTCGGACCCGGAATGGAAATACGTGAACGTGCGGCGGCTGTTCATCTACCTGGAGCACAGCATCGACAAGGGCACGCAGTGGGCGGTGTTCGAGCCGAACAACGCGCGGCTGTGGGCCAACATCCGGCGCATGGTCGAGGACTTCCTGTACGTGATGTGGCGCGATGGCGCGCTGCTGGGCGACAAGCCCGAGGACGCGTACTTCGTCCGCTGTGATCGCACCACCATGGCGCAGAACGACCTGGACAACGGCCGGCTGATCTGTCTGGTCGGCGTCGCACCGGTCAAGCCGGCCGAGTTCGTGATCTTCCGCGTCGGTCAGTGGACCGCGGACGCGCAGAAATGACGGTGCCGGGCGGGTGCGCCGCTGATGCCGACGCGCCTTCGCCCCGGCGTTCCTACTTAGCAGCAGAAGGATCAGCCCCATGGCGACATTGCGAACCAACCCCTATGGCGCGTTCAACTACCTGGTCTCGCTCGGCGGCACCGACGAAGCGAGCGTGGTGGCCGGTTTTTCGGACGTGAGCGGCCTGGGTTCGGAAATCAGCTACTCGGAATACCGTAACGGCAACGAGCCGGTGAACACCGTGCGCAAGGTGGCCAACACCTTCAAGAACGACGACGTGACACTCAAGCGCGGCCTGATCGGCTCGCTCGACCTGTTCGAGTGGTACAAGCGGGTGCGTGAAGGGCAGCACGAACCGCGCACCGTCACCATCACGTTGCTGGACGAGGCGCGCCAGCCGGTGCTGACCTTTTCGCTGCGCAATGCCCAGATCAAGAAATGGACCGGGCCGACGCTGGCGGCCAAGGGCGGCGGCGAGGTGGCGATGGAGGAGATCCAGCTCGCCCACGAAGGCATCGAGTACGCCTGAATCTGGGAGCACACACCGCCATGCCAGCCCTGGATGCCGTCCTTGATCGCATCGCCCGCGGCGCCCCCGGCGTCTATACGCTGCCGCCCGACCCGGTGCGCCGCCTCACCGGCGAGCGCATGGACGTGTGCGCCTTCGTCGGTGTCGCGCCGCGCGGACCGTGCCGCGTACCCAAGGTGGACGAAACCGCGCAACACGCGGCCGACTGGACCATGTGCCTGCCCGGCCGCGCACGGCTGCGCAGCGTGGCGGTGCCGGTGGAGCGCTTCGACGAATACCGTGCGCTGTTCGGCGGATTCGAAGGGCCGGGCCTGTTGCCGTACGCGGTGGCCAGCTTCTTCGAGCAGGGCGGCGCGCGCGCCTATATCGTGCGCGTGGTCCACGAGTACGGCGATGCGCGCAACAACAAGGGAGTCGCCCACGGTGAGCTTGCCGGCCTTGCCGTACCGCTGGCGTTCGCCGCGCGCAACGAAGGTCGCTGGGGCAATGCGCTCGTGCTGGCGCTCACCTTCCTGGCCGCACCGTTGCAGGCGGTCGCGCTCACCGCCGCCAGCCTGCGCCTGGCACGTGACAGCGCGCTGCCCGAGGGCGCGCTGCTGCGGCTCCATCTGGTGGACGGCACGCGCCATCTGCGCTGGGTGACCGGCGTCGCCACCGCAGGCGACATGCAGCAACCGCAACGCTACCGCGCCGCCACGCTGTCCGCCGCGCTGCCCGGTGCCGGGGGCGGCGTGTTCAAGCCCGAACAGCTTGTCCGCATCGAGGAGGTGGCCGGCGAACTGGCGGTCTCGGACGGCGCCGGTCGCAGCGAATGCTTCACCGCGCTGGGGCTGTCGGTGGCGCATCCGCGTTGGCTGGCCAGTGTGCTGTGCCAGCAGTCCACGCTGGTCTGGCCGGATGCAGCCTGGGCGGGCGGCCGGGTGATGCCGCTCAACCCCGCGCTGCCGTCGGCGGCGAGCCGGCCGTTCGATGGCGGGGCGGACCGTTGGGCCGATCTCGTGCATGCCGACTTCTTCGATGCAGGCTGGGACCCGGCGGCCGACGACGCGGACTTTGCCGGTCTCCACGCGCTGCACCGCATCCCGGATCTGACCCAGCTGTGCGTGCCCGACCTGTATCAGCCGCGTGCGCTGCCGCCAGCCGGCAAGGTGTTCCAGCCCTCGCTTGCCGGCCCCGCATTCGGTGACTGTGTGGTGCTGCCGCCGGCACCGGCGCAGGACGATCTCACCGACGCACTCGCCGGCCTGGCGCTCGATCCCAAGCGGCCGGACCACCTTGCGCGCATCGTTGCCCTGCAGCAGCAGGTGGCAGGCTTCGCGGCGACCACAGCCGAGCGGATCGCGCTGCTCGATGTGCCGCCGGGGCTGACGCCGCAGCAGATCCTCGCCTGGCGCAGCCAGTTCGACACCGGCTACGCCGCTGCCTACCACCCCTGGCTGGCGGTGGCAGGCGATGACGACGGCCGCGACGCGCTGGTGCTGATCCCGCCGTCGGCGCCGGCCGCCGGCATCATCGCCGCGCGCGAGCTGCAGCTGGGGGTGCAGGCTGGCCCGGCCAACAGCGTGGCGCGCGACGCGGTCAAGACGGCGGTACGCGTCGATCCGCAGACCCACGCCGCGTTGCATCAGTCCGGCGTCAACGTGTTCCTGCACGACAGCACCGGCGTGCTGCTGAGCGCGGCGCGCACATTGTCGCGCGATGCCGACTGGCGCCAGCTCTCGGTGCGGCGGCTGATGCTGATGTTGCGTCGCACCC
Source organism: Chitiniphilus purpureus (assembly GCF_025642115.1). Taxonomy (GTDB): domain Bacteria; phylum Pseudomonadota; class Gammaproteobacteria; order Burkholderiales; family Chitinibacteraceae; genus Chitiniphilus; species Chitiniphilus purpureus. The sequence continues at coordinate 3,346,396 of NZ_CP106753.1, read as the reverse complement.
TGGCGCGCCGCATGCAATGGGCGGTGTTCGAGCCCAATGGCCCGGCGCTGCGCCGGGAACTGGCCCAGCTCGTGACCGCGCTGCTGCGCCGTCTGTACCGGGCCGGCGCGCTGCGCGGCGCCAGCGAGGCGCAGGCGTTCTTCGTGCGCTGTGACGACGTGCTCAATCCGCCTTGGCGCGGTGACGTGGGCGAACTGGTGATGCAGATCGGCGTGGCGCCGGCCGAGCCGCTCGAATTCATCGTGCTGCGGCTCACGCGCGACGGCGACGGCACGTTGAGTCTGGAGGAATGAACATGACCGAAGCGCTGTTGTTCATGCGTACCTTCCGCTTCCGGGTCCGGCTGCGGCGCAGCCCCGAGAGCGCCGCTGCCGCCGAGGAGAGGCAGGTGTCACGCGATGCGGCGCGCAGCATGGCCGAGGCCGCAACGGCCGACCCGGCGCTCGCGCCGCTGGCCGCCAGCGCCCGGCAGCAGGCCGAGCAGCAGGACGGTGCCGCGCTCACCGATGGCGCGTTCCAGGAAGTCAGCGGCCTGGAAGTGAGCATGGACGTGGCCGACTACCTGGAAGGCGGGCGCAACGACGGTGTGGTGCGCCGTGCCGGGCGGGCGCGCTACGTGCCGCTCACCTTCAGGCGCGGCATGTTCCACCCCAGCGGTGGCGCGCTGCGCGACGAACTATGGCGCTGGCTGCAGGCGGTGGTTGCCGGCACCCGGCCGCTGCCACGCTACGACGGGGTGATCGAGGTGCTGGATGCGGCCAACACACCGGTCGCCACCTGGAGCTTCGAGCGCGGCCTGCCGCTCAAGGTGCGCGGCCCCGAGCTGAACGCCCGCACCGGCGAGATCGCGATCGAGGAGTTGCAGATCGTCCACGAAGGATTGCGGCTGGAGTGACGCATGGAGCTGGTCAAAGCCTATCTGGTCGAGATTTCCACGGGCGAGCGCCCGCGTGAACTGGCGCCGCGCATCCCGGTGCAGTTCAATCCCACTTCGCTGCGGCTGGCGATCGCCAACCGTACCGAAGGCGGGCAGCAAAGCGGCCGCCAGGCCCGTCAGTACGTCGGCTCGGGTTCGACCACGCTGACGCTGGAGCTGGTGTTCGACAGCGCCGATGAAGGCCAGACCGACGATCCGACCCCGGTGCTTGAGCGCACCGACAAGATCGAATACTTCGTGCGGCCCAAGACCGGCCAGCAGATCCCGCCGCGGGTGCGTTTCGAATGGGCGCGCATGCAGATCGACGGCCTCGTCGAAAGCTACGGCATGGACCTGGACCACTTCGCCGCCGACGGCACGCCGCTGCGCGCCAAGGTCAGCCTGACCATCAAGGCGCAGGACCCCGCCTACCAGCTGGGCCGGCGCGGCCCGGGCACGGCCGACACCGCCGGCGCGCCGACGCCGGGCAGTCCGGCTCCCGCCATGCCCGGCGCCCAGCCGCCCGGTGCCGCGGCGCTGGCCGGCAGCCCCGTCGCCCAGGCGCTGTCGCAGGCACGCGGCGCGCTCGACGCGGCCGGTGCCACGCTGGCGCGGGCACTCGACGGCGAAAGCCTGGCACAGCTCGCCCAGCGGCACGGCCTCGATCCGGCCGGCTGGCGCGCGCTGGCTGCCGGCATCGGCGATCCGCTGCGGTTGCAGGCCGGTGTCGAGATCCGGCTGGGTGCCGCCGCCCCGGTCGGACTCGGGCATGCGGGCGGGGTGGTTGCCGGCGCGGCCACCGCTGGCCCGGCACGGCTCGGCCTTACCGGCGGGGGGGCCGGCGCTGGCAGCGGTGCCGACCCGCGCGATGCCATCGTACGGGGCCATGCGCTGGCCGGGGCCGGCGGCGTGGGTGCCGGATTGGAGGCGCTCAAGGCCGAGGCGGCCATCGCGGGCGAAACCGCGGCGCGCCGCGCGTTCGAAGGCGCCGCGCCGACGGTCGCCGCACCGGACAACCCGATCGCCGCCGCCGCGGCCAATCCCGGGCAGCGCAACCAGGTGTTCGCGTTGCGCGCCGATCCCCGCACCGCCCATTTCGGCGCCGGGGTGCCGCTGCGTGAGCGCATCGGCGGCGCGGTCGAGACCCGCGCCAATCTGTTGACCGGCCAGGCCGCCACCCGCGACCCCAGCCTGCCGCCCAGTACCGACAACCCGGCCGTCCCGGGCTGGCAGGCACTGCCGGCGGCCGAACCCGGCCCCGTGCGCGCCGTGCGCCATGCGCGCGGCTGCCATTGCGGCTGCCATTGACCTCAGGAGCATGCGATGACCGTTCTGATCGACCAGGTGGACAGCGAAGTCACCCTGGATGCCGAATCCCCGCCGGCGGCCGAGCCGCCGGCCTGGCAGGTGCAGTTGCGCTGGCGCGAGGCCGCCGAGCTCGCTGCGCGCGATGCGCGGCGCACCAGTGCCTGGGGCAGCGAGGATTGAGATGCGTCGCTGTGCGTCTGCCCCTGCTGCGGGCCCGGTGAGGCGGCCATGTCGCTGACGTTGCTGCAGGCCAACACGCCGACCTTCTCGGTCGACGGCGAGCGCCGCGCCAGCCTGTCGCTGGACGTGCGCCGGCTGGAGATCGACGAGGACGTGTACGGCATGAAGCGCCTGAGTGCGCGCTTTGTCGCCTGGGGGCCGCGCGAGGACCAGCAGGGCGAGACCGAGCTGTACCTCGACGGCCGGGTGTTCGACTTCGGCCGGCGGCTTTCGGTGGCATTGGGGCCGCAGGGCGGTGCCTGCACGGTGTTCGACGGCAAGGTCAGCGCGATCGAGGCACGCTATCGCGAGGGTGCCGAGCCCGAGGCGCTGGTGTTCGCCGAGGATGCGCTGGCGGCGCTGCGGCTGACCCGGCGCAGCAAGACCTGGGAGCGGGTGTCGGATGCCGACATCGCCCGCAGCATCGCCGCCGAGCATGGGCTGATCCCCGATGTGGACGCCGATGGGCCGACCTATCCGGTGGTACAGCAGTTCAACCAGAGCGACCTGGCGTTCCTGCGCGAGCGGGCGCGGCTCATTGCCGCCGAACTGTGGACGCTCGACGGCAAGCTGGGCTTCAAGCGCCGCGACCGGCGCGGCGGCAGCGGGATCGAGCTGATCAATGGCGCCGATCTGGTGGAGCTGCAGATCCGGGCGGACCTCGCGCATCAGCGCAGCGCGACGCATGTGACCGGCTACGACGTGGCCGCGCGCGACGGCATCGACGGGACGGTTGAGGGCGACGTGGCGCGGGCCGAGGCACCGCGGGGGCGGCTGGGCAGCGCGGTGCTGGCGGCGCTGGGCGACTACCCGGGCTGGCGCACCCGCGAGGTGCCGCTGGACAGCGACGCCGCACGCGCCTGGGCGCAGGCGCAGCAGCTGCAGCGGGCGCGCGGCTTTGTCGCGGTGCGCGGCATCACCAGCGGCACACCGCAGCTGGCGGTGGGTGCCACGGTGACGCTGGCGCGGGTGGCGGCGCCGTTTGCCGGCGGCGGTTACCACGTGACCCGGGTGCGTCACAGCTACGACGAGATCGACGGCCACCGCACGCTGTTCGAGGCTGAACGCCCCTATCTGGAGACCCCATGAATACCGCCGACTTTGACCGCTACGACGGCGGCCTCCCCGGGCGGCGGCTGTTCGGGCTGTATCCGGCCATCGTCCAGGATCTGGTCGACCCGGATGGCTACGGGCAGGTGCAGGTGGCGTTCCCGTGGCTGGGCGAGGCCGGTGCCGGCGTGCGGGTCTGGGCGCGGCTCATCAGCCTGTACGCCGACGACGGCCAGGGCTGGGAGATCCTGCCCGAAGTCGGCTCGGAGGTGATCGTCGCCTTCGAGGCCGGCGTACTCGAACGCGCGTATATCGTCGGCGCGGTATGGAACGGCCGGCAGGCGCTGCCCGAGGCGGCGGCCGCCGCCAACAACAAGCGCCTGTTGAAGACGCGCAGCGGCAGCCTGCTGGAGTTCGACGACAGCGCCGGCGCGGCCAAGGTGACGCTGTCGCTGCAAAGCGGCCATCGGTTGGTGCTGGACGATGCGGCCCAGCAGGTGACGCTGCAGCACGCCAACGGCTGCAGGATCGAGATGAATGCCGCCGGGCAGGTCAGCATCACCGCCAATGCCACGGTGGAGGTCAACGCCAGCGCGGTCAATGTCCATGCCCCGATGGTCAATTGCGACGGCACGGTGGTATGCCAGACGCTGATCACCCAATCGGTGGTCTCGCCCAGCTACACGCCGGGAGCAGGCAACGTATGGTGATCCGGACCCGCCACCGCCCCATCCCGCCGCTGCCGGTCGGCAGCGGCGGGGCAACGGCCTGCCTGCCGGAGCCACTGCGATGAATGCTGCCCATCCCTGGCGCGTCACCGCGCCCTGGTACCGCTGGGACAAGGCCGGTGTGCCCTCGTCCGGGCGCGGCACGGCGCCGGTGCTGCAGAAGTTCGCCAGCGACGACTTCGTCAACGACTTCCTGCGCGACCCGCAGCACTCGCTGCGGTTCGACGACGACGACCAGATCTACAACCTGCACTACGTCACGCTGCCGGCCACGCGCTTTGCCGGCAAGCTTGCCGCGTTCTTCCCGCTCAAGGCGGACGGCACGCCCTGGCGGCAGGGTGACCCGGCCACCGACCTGCGCCGCTCGTCGCTGGTGCCCTCGGGGCTGCGCAAGCTCTTCCTGCCGGCGCATGCCCGGCACTATCTGGTGGTGTGCGAGCTGCATTGCGATGCGCCCGGGATGCCGGCGGTGCCGGCCGAGGCGGTGTGTCAGGCCGGCTTCGTGGTGCGCCGGCGCCGGCTGGCGGTACCGCAGGAAGCCAGTGCCGAGGGCGGGCGCCGGCTGCGCGACCTGGTCTCGGCCCAGGCGGTGCTGGCCGGGCTGGAGGAGACCATCCCGTTGCGCCCCGCTGCTGCCCGCCAGCGCGCGGCGCGCAACGCCCGGCTCAAGGCCCACGGCGAATTCGAGGCCCGGCGCGCTGCCGCCCATGACGAGGTGCTGCGCCAGCGCGCGCTGCTCGCCGGATGGCAGGCCGAGCACGGCGTGGTCGATTTCGCCCAGGGCTGGGTGCCCGGCGAGCACCGCGGCATCGGACAGTGGCAGCCGGTGGAGGAAACGCCACAGACGCTGACCGAGGCCTGGTTCCCGCTCTACCGGGTGTTTGCCGATCCCAAGGTGACCGACCACGCTGCGCGCGGACGCGCGCTCTACTTCGGCGTGGTGCCCACCAGCGCGTTCGAGACCACCAACGCCGGCGATCCGCGTTTCGACGAGCGCAGCATCTACGAGATCCGTGCCTTCTTCCGCCGCCACGATTGCGCCTGTCCCGGCGCCGGCCTGAACGCGCGCGCGCCGGATTGCGACGGTGCGCTCACCTGGAGCGCGCCGCTGCCGCGCTACCGCCTTGCCGCACCGAGCGATCCGATGGGCAGCGCCAACCGGCCGGTCACCATCCAGATGCCCAACCTCGCCGAACTGGCGGCACAGGCACTGGCACGGCCGGTGGGTTCGCTGTCGCCGGTCAAGTTCGTGCAGCCGCAGTCGCTGCATCCCAAGGTGGAGGGCGGCGCGGTCACCGGCGGCAGCATGGGGCCGGGTGCGGTGTGCCATTTCTCCATCCCGTTGATCACGCTGGTGGCGCTGTTCGTGCTGTCGCTGTTCCTGCCCATTGTGGTGTTCATCTTCCAGCTGTGGTTCCTGCTGGCGTTCAAGTTCTGCATCCTGCCCAGCTTCAAGTTCGAAGGCGCGCTGCAGACCGAGCTTGCGGCCATCCCGCCCAAGGTGGGGATCGACGCCGGGCTGGACCTGGCGGTGGGGGTGGACGACGCGGCGTTCCGCATCGAGGTCGGGGGTGACGTGCTGGACGGCGACATGGTGCGTGCCGCACTGCTCGAAGTCTCGCCGGACAACAGCGCGCAGTCGCTGCCGCATGCGCTGGCCGAGGCATCCGGCCTGCCACGCGGGGCCGGCGGCATCGCCAACCCCGAGCACCTGGCACGCGCCCACGCCATCCGGCAGGACCTGGACCGCCTGACCAATGCGCCGCTGGTGGGACTGAGCAACGTGCTCAACGAGCAGTCGCGGCTGAGCACGCCGGACGACCCGAGCGAGCTGGGCAGCCGGCTCGATCTGACCGGGCGGCTGCGCTTCGAGCCGCGGCGCATCTCGCAGTGGAAATACGAAACCCAGCTGCCCACCACCGGGGAATACGCATGAGCCGCACCAGCCGACTGGTACTGGGCGCCGGCCTTGGGCTGCCGCTCGCCCCCGATGGGGCAGGCCGGCTGCCCGTTGTCGACGGACCGGAGAAGGTGCGCCAGAGCATCGCCATCCTGCTCGATACCGAGCCTGGCGAGCGGCTGATGCTGCCCGACTACGGCTGCGGCCTGCGCCGCTTTCTGATGCAGACCAACAGCGCACTCACCCGGGCACAGATCCAGCGCGAGGTGCGCGAGAGCCTCAAGCGCTGGGAGCCGCGCATCGCAGTGGGCGATGTGGCGGTGGTGCCGGGGCGCGATCCATCGCTGGTGCTGGTGCAGATCGACTACACCCACCTGCGCGACGGCAGCCGCGACAACCTCGTCTATCCGTTCTACCTGGCCTAGGGAAAGCACCGCCATGCCACTGCCCAGCCCCATCCTCGACGATCGCAGCTATGCGCAACTGGCGCAGGAGCTCAAGGCACGCATCCCGGTCTACAACCCGGACTGGACCGACCACAACGAGAGCGATCCGGCGATCACGCTGCTCGAACTGTTTGCCTTCCAGGCCGAGAACCTGCTGTATCGCTTCAACCAGGTGCCCGAGGCCACCTACCTGGAGTTCCTGCGGCTGTTGCAGGTGCCATTGCGGCCGGCGCAGGCGGCGCGGGCGTTGCTGGCGCTCACCACCGAAATGCCGCAGGGCGTGCCGGTGCCGCAGAAGACGCTGGCGCGTGCCGGGCAATTGGCGTTCCAGACGCTGACCGAGCTGACCGCCTGGCCGCTGGACGCACAGGCGGTGGCACGCATCGGCGTGGCCGCGCCCGACGCCGATGCCGAGCCCGAAGTCTATGAATTCGCATTGCGCACCGCGTTGGCGCTGCCGCCGGCGCTGGCGGAGCAGCCGCGCGTCTATTTCGAGACCCGGCTGCTGCAGCCGGGTGAGCCGCTCGACCTGACCGCCAGTGTCGACGGCATGCTGTGGGTGGCCCTGCTGGCCGGATCGGGCTATGAGGCGGCGCGTCTGCCCGGCGCGGTCCTCAACCTTGGCTTCGAGGCCGACGCGCCGGCGGCGCCGCTGGCGCAAAGCGCACCCTGCGCGGGGCTGGCAGGCCAGGCGAGCGCACCGCAGCTGCAGTGGCAGGTCTCGACCGCACGGCCGCTCAGGCATGGCCAGCCGCAGTACGTGCCGTTGGCACTGTTGGGCGACAGTACGCGCGGCCTGTCGCAATCGGGGGTGCTGCGGCTGCAGTTGCCACGCGTGGCGCAGGATATCGGCCTGCCCGAGACCGATCCGGACCTTGCCGGCGCCGGCGATTTCCCGCCCCCGCTGCCGGATGAACTGGCGGCGCGGACCGTGGCCTGGCTGCGTGTCTTCCGCCGCGACGGCAGCACGCCCGGCCGATTCAAGCTGGTGGTGCTCAATGCCACCGAAGCTGAGCACGCGCGTGTGGCCGCACCGCAGTTCGTCGGCGAAGGCAATGCGCAGCCGGGGCAGGTGTACCGCCTCGCGCACGCGCCGGTGCTGCCGGACAACGCCAGTGACGCGATCCGGCTGGAAGTGGAGGAAGCGGGGCAGTGGCTGCCCTACACCCGGGTCGACGACTTCTTCGGCAGCCAGCGCGAGTCGCGGCATTTCGTGCTGGACGCCGAGGCCGGGTTGGTGCGCTTCGGCGACGGGCTGCGCGGCCGCCTGCCGCAGTGGGGCGAGCGCATCCGCTGCTGGGGCTACCGCCATGGTGGCGGTGCTGCCGGCAATGTGCCGGCTGGGGCGATCGACAAGCTGGAACTGTCGGGGGTGAAGGCGGCCAACCCGTTGCCGGCGCACGGCGGCGCCGACCCCGAGGGCCTGGAGGAGGCGCTGGCGCGCATTCCGGGCGAGCTGCGTCGGCGCGACCGCGCCGTCACCGCCGGCGATTTCCGTGAACTGGCGGCGATGACGCCGGGCGTGCAGCTCGGACGCGCCGAATGCCTGCCGCGCTTCTGGCCTCAGGCGCCGCAGGTGGAGGCGGCCGGCGTGGTCAGTGTGATGGTCTGGCCGCAGCACGACGCGGCCCACCCCGACGCACCGCAGCCCGATGCGGCGCTGCTGCGCGCGGTGTGCCAATGGCTTGATGCGCGCCGCCTCGTCACCACCGAGCTGTATGTGATCGCGCCGGTCTACCGCAAGGTCGCGGTGTCGGTGGCGGTGCACGTCAAGCCCGGCTACGGCGTCGAGGCGGTGCGGCGCTGGGTGGAGCTGGTGCTGCGCCAATATCTTGCGCCGCTGCCACCGTACGGCCCCGAGGGGCGGGGCTGGCCGCTGGGCCGGCGCGTGCACGGGCCGGAGCTGGAGGCGGCGGCGCTGCAGGTGGAAGGCGTCGAGTACCTGGACGCGCTCGACGTGGCCGGCTGGGACGGCGAGCACTGGCAGCCCGGCACTGTCACGCTGGCACGTCATGAGGTGCCCGAGCTGGCGGCGATCAGCGTGGTGGACGGCCTGCCATTGCCGCCGCCGGGCGAGGGGGTGGCGCCGCAACCGCCGGACGGCGTGGTGCTGCCGCTGCCGGTGATCCGGGAGCGCTGCTGATGGGCACGCGCCGCACCGCATCGGACAACGGGAGGGCGGGATGATGCCCGAGCCGCAGGCGCGCTTTGCCATCGTCACCGGCACGCCGGCCTGGCTACGCTGCGCCTTCGAGCATGCCGCCCTGGTCGACGGCGTGGTGCAGCTCGCCTGGCAGGGCGACGATACGGTCGGCGAGCCCGGGCCCATCGTCGATCCCGCCGGCGCGGGGCTTGCATTCGGCCCCGGCTGCCGGTTGTATCGCAGCGTACCGCGCGAGGGGCGCATCGAGCGGCTGCTGTGGGGCGACTATGACCCGCTCCACCCGCAGCGCCCGGTGCCGGTGGCCGATGTGATCGCCGCGACGCCGGCGCCACCCGCCGGCGATTTCGCACCCGCCGGCGCCTGGCTGCCCGCCTTCACACCACGCGCGCTGGCCTGCGACGACGATGGGCACCTGTTCGTGCTCGACGCCGCGCACGACGCGGTGCTGATCTTCGATCTGCCGCGGCGCCGGCTGCTGCGCCGCGTGGCGGTGCCGGCCGGCGCGGTGGACCTGGCATGGTCGGGTGGCTGGCTGTACGGGCTGTCCGCCACGCCGGCACGGCTATGGCGGCTGTCCGCCACCCGCGCGGTGCGCCTTGTCGAGATCGCGCTCGATGCGCTGGCGGCACCGGCGCGGCTGGCGATCCTTGCCGACGGACGCTGCGTACTGCTCGATGCCGCCCACACGATGGCGGCCGCGCTATGGCTGCTGGCGCGCCGGCCCGGCGGCTGGCACCCGCCGCGCAGACTCACGCTGGCCGACGGCATCGCCGCCCACGCCTCGGACCTGCTGGCGCAGCCGGGCGCCGATGGCGAGCGGCTGGTGCTGGCACGCCGGCCGAACGAGGACTTCCTGCGGCTCGATCTTGCTGCGCTCGCGCTGTCCGAGCCGCTGTCCGCGCGCGGTTACGACGGCATGGGCATCGCGCTGGCGCCGGATGGCCGCATCGCCTACTGGAGCGAAGCCGGCCTGCGGCACGCTGTCGCGGCACGGCCGCGTTACGACGCCGCCGGCCGGGTGGTGCTGTTCCGGCTCGACAGCGGCCGCGAGCAGACGGTGTGGGGGCGGGTGCTGCTCGATGCCTGCCTGCCGCATGGCACGCAACTGCGCGTCCATGCGCATGCCAGCGATGACGAGGACCCGTTGCCGCGGCTGCTGCGCAGCGCACCGGCCGGCAGTGCCTTGCAGCCCATCCCGCTGCCCGAGGCCACACCGTTGCCACCGGTGGCCTGGCTTGCCGGCCTACCGTCGCAAGGGGGGACGCTGTTCCGGCGCGTGGACGGCACCGAACAGCCCTGGCCGGGCGCACCCGATGTGTTCGCCACCTTCGAGGCGCCGTGCGGCAGTGCACCGGGGCGCTATCTGTGGCTGGCGCTCGATCTTGCCGGCACCTCGCGCGCCACGCCGCGCGTGCGCTGTGTCCGCGCCGAACACCCGGGGCACGATTGGCTCAAGCGGCTGCCGCAGCTGTATTCGCGCGAACCGGCCACCCGTGATTTCCTCTACCGCTACCTGCTGCCGCTCGCCGGCCTGAGCGATGAACTGGCGCACCAGTCGGACCAGCGCCACGCGCTGCTCAAACCGGCCAGCGCGCCGGAGCCGGTGCTGCCCTGGCTCGCCGGCTGGCTGGGCCTGGCGCTGGATGAACGGCTGTCCGAGACGGCGCGGCGCACGTTGCTGGCCGAGGCGATCCCGCTGCTGCGCCTGCGCGGCACGCCGGCCGGGCTCACCCGGCTGCTGGAGATCGCCACCGGCCTGCCGGTGCGTCTGGTCGAACGCTGGCGCTTTCGCGGGTTGGGGCAGGTGGGCGAGGCCGCGGACGGGCGGCGCGAACGGGCGGTGGTGGGCTTCGGCTTGCGCGTGGGTGCGCGTGCCGGGGAGCAGGACGGCGTGGCCGACGCCGATGCGGCCACACAGGCGTTCGCCGCCCATGCGCACCGCTTTGCCGTGATGGTGCTGGGCAGCCTGACGGAAGAACAGCAGCGCCTGGTGCGGGACCTGCTCGAAGCACACCGGCCGGCGCACACGCTGTACGAGCTGTGCACCATCGACGCCGGCATGCGCGTGGGACTGGCGCTGCACCTGGGACTCAGCTCCATCATCGGCCGCGGTGCGGGCTTCGTCCCGCTCGCGGTCGGCGGCCCGCTCGGGCAGGGCCGCACGCTGGGCCATGCCGATGGGGCGCTCAAGCCCGATGTCTCGCGGCTGGACGATGGGAGCAGATTGCGATGAGCGACGCGATCGGCATTGCCCGCTGGCGCAGCCGCTGGTCCGTTCCGGCCGGGGAGGCGGCGCGCGCGGCCCGCATCGAGGCCGCGCTGATCGGCGAGGAGCTGGCATTGCCGCTGGCCGATTGCCTGGCCCGGCACGTCGCGCCGCAGGAGGTGGTCCTGGTGCGCCGGCTGGCGCTGCCGGTGACCTTGTCGGCGCGGGACAGCGACAGTGCCGCCGCGCGGCGCTGGGGCGGGCAGCTGGCGCATGAACTGGCACGGCAGCTGATCGAATCGCCGCCCGGCGTGGTGCTGCGCTTCCGGCACCGGCTGGCGGCCTGGCAGGTGTACGGCGACGACATGCTCGCTGCCGACCCGACGCGCGACTGGGCGTGGCGGCGGCTGGGCTGGCTGCCGCAGCAGCAGCCGGACGCAGCCGCGCGGATCGATGCGCTGCTGCAGGCGCTGGCGGGCGAGCCCGAACTCGCGCTGCCGTGGCTGCTCGGCCTTGCCGGTGCGCCGGCCTGGGCCCGGCTGGCAGCCCGCCTCCCATTGCCGCAGGCGCAGGCGCTGTTGCAGTGCGTCGCCGCCGCGCTGTGCCTGCCGCCGGCGCAATTGCCCGGCGCCCCCGGTCACGCACTGCCCGCCGAGATGGACACGGTGCCGGCCGCCCTGCCGGCCGCCTGGGCGCACTGCTGGCAGGCAATGCCGCTTGCCGAACCGGCACGGCGCAGCGTATGGGCAGCGCTGCTGTGGCTGGTGGCTGAGCCGGCGCTGGCCCGGCGCGCACAGTCGGTGCTGGCGCAGCGCGTGGCCATGCTGTGCAGGGCGGTGCCGGCCGATGCGGCTGCGATGGGCATTTCTGCCGTGCAGACCACCACTGCGCAGCCCGGGACGCCAGCCGCGCACGCGTCGTCACCGGCGCCGTCCATGCCGACCTCGCCGGGCTGCGACGCGGCGGGGCCGGCGCGTGCCGACCTGCCGGACAACCTGCCGGCCGCCTTGTCGCCTGCCGACAGCGCGGCGGCCACCGGGACGAAGCCTGACGCAACAGCCGACTGTGAGGCGGGCATCGCCGCGCTTCGCAGGGGCCCGGAAACCGCCGTTCCGGGGGCATCCGCAGCTGGACCGGCACGCGGTGTCACCGAGTGGGGCGGGCTGTTGCTGCTGCTGCCGTTGCTGCCCGCCAGTGGTGCGCTCGCCCTGCTGCTGGCGGCGCCTGCGCTGGCGGGGCGGACGCTGCCGACGGTGCTGCACCGGCTGGCCGGCCTGCTGCTGCCGCAGCTGGGCGAGCGCGACCCGGCCGCGCTGGCGTTTGCCGGCTGGCCGCCGGATCGGCAGCCGGTGGTGCCGGACTGGACCGCGCCGGCGCTGCAGGCGCTCGTCGAGGCGCGGCAACTGCTGCTGACCGAGCTGGCGACGCGGGTGCCCGCATGGGCCGGCAGCGGGCTGCTGCAGCAGGTCGCCGCGCGCCGTGCCACGGTGGTGGCCGATCCAGGCTGGTTCGAAGTGCATTTCCCGTTGAGCGCGGTGTCGCTCGAACTGCGCCGTGCCGCGCTCGACCTGGACCCTGGCTTCGTACCGTGGCTGGGCATCGTGTTGAGGTATGTCTATGAATGATCGCGTGCACGACGCCACCCTGGACGAGGAGGGACTGACGCGCCCGCTGTGGTATCAGGCGGCGCGCGTGGCCGCCATGCTGGCGCAATGCCTGCGCGAGGGGGCCGGGCCGGGGCAGGCCGCGCTGCTGGCGTTCCTGGACGACCAATGGCGGCTGGCCGGCCAGCACGCCACCGGCGCCGCGGCCGGGGTCAGGCCGTTCGCCCGCTTGTGCGCGGCGCTGCGCCTGGGGCCGCAGGAGCGGCTGCTGCTGCTGCTCACCGGCATGCCGGAAGAGCACGAGGGTTACGGCGCGGTGTTCGCCGCCCTGCATCCGAAAGGCGAGCCGTATCCCACGGTCAGCCTGTTCGCACGGCTGGCCGGGCACGGCCCGACCCGTCTGCAGGCATGGCAGCTCGTTGCCGGCAGCGCGCTGTTCGCCCATCGGCTGATCATCTGGACCGACGATGCGCCGCTGCCCGAACGCGGGCTGCGGCTCACCGAACACCTGTGGCCGGCGCTGGCCGGCGTGCCGTTGTGGCCGCCGGGCTGCGCGCCGCTGCCCGGCGATGCGTTGCCGTTCGACGACGGCTGGTTCGACAGCGTGCGCCCCACGCTGCAGCGGCTGGCCGCGGTGCCGCAGTCACTGCTGTGGCTGCACGGCGAGGGTGCCGCACTGCGGGCGGGGGAGCTGGCGGCGCGGCTGGGCAATGTCGGCTGTTTCGACATCGACGGCTGGTCCGGCGCGACACTCGACGGCGTGCTCGCCCATTGCCTGGCGCGCGGCACGCTGGCGCTGCTGCGGGTGCCCAGGGGGTTGAGCGCCGAACAGGCCGCGTGCGTCGAGCGCCACCCGGCGCCGCTGGTGCTGGCCGGGGCGGCCGGCCCCGCGCTCCCGACCCTGCGCCGGCCGCTGCTGCCGCTGGCCGCGCCGCCGCTGGCGCGCGCCGCGCAGCCGCGCCTGTGGCGCGATGCGGTGCCACAGCTCGCGCCACATGCCGAGGCGCTGGCGGCGCGCTTTGCGCTCGATCCGCAGACGCTGGCAAGGGTACGCGCCGACCTGGAAGCCGGCTTCGCGCCGGATGCCCCGGTGTCGCTCGACGCCGGGGTCGCGGCATTGCAGGCACGGCTGCCGGACCTCGCCGGCCCGGCACTGCGTCGGCGCACGCCACGGCTGGGTTGGGACGATCTGATCCTGCCGGCCGGCCCACGCCGCCAGCTTGCGGATGTGGCGGCGCGGCTGCGCACGCAATGGCGGGTGCTCGACCAGTGGGGGTTCGACGGCGGCGATGCCGGCCGGCGCGGCGTGCGCCTGTTGTTCTGCGGCCTGCCCGGCACCGGCAAGACGCTGGCGGCCGAGGTGCTGGCGCATGAGCTGGCGGTGAGCTTGCTGGTGGTCGACCTGGCGCGGTTGATCTCCAAGTGGATCGGCGAGACCGAAAAGAACCTGGAGGCGGTGTTCGACGAGGCGCAGAGTGCCCGGGCGGTACTGTTCTTCGATGAGGCCGACGCCCTGTTCACCCGCCGCACCGACGTGAGCGATGCCCACGACCGCTACGCCAACGTCGAGACCGCCTACCTGTTGACGCGGCTGGAGCGCTTCGACGGCGTGGCGGTGCTCGCCACCAACCTGAAGCAGCAGCTGGATCGGGCGTTCCTGCGCCGCTTCGAGGCCATCGTCGATTTTCCGGAGCCCGGACAGGCCGAGCGCGCCGCGATCTGGCGCCGGCATCTGCCCGGCGCCGCGCCGCTGGCGCCGGACGTGGACTTCGACGCCTTGGCGGCGCTCTACCCGATGTCGGGCGCCATGATCCGCAATGCCCTCCTGGCCGCGGCCTACTACGCCGCGGCCGAGGAATCGCCCATCGGCCAGGCGCAGCTGTGCCGCGCCATCGTCCTGGAATTCGAGAAATCCGGTCGGCCCTGCCCGCAGTAGGGCGGCGATCGCAACCAAGGAGCAACGAGATGGCAGATCCCACCACCCTGGTCGAACTGGCCCAACGCGAGCGCGACGCCGCCCAGGCCGCGCTGCCCCGTGCCGCGCAGGATTTCGAGAGCGCGCGCCAGGCCGACAAGGCCGCACGCGAGGATTTCGTCGCGGTCAGCGCCGCGCTGGCGGCGGCCGGCGCCACGGTGGCCCGGTTGCGTCGGCAACTGGCCGCGGCGCCGTTGCCGGCCGATGCCGCGCCGCTGCTGGCGGCGCTGGCCGAGGCCCTGCTCGCCGAACGCGGGCTGCAGGCCGCCCGGCTGCATGCCGAGCTGGCGCGTACGCTGGCAGTGCAGGCACTGGAGGACGCGGCGCTGGCGCTGGAAGGCGCACGCACCGCGCAGGCCACCGCCGAGGCCGCCTGGCGCGAGGAGGAGGCACGGGCGGCCCGCTGGACCCAGGCCGAAACCATCCTCACCGTCGGCCCGGCTGCGCCGGTGCGCACCACCGCGGCCGAGGCGCTGGCCGGCGCGGTGTGCACCGCGGTCGGCGACCGCGTTGCCCAGGTGCTGCCCGAAGCGCTGCGCAACCGGGCCCGCGCGCGCTACGACGCGGCACCCGGGGTGGCCGAACGCGCACTGCAGGCGGCGCAGGCGCTGGCAACGGCGCTCGATGCCGAGCTGCAGGCGTCCGGGCTGGCCAGCGATACGCTGCCCGCGCTGGAACGGACGCTGGCGCTCAGGGAGGCGGCGCTGCTCTCCTACGCCGAACATGCGGTGGCGGAAGTCGCCGGCGCGGTGGCCACGCTGCTCCGGCTGGCGCAGGAGGCGCGTCCGCAACTGACCGACGAGCAGCAGGCCGAGCTGGACGACGCCGCACAGCTGGCAGCCCGTACCGCGGCGGCGGCGGCGCAGCACGCGCGCGATACGGCAGCGCTGACGCTGGCGCAGAAGGGCAGTGCGCTGCGGATTGCCCGGTTGCAGGCACTGGCGCAGGACCCGGACGCGGACCTCGCCGCGCTGGAGGCCGATGCGGGCACCCCGCTGGGCGAGGCCGCCCAGGCGCTGCAGCAGGCGCAGGATGCGCTGGACATTGCCGAGGCGACCTATGCCGGCAGCACCCACCCGGCCACGCTCAGCGCCTGGGAGGCTGCGGTGCCCGACAGCGCATGGATCGACGTGGCCGCCTTCTTCCAGGCGCGCGAGACGCTCGAACGCTATGCCGCGTTGGACGCTGCCACGCTGGCGCCGGCTGTCACCGCAGCGGCGGCGGCGGTGCTGGCCGCCCGGATACAGGCGCGCGCCCGCCGACGCCGGCTTGCCTGGCTGGCCGCCACGCTCCCCAGCGTCACCGCGCAGGCCGGCGACATCGCGACCTTCACCGAGACGCGCCGCCTGTACGCGCTGCGCGGGCAACCCACCTTCTGAGGGCCCTGCGATGACAGACCCGACCCTGTTCGCCGCCGACGGCACGGCGCTGCTGCCCAACCAGCCGTTCCAGGCGGTCTATTACCACTACGGCATGCTGCTGGGGGTGGACGATTTCAACACCGATCAGGCCTATCACCGCGGCAAGGCGCGGCTGCACGCCGCCTGGCTGCATGGCTGGGGCACGGTGTGGGGGTTGAAGGTGACGCTGGACGCCGTCAGCGGCGAGCTGCGGGTGGCGCCCGGCCTCGCGCTCGACGGGGTCGGGCGCGAACTGCCGCTCGAGGTGCTGCAGTGCCTCAAGCTGGGCCAGTGGTATGCGGCGCATGCCGACGAGGTCACGCTCAAGCAGGATGACGCACCCGGCGATCTGCTGGTGTTCGATGCGCATGTGGTGATCCGCCATCGCGCCTGTCTGGCGCGCCCCGTGCCGGCCCTGGTGGATACCTGTGCCGGCGGTGGCAGCGAGACCGCGTATTCGCGGGTGATCGAAACCACCCAGCTGCTGCTCAAACCCGGGCGCGCACCGCAACCGCCGCAGCGCAACCATCTGGTGCGCGTGCTGCTGGGGTTGGCCGAACCGCGCGCGGACGGCGAGGGCAACCCGCTGCCCGACGATGCGGACGCGGTGGCCGCACGCGCGGCACTGCCCGGCCAGGGGCTGCTGCAGCGGCTGGCGGCACTGCGGCGCTTTGCCATCCTCGATGCGTTGGCGCAGCCGGTGGGCGGCGACAGCGACGAAATCGAAAGCCAGCTGTTCGCCGCCGATGCGCCGCTGGAAATCCCGCTGGCCGAGGTACTTGACCTCACGCTGCAGCCGGACGGCGACGACTACCGCGTGACCGCGGGCGAGGTGGACAACCTGATCCGCCCGGTGCTGCTGCCCACGCAGACGCTGCAGGATGCCCTCGCGCCGCAGCCGGCGGCGGCGCAGTCCGGCCCGCGGCTGCGTTCCGATGCGGTCTCGCTTGCCGGCAAGGTGCTGACCCTGCCGTTCGACAAGCCGGTGCTGGCGAGCACACTCAACGCCGCGGCGGTCAGCGCCGGCATCCTCGACCCCGGCAGCGGCTGGCAGAGCGCCGTGGTGGCCGACTGCCGGCCGGGTGCCGCGCCCGGGACGGTCGAGGTCGAGCTGACCGACGATCCGGCCGGCAGGCATCTGCGCGTGGTGCTGCCCGGCACCGGTGCCACCCCCATCCTGGGCGACGACCACCTGCCGCTGTTCGGCGATACCGGGGCGTTCCCGGTCAGCATCGCCGAAGCGCAGCAGGGCCGCGACGCCGTCTGGACCCACTGAGAGAGACGCGATGGCTACCCATATCACTTCCACGCAGGTGCTCGCCAGCACCGGCAAGGGCATCACGCTGATCCCGGACGGCACGTCGCTGACCCGGCTCAATTACTTCGACGGTCGCTACCTGGGGGTCGAGGACCTGACGCGCGAGCAGGACTATCTGATCGCGCTGGCCCGGCAGGGCAATCGTGCCGGCGGCGCCGGCGTGGTGCACGGCTTCGAGCTGTCGCTGCGCAGCGGCATGAGGCTGCGGCTGGCGGCCGGCCTTGCGATCGATGCCGAAGGCCGGGTGCTGATGCTGCCCGACGGCGCCGAGGTCGAGATCGCCCAGCTGCTGGCCAGCCAGGGCAGGGCGGCACCGACGCCCGGCCCCGCGCCGGGCGGCGGCAACTTTGCCGGATGCGTGGCCACCGACGGGATGCCGCAGGCCGATCCGGTGGCCGCGAGCAGTCTGTATCTGATCGGCATCGCCCATGCCGAGGCGCGCTGCGGCCGCGCCGAGGTGTGGGGCCAGGCGTGCGCCTCGGCCTGCGCGCAGCAGGCCGACTACGACACGCGGCGCGAAGGGGTGCGGCTGCTGGCCGAACCGCTGACGCTGGCGAGCCCGCTGCCGGCGAGCAGCGCGTTCGACTTCACCGGCGCCCACCTGCGCTCGCGCGTGGCCTCGGCCTATTTCGCCGATGAGGCGGCACGCCATGGCAAGGTGATGGGCGCCGCGCTGCTGCGCTCGCCGTCATGGTGCCAGGGCGCCGCGCCCGAAGCGGACGGCATGGTGCCGCTGGGCATCCTGGCGGTGGCGGGTGGCCAGGTGCGCTTTCTTGACGGCTGGAGCGCGCGCCGCGAGCGCATCGACGGCATGCCTAGACGCCATTGGCAGTGGCAGATGATGATGCGGCCGTGGGATGTGTTCCTGGCGCAGGTGCTGCAGTTCCAGTGCCAGCTGGTGCATGTGCTGACCGAGGCGCCCGCGCCCGGCGGCGACGATGATCCCTGCCTGGGATTGCGCCGGCTGGTGGTGGAGGCAAGCGATGCGATGCAGGTGCTGCAGCGTTTCTACCAGGGTACCGCCAAGCGGCTGGCCGGCGCGGCCGAAGCCGGCGCCGGATTGCCCGGCGGACCGGGTGGACTGGCGCTGCTGGCCGACCGGCTGGCCCGCGCCACCCGGTCGGTCACGCTGGCCGCCACCGACCGTGTGCTGCTGGAGGGCGGCATCGTCGAATTGCCGAGCGCGGGCTACCTGCCGGTGGCCCCGGGCGACACGCTCAGCGTCAACCGGCAGGTACAGGCGCTGCTGGGCGAGGGGGTGGCGCTGCGCTTTTGCGCGGTACGGCCGGACGCGGTGGCCCGGGCCTGGGAGGCGGCGCAGCATCTGGAGCGGATCTCGCTGACCCGTGGGCTCGACGATCCGCAGCAGCAGGAGCAGGTGGATATCCTGGTGCCCGATGGCCGACTGGCCGATGGGGGCCGGCACGGCGACGCCGGCTGGCGCGTGCAGGTGCGCGCGGCCGATGAGGGCACAGCGCGCCAGCCGGACCCGGCCTATCGCGCGGGCACGGCGGATTACGCCCCGTCGGTGCTGGCCGGCGCGGCGCGCAGCACCGGCAGTGGCGGCGGCGCGGCGTTCCATTTCGCCGGCATGATGGAAACCGCCGGCAAGGGCGAGGCGCTGGCGGCGGCGCGCGCCTGGGCCAAGGCCCATCCCAACAGCATGGCCGGCGCCGGCTGGAAGACAGTCACGCTGCTGGCGCGTGATGCGCCGCAGGGCAGGGAGGCGGCCAAGACCGCCGGGGATGGTGCGACCGCGATGCGCTACATGCGCCTGCGCACCGAGGCCGGGCAGGTGCGTGCGCAGCGCGCGGCGGCCGCGGCACAGCGCGGCAAGACCAGCCGGGTGCGCTACGCGGGCCTGGGCGATGCGCGGGTCGACCATGTCGCGCTCTGGGTCTCGGCAGAGGCGGGCGGCGAGGTGTTCGAGGCGGCCGAGGGCGCGCTGGTACCGCTCAGGCTGGACCTCACGGTGCTGATGCCCGGCGAGGGGGCCGGGCAGTTCCTGGACGTGGCGTTGCTGGGCAAGCTGCGCATCGACCATCGCAGCCATCATCGCGACGGGCTGGCGGTCCAGGCCACCTTCAACGGCTCGGCGGCCTTGTCGGGCTCGTTCGCCGGTACCGGCGGGCGCCAGCTGGTGCCGCTGTCGGTGCCGGTGCTGCTGCGTCGCGAGCTGGATGCGCTGGGCGGCACGCTGCGCATCGACGCCGACCTGCACGGCGTGCAGATGTCCGAGGCGCTGTTCGACCTCGTCGCGATCGAAGCCGCGCTTGACTGGCGTGCCGAGCCGGCCGCCGCGCGCCTTGCGCTGGCCTTCGTGCCGCGCGACGACGAAGCGCTGCGGCTGCAGGCCGATCTGGTGCGCGATGATGCGGCGCTGCTGCCCGGGCATCCGTTGCGCCTGGCGTCCGAGACGGCGATCCAGATCCTGGGCACGCGCGAGGGCTCGCCCGACTTCGTCACCGATGCCATGGCCGATCTCTTCGGCGCGCGTCAACCACCCAGCGAGGCGCCGGTGCTGTTCGCCCGTCACGACTGGGTGCTGTTCCATCGCCGCAGTCCGCACCAGTGCGCCGGGGACTGCACCACCGCCCCGCTGTCGGCGCGGCGTTATCAGGTCTTCCACGTGCGCGTCGGCAGCGACCGGCAGCTGCAGGGTGCGCGCGCCGCGGTGCTGTCCGGCGACAGCGAACGCATCACCAAGGCCGGCTTCGGCCCGGTGAGCGTGGTGGCCTTCGCCGGCGGGCGCAGCACGCTTGCATCGCCGCTGGACGAGCTGCTGGCCGACTGGGCGCAGGCCGAGCCGGGCACGCAGCTGGTGTTCGGCGCGGTCGGCTCGCAAGGCGCGGCGCAGGGCGAAGGCGAGGCGCTGGCGCGCAGCCGGCTCGGGGCATTGCAGCTTGCACTGGCTGGCGCCGCGGGCGGGACCGTCGACAACCTGCTGATGCCGGTGCTGCCCGAGCTGGGGTTGTCCGGGCTGGACGGCGCGATGTTCCTTGTCACGCGGACCGTCAAGACGGTCTGCCACGATGTCTACATCCTGCCGGACCGGGCGGCGCGCGAACGCTTCGACGCCCAGCTGGAGCGCGCCGGCCTGCAGGCGGCGCTCCAGGACGCGGGCCTCACCCCGGCCGTGCATCTGGAGTTCGAGGCCGACGGTGTCAGCCTCGGTGACGCGGCGCGCCAGGCGCTGGCGCAGGTCTGGAACCCGCCGCAGCTGCCGGCCAGCGCACTGGCGTGCCACGGCAAGGCGGGCGAGGAGGAGGCGACGCGCCAGCGCGGCACCGCCATCGTCACCGCGCTCGCCGGCTCGCCATCGCTGCTTGCCACCCGCTTGAGCACCGATGTGCCCAAGATCACCGGCTGTGCCGGCCTCACCGTGCTGGAACGGGCCGTGCAGCTGGGCCAGGTGCTCGTCGCCATCGTCAACTACGACAGCTACCACTATGTGGAGTACGAATCGGCCACCTTCCACGCGATCGGATGGCGCGATTGGCGTCCGGTGGATGGCAGTGCGTTCGACGCCGCAATCCGCGATGCGCTGTCGCGCCAGGCACGCGGTGCAACGGTGAATACGCTGGCTGCCGCCGACCCGGCCGCCACCCGCGTGATGGAAGTGCTGCAGGAACGGCTGCTGGCGCTCGATCCAAGGGGGGCGGTGGCGCAACGCTTCACCCGGGTGCTGGAGGCGCCGGAGATCGAGGGCCTGAAGGCACGCGGCATGCCGCCGCAGGACTATCTGGCGGTGATCTTCTTCTCGCTCAACGGGTACTGAGGCGATGGCGGGCGCAGCAGTACGGCAGGGCACGGCGACCGCCGCGCCGGCGGACATGGCCAAAGCAGCCGGGTCGACGGGCGGGCTGCGTCGCTGCCGGCGCGACGCCCGCGGCGACGGGGGCTAGGACCATGCCCCGCGCCGCGCCGCAACCTGTCCAGCCCGCCCGCCGCCATGCCGCACCGGTGGCGCGCAGTACCGCCGCACCGGCGCATCCGGCCGAGCGCAATCCGCACTGGGGGGCCTGGGCCGGCGCGCCACAGGCCAAGGCGGTGACGGTGGGCAGTGCCAGCTCGCCGCTGGAGCACGAAGCCGACCAGGTGGCGCAGCGGCTGGCGGCCGGCGAGCGCGATCTGGCGGCCGGCCTGTCCAACGCCCAGGCCGCGCCGGCGCGCAAGGTGACACCGGCACCGCAGCCCGCCATGGCGGAGGCGCCGTTGCGGCGGCAGATGCCGGCCGATGGCGCGATACGGCGGGAAGCCCTGCCGGACGCGGCGGTGCCGCGGCAGCAGCTGCCACAACCGCCGCTGCAGCGGCAGGACCGGACTGATGGGATGGTGCGGCGCGCCGTCGAGGCCGAGGACGAGGCCGGCACGGATGCGGCAACGGCTGCCACACCGGCAGCGGCCAGCGGACTGGGGTTCACGCTGACCGACCCGGCGCTGCTGGCGCAACTGCACGGGCCCGGGCCGGGCGAGCCGCTGTCCGACGCGGTGCGCGCGCAGCTGGAGGCGGGTCTTGGCGTGCCGCTCACCGCGGTGCGCTTGCATCGCGACGAGGCGGCGCAGCGCCTGGCGCAGGCCCTCAACGCGCGTGCCTTCACCTATGGCAGCGACATCTGGCTGGGCCCGGGCGAGTCGCCGGACGATGTGGCATTGCTGGCACACGAAGCGGCGCACGTGGTGCAGCAGGGCGCGGTGCTGCAGCGGCTGATCCAGCGCGGCGGCACCGGTGGGCCATCCCCCGCGCCCGCACCGGCACCTGCGGGGCCGCCACCCGATCCGGCCACGTTCAACGGCGAACAGGGGCGGCTGCTGCCCGACGGCCAGACGCTGGAATTCGACAGCATCGAGCTGCCGATCTTCAAGGTGGCCGCGCACCCGGCGCCGGTCACCTGCCCGCGCAACTACCAGCGCCCCGACGAGGACCCCGAGGCGCTGCGCAACCGCTGGAAGACGGCACACCAGGGTGCCGCCAGCGCGCTGCTGCCACGGCTGACCGAAAAGCTGCGCCAACAGCTGCATGCCGAGCCCACCCCGGGGCTGACCTACGGCTTTGCCTTTCCGATCTCGGGCGTCGGTCGCCAGCGTCTGGTGATCGGCACGCTGCCCGAGATCGCTGGCGAACTGACGGTGCCCAGCTGGGACGCCAGTTGCACCGGCAATACCTACGCCATCGACCATGCCAAGGAATTGCAGCTCGGCGGCGAGGACACAGCGGCCAACATGCAGCTGGTCAAGGGATTCATCAATTCCCAGGCAGGCTTCCAGCTGCGCCGCAGGCTCATGGCCCGCGCGCAGGCGCATGCCCGGGCGCGCGGCGCGGACTGGAGCGCCAGCCGCGTGATGCAGGAATACGCGATGAAGTTCAACGCGGTCGCGCCGGACAACGATTTCCGGCTGGGCCGTGCCACCGAGGAGCGCGGCGACATCTGGAGCGCGCGCGCGATCGGCGAACTGGCGCATTTCGCCGTACCCAATCTCGAATCGCGCTATGAAGTTGCCGACCTCACCCGGCTGGGCTCGGCCACCGAGATCCGGGTCTTCCCGCAACGCACCGGCTGGATGGCCAAGAGCTTCGGCAACCGGCCCACGGTGCTTGCCGTCGAGCGCAACTGGTTGAGTCCGTTCGAGATCACCGCCAAGAACATGAGCAGCGCGGCCAGCGCGGCGCCCGAATCGACGCCGGCCGGTGGCAGCGACGCCGGGGCCGCCAGCGTGCTGGAGAGTTTCACCATCCAGCTCAATGCCGCCGGCTACCCGGCGCGCGCCAGGGTGCGCTACCAGCCGCAGCCGCCGCGGACGGTGCCGATCACCCGTTTTCCGGGCGGCAGCCGCTATGCCGGTTACGTCGAGAAATCGCAAATTGTCTACAGCGCGCAGCGTGAAGGCGCAGCCGGTGGCGGTGCACCAGCCGCCGAAGGCGGCGCGAGCCTGGGCATCGTCGGCGCAAGCCCGGTGCGCTTCAATTCGGTGGAGCTCACCGACCAGGGGCTGGCGATGCACGGCAAGCTGCTGCCGACATTGCCGCTGCTGCGCGGCGCGGATGTCGACATCAGCCTGGTGCGGGGCGATCTGAGCGTTTCCAAGACCTTCTCCAGCGGCGAGATCCATGTGCCGCCGCCGTTCGAGATCAGCAACTGCTCGCTGACGCTGCTGCTCAGCTCCGAGCGCGGCTTTGGGGCCGAGGGCCGTGTCGATTTCGGCATCCGCGGTGTGGGGCAGGGCTTTCTGGGCGCCGAGGCTACCACGGCGGGCGGGCTGCGTTTCTCCGGCGGCTTCGACTTCGACGCGCGCTATTTCGACCCCGCACGCATCGAGCTGGCGTACGACACCGAGACCGGCCGGCTGACCGGGCGCGGTGAGATCGCGCTCAAGCCCGGCGCGGTGCGCGGCGTCAACGCCGCGCGGCTGACAGTGGATTTCTCGCAGGACAGCTTCAGCGCCGAAGGCACGCTCACGCCGGCGATGCGCGGCATCCGCGAGGGCCGGGTCTCGCTGCGGCGCGACGAGAACGGCACGCTGACCTTCGGTGGTGGGCTGCAGCTGTCCGATGACATTCCCAATGTGCGCAGCGGCACGGTCAACGTGGAACTGACCCGTGCCCCGGGTGAGGAGGAATTCCATGTGCGAGCCAACGGCCAGGTGGTGGCCGGGTTGGCCGGGGCGGTGATCACGCTGGATGTCGACTACCGCGACGGCGCCTTTGTGGTCGAGGGGCGCGGCCAATACCAGCGCGGCATGCTCTCGGGCGAGCTGCAGGTGGGCGCGACCAACCTGCCGGTGGATGCGCAGGGCAACCGCGGCACCGAGCCCACCGATATCCTCACCGCCTACGGTGGCGGCGCGGTCACGGTGCGGCTGGCGCCCTGGCTGCAGGCCACCGGTGGGGTGCGGCTGTTGCCCAACGGCGAAATCGAGTTGACCGGCGAGCTGGCGCTGCCCGAGGCGCTCAACCTGTTCGATGCGCGCGAGTACAACCGGCGGCTGTTCGAGATCGCGCTCGATATCCCCATCGTCGGCTTCACGGTGCTGCGTCAGCGTGTCGGCATCTTCGCCACCATCGGTGGCGGGCTTGACCTGTCGGCCGGCGTGGGGCCGGGGCAGCTGCGGCAGGTGCGGCTGGGCATCGTCTACAACCCGGCGCACGAGGACCAGACCCACGTCACCGGCGGCGCCCAGCTGCACATCCCGGCGCATGCCGGCCTGCGGCTGTTCGTCTCGGGCGCACTGGGCGCTGGCATTCCCATCGTCAGTGCGTCGCTGGGACTGGAGGTCGGCGGCGAGCTGGGTCTGGAAGGCGCGGTGCAGGCCGGGGTCGATGTCGATTGGACCCCGACCACCGGCCTTGCGATCGATGCACTTGGCGAGATCTTCGTCGAACCCAAGCTGCGCGTCGATCTCACCGGCTTCGCCCGGGTGGAGGCCGACCTGCTGCTCGATACCATCGAGCTTTACAACGAGCGTTGGCGGCTTGCCGGATTCGAGCTGGGCTCCAACCTGCGTTTCGGCGTGCGCCTGCCGCTGCACTACCGCGAAGGCGAGCCGTTCGACGTGTCGTGGGACAATGTGGAATTCGTGGTGCCGCAGATCGATGCGATGCAGACGCTCAGGCAACTGGTCGATGAAGTGGTGTGAGCACTGCGGCTGACGTGCCGCACCTTGCCGCCTATCATGGCTGGCATGACCGATCCGCTTTATCTGGAGCGCGAACGCGCGCTGCTCGATGCCAAGCGCCTGCGGTTGCGCCAGGCGCGCACCCTGGCCACCGGCCTGTTCCTCGCGGCGCTGGCCGTGTTCGTACTGGCCGAAGCGCTGCATGCGCGGCATCCCGCCTGGGCCTTTGTCTCGGCATTCGCCGAGGCGGCCATGGTGGGGGCGCTGGCCGACTGGTTCGCGGTGACCGCGCTGTTCCGCCGCCCGCTCGGCCTGCCGATTCCGCACACCGCCATCATTCCCCGCAACAAGCGGCGTATCGCCGACAACCTGGGTGGCTTCATCGAGACCCATTTCCTTGCCGGCGAGCAGATCGCGTTGCGTATCGACGCCTTCAATCCGGCGCGCCGCATCGCCGCCTGGCTGTCACGCCCCTCGCATGTGGAGCAGCTGGCCGAGCAGATCCAGCATCTGGCGGGCTACCTGTTGACGGTGCTCGATGCGCCGCACGTGCGCGAAGCCGCGCGCAGCATGGCGCACGATGCATTGCTGGAGCTGGATTGGGCGCGTCACGGCGGCGAACTGCTCGGCGTGCTGCTGGCCGAACGCCAGCATCAGCTGTTGCTCGAACGTGTACTGGACAAGGTCGGCGAGCGCTTGCAGCGCCCCGAGGTCCAGACGCTGCTGGCCGGCATGGTGGCGCGCGAACTGTCGTACCTGCGCTGGGTGGCACTGGACGAGGCGGGCGGGCGCTATGTGGCGCGCAAGCTCGTGGCCGCCGTGGTCCACGAGGTGGAACGGGTCCGCACCGAGCCCGGGCATACGTTGCGGCGGCTGATCGACAGCGAGCTGGACGCGCTGATCCTGCGACTGCAGCACGACGACGCGTTGCGCCAGCGGGTGGCAGCGCGGGTGCGGGCACTGGCCGATGCGCAGTCGTTCGGGCGGCAGTTCGAAGCGTTGTGGCAGGGGCTGGCCGACATCGTGCGCCACGATCTGGCCAAACCTGATTCGGTGTTGCGCGACAAGAGCGCGGGCGCCGCCCGGCACCTGCGCGACCGGCTGCGCGAGGATGCGCATCTCGCCGAATGGGTGAACCGCAGTGTCCGCGAGGCGACGGTGCGGGCGGTGCTGCGCTATCGCACCCAGATCGGGCACTTCATCGCCGACCAGCTCAAGGGCTGGGACGATGCGGTGATGGTGGAGCGGCTGGAACTGAACGTCGGCGTCGACCTGCAGTTCATCCGCATCAACGGCACCCTGGTGGGCGGTCTGATCGGCCTGCTGCTGCACACCGTGCAGATGGCGCTGCGCTGAGCGGAGCATGTCCCGCCGGCCTGCGCGGCATCAAGGCACCGGGATGACGGCCACGTACCCCGTGTCCCCGCCGTGCCGTCGGCTGTCTCGACCTGGATACGTCGGCTGGCAGGCGCAGGGTATGCTGCTCCATGGAGCCGGGCGCGCAACCACGCGGTGAGGGGGCCGGCCCGCAGGCGGTGCGGGTGCGGCGAGGTGCCGTCCGGGTGCCGGTGTCAGGGGCGGCGGCGCTCGTCGGCAGGCGGATTGGGATTCTGCGGGCAGCTTGCCTGGCCGCGCAGGCAATCCCAGGCGTTGCCCAGCACCGTACCCAGTTCGCGGCTGGCCTGCCGCAGTTCGCCTGGCAGCCCGTTGGCCGGCCGCTCGGGTTCCATCGGGGCCTGCTGCTCGGCCACCATGGCTTCGTCGAGCGGCTCGGTGTGGATGACCGGTTCCTGTCGTTGCGGCAACGGCTCCACCTGCGGCGGGATGTAGATCTCGGCCAGCTGCCGCTGCCGGGCAGCGGTCGGCGCGCCGTCTTCGTATACCGGCTCCGCCGCTGCAAGCTCCTCCGCGGCCGGATCCGGCTTGCGCACCGGGATCAGCTTGACCTCGGGCAGCGGCGAGGTCGGTTCGACCGCGGCACGTTCGATCTGCTCCCGTGCTTCGGGCGGCTGCACCGTCAGCATCGCGGCGCCCAGCGACAGCACCAGGATGGCCCCGGCGGCGCCGATCAACTGCCCGCGCGGCGTCAGGCGACGATAGCTGCGCCAGCCGGTGGCGGTGGCCTTGCCCATCTCCTGGCCGGCGTTGCGCAGGTGCGGGGCCAGGGCGTTGCCGCCGCGCCGCAGTGCGGCGACGGCGACCGGCGTGCCGGCGCGCACCCGGCCGGACAGCGCACGCACATGAGGCCAGGTGGCGATCGCAGCGGCACGCAACCCACGCCAGCCGTGCCGCGATGCGGCGGCCACGCCGCGCCACGAAAGCCTGGCCAGGGCCAGCGCATGTTCCCTGGCGGCCGACGGTTGATCGTCTGTGGGCCGCGACGGCTGCGGCGGCACCGCTTCGCGCAGCGGCTCCTCAGGGGCGGCGGCGATGACCGTGGTATCGCCCATGGGGCTGGGCGACGCCTCGCCGCGCTGGCCGCGCACCAGTGCCGCCAGCGCGGCATGGGCATCGGGAAAGCGCTCTTCGCGTTTCTTCGCCAGACAGGTGAGGATCAATTCGGCCAGCCATGCCGGCGTGGCCGGTTGCAATGAGCGGGGGTCGGCAGGCTGGCTGTGCAGGATGTTGTAGGCGATGCTGACCGGGTGGTCGCCATCGAAGGGCTGTGCACCGGTCAGCGCCTGGTACAGCACCACACCGGTGGCGAAGAGGTCGGCCCGGCCGTCCTGCTTCTGCCCGGCCAGCTGTTCGGGTGCCATGTAGCGCGGTGAGCCCAGCATGGTGCCGGTGCGGGTCAGATCGCTGGTGGGCAGCTGGGCGATCCCGAAATCCATGATCTTGAGCCGGCCCGAGGGCATCAGCATCAGGTTGGCCGGCTTGATGTCGCGGTGGACCACCTGGCTGTCGTGCGCGTGGCCCAGTGCGTCGAACATCTGTTTGGCCAGGCCGATCACCTGCTTGACCGACAGCACGCGTTGCCGGTCCAGCAGCGCCTTGAGCGAGCGGCCCTCGACCAGCTCCATCGCCAGATAGGGCTGGCCGTTCCAGGTGCCGCAGTCATAGACGGTGATGATGCCCGGATGGTTGAGCCGTGCCGCCGAGCGTGCCTCCTGCAGCAGCCGCGCGGCATAGCTGGCCGCATCCTGTTCCTCCAGCGAGCTGACTTCCAGCACCTTGAGCGCCACATCGCGTTCGAGCCGCGTATCGCGGGCGCGATAGACGACACCCATCGCGCCTTTGCCGAGACGGTCCAGGATCTGGTAGTGGGCAATGTACTCGTGATTCATCGGGTCGCGTCGCGTTGCAAGAAAGCCCGGGTGGGGCATTGTCACAGATTGTGGCAGCGCAACGCCACAGCGGCCGTGACGGCGACGGCAGATGTGAGCGGTTGCACAACGTTGTCATCACCGGCGGACCGCTGCCTGCCCCAGGCCGGCGCGCAGCTCAGGAGGCGGTGCCGCCCAGCCAGCGCTCGATCGGTCCGATGATGGCCGGGTCGTCCGGCTTCACCTTGGAGGGGAAGGCGGTCACGCTCTTGCCGTCCGGCGCGATCAGGTATTTATGGAAGTTCCACTGCGGCTCGGTGCCGGTGGCCTCGATCAGCCGGCGATAGAACGGGTTGGCGGCGGTGCCCTTGACGCTAGTGGCTTCGGCCATCGGAAAGCGCACCAGGTAGGTCAACCGGCAGAAATCGCCGATCTCCTTGTTGGTGGCCAGCTCCTGCTTGAAGTCGTTGGACGGAAACCCGATCACCAGCAGCCCTTGCTTGCCATAGCGCTGGTAAAGCGATTCCAGTGTTTCGAATTGGGGGGTGTAGCCGCATTTGCTCGCGGTGTTGACCACCAGGATGGGCTTGCCGGCGTGCCGGCACAGGTCGATCGTCTCGCCCTGCAGCGTCTTGACGCGACTGTCCAGCAGCGGTGGGCAGGCGGCATATGCGGCATTGACGAGCAAGGCGCCCAACAGGGGCAGTGACAGGCGGAGCAGGGGGCGCATGGGCTGATCCTCGCGGCAACGTGAAAGTGCGTTGAGGATAGCAGCCTGTGCCGCGGCCCGCCCCCGCCTGCAGCGCGTCCGATCCCAAGAAAAAGCCCTCCGTCAGGAGGGCTGGTACAGCGTCATGCCAAGGGGCGGAAGCCCCCTGGCACGAGGTCGGTTTACTGGCAGGTACCGAGATCCTGCCAGACGCCCCATTGACCGGTCTGGGACGGGTTGTCGCCCTGGGTCCACCACTTGTTCTGGTAGTTGCGGCCGTTGTAGCTCACCTTGGTGTTGGAGGCGGCATAGACGGTGGCGGCGGCCCAGGCCGGTGCGCAGCCGGTGCCCGGGGTCGGAGTGGGCGTCGGCGTGGCCGGCGTCGGGGTCACCGGGGTCGGCGTCGGGGTCACCGGCGACGGGGTCGGGGTGACCGGGGTGGGCGTCGGCGTGGCCGGCGTCGGGGTGGCGGTGCCGGTGCAGACGCCGACATCCTTCCACAGGGTGTTGCTGGAGGCCGGGTTCCAGTTGGCACCCACGTGGGCGACGTGCGTCACCAGTGCCTGGTAGTTGCGGCCGTTGTAGGTCACCAGCGTGCCCGCGTTGTAGGTCTTGCCTTCAGCCCAGGCGGCATGGCAGGTGCCCGGGGCCGGCGTCGGGGTGACCGGGGTCGGCGTGGGCGTCACCGGCGTCGGGGTCGGCGTCACCGGGGTGGGGGTCGGGGTGACCGGGTTGGGTGTGGGCGTCACCGGGGTCGGTGTGGGCGTGACCGGAGTCGGGGTCGGCGCGACGACACCGGCGATGTCTACGCGGAAGGTGTAGTTGCCACCGTCACGCGAGTACACGCGGTTGTCCTGGGTGCTCTTGGCCGGCGAGACGCTGCCGTTGGTGGAGAGCACGCCGATGCTGACGTAGCGCGACGCCGCGTTCACGTTCTGGGCAAGGTAGTACGGCCACAGATTGGCCAGGAACATCTGGTCGCCGTTGGCCGGATTGTAGGTCATCACCACGGTGAAGGTTTCCAGGTCGGCGCCGTTGGCGTCGAACAGCCGGAAGGTGACCTTGGTCTCGTCCTTCAGGTCCTGCGAGGAACGGATCTGGCCCAGCTCTTTGTAGTTGGAGACGATGGGCGAGAAGCTCACATCCGAGCACGAGTAGAACGCTTCGGGGCTGTCCGAGCGCTGCCAAGTGTTGAAGATGATGTGCTTGCCGGACTTGTTCTTGGGCAGCGGGCAGGTCAGATGGTAGCGCTTGTTGGCATCGCCCGGGACGTTGCCCAGCGTGCAGAACTGCTCCAGGTCGGCCCAACGCAGCGGGCGGCTCTGATCCCAGCCATCCTTGGTCACGTAGAACACCCAGTTCCGGGTGGAGTGCTGTGCGGGCGCGTAGTAGATGAATTCGAAATTGCCGTTGGAATTGGGGGCGATCGGCGTGGTCACCCAGTCCTGCCGCGGCAGATCGAGGCCGGCATAGTTGGACTTGCCGCCGGCGCACAGCTGACCGTCCGGCACGAAAGCCTGGTGGTTGCCATTGGGGTTCTGGTTGACGCCGGACCAGTCGTACAGCATCTGCGGGCCGGAAACGGCGACTGCGGCCTGGCAAGCGGCCGACTTGGGCGCTTCGGGGCCTTCGTTGAAACAGTTGAGCACGCGGCTTACCGGCACTTCCATCGAGCCGTGCCCGAAGACGCTGGCCGGCAGGGCGAGCGCGACGGTCAGGGCGAGCTTCAGCGGCTTCACCGCAAAGGATCTCGTCGACTTCATGTTGTCTCCTCATTCTGGTGGGGTGCGCGCTGCCCCCTCTTGGGTGTGGGGTTTGGTCTGCGGCGCGGCACGGAGATTGCGTATCCCACAAATACAGGGTCGCAAGCGCCGTTAGCTTACTGCGTCAGCGCAACTGGATTCAAGGCGCGTGGACGATGAGACCAGTTGCGTCCGGATGGTCCGCTTCAAGCAGCACCAGGGAATCGATTTCGATATTCGAGTTTGCTTATTTGACGGCTGGCATATTGCTGCTGACCAGTGGAGTGCCAAGGTCACTTGATATAAGACCACTGCGCGGTGTCGCGATGCACCGGGGTCGGCGCGTGACGGTGCCGGCGCTGCGGCATCCGCTACGACAGGTGGGACGATCGTGCCGGATGGCGGCAGCAAAAAGGCCAGCCGCGTCGTCGGGGCTGGCCTTGCCGGAACGAGGGTCGCCTACTTCTTGCGCTGTGGCGGCAGGTCGGTACAGACCCCCTTGGCCACCTCGGCGGCCATGCCGATCGATTCGCCCATCGTCGGGTGCGGGTGGATGGTCTTGCCGATATCGACGGCGTCCGCCCCCATCTCGATGCCGAGGCAGATCTCGCCGATCATGTCGCCCGCATGCGGGCCGACGATGGCGCCGCCGAGGATCTGACCGCTCTCGGCGTCAAAGATCAGCTTGGTGAAGCCTTCGGTGCGGCCGTTGGCGATGGCGCGGCCGGACGCGGCCCAGGGGAACACGCCCTTGGTGATGGCGCGCCCGTCCTTCCTGGCCTGGTCTTCGGTCAGGCCGACCCACGCCACTTCCGGATCGGTGTAGGCGACGCCCGGAATCACGCGCGCGTCGAACCAGGCCTTGTGGCCGGCGGCGTTCTCGGCCGCCACGTGGGCCTCGTGCACCGCCTTGTGCGCCAGCATCGGCTGGCCGACGAGGTCGCCGATGGCGAAGATGTGCGGCACGTTGGTACGCATCTGCTTGTCGACTTCGATGAAGCCGCGCTCGGTCACCTTCACGCCGGCGTTCTCGGCGCCGATCTGCCTGCCATTGGGCACGCGGCCGGTGGCGTGCAGTACCAGGTCGTAGCGTTGCGGCTCCTTGGGTGCCTTCTCGCCGTCGAATGTCACCCACACGCCGTCGGCCTTGGGTTCGATCGCAGTGGTCCTGGTGTTGAGCATGATGTTGTCGAAACGGTGCTTGTTCCAGTCCTGCCAGACCTTGACCAAGTCCCGGTCGGCGCCCTGCATCAGCCCGTCGGACAGCTCGACCACATCGAGGCGCGCGCCCAGGGTCGAATATACCGTGCCCATTTCCAGGCCGATGATGCCGCCGCCGATGATCAGCATGCGCTGCGGCACACTCTTCAGTGCCAGCGCGCCGGTCGAATCGACGATGCGCGGGTCGTTGGGGATGAAGGGCAACTTGAACACCGAGGAGCCGACGGCGATGATGGCCTGCTTGAAGCGGATCACCTTCTTCTCACCGGTCGCCGCGCGGCCCTCGCCCGAGGTGGTCTCCACCTGCAGATGGTAGGGATCGAGGAAGGTGCCCACGCCGCGCACGTGTTCCACCTTGCGTGCCTTGGCCATGCCGGCAAGGCCGCCGGTGAGCTTGCCGATCACCTTTTCCTTGAAGCCGCGCAGTGCGTCGATATCGACCTCGGGTTTGCCGAACTTGATGCCGTTGGCTGCAAGGTGGGCCACCTCGTCGATGACGAAGGCGTTGTGCAGCAACGCCTTGGACGGGATGCAGCCCACATTGAGGCAGACGCCGCCCAGCGTGGCGTAGCGTTCGACCAGCACGGTCTTCAAGCCCAGGTCCGCCGAGCGGAACGCGGCTGAATAACCCCCCGGGCCGGCGCCCAGCACCAGCATCTCGGTTTCAATGTCGACCGGCCCCTGGTAGCTGCCGGCAGGTTGCGCCGCAGCCGGCGCCGGGCCGGCCGACTGGGGGGCGGGTTGAGGTGCCGGCGCCGGTCCGGGGGCCGGTGCGGCGGCCGCGGTCGCTTCGAGCAGCGCGATCACGCTGCCTTCGGACACCTTGTCGCCCACCTTGACCTTCACTTCCTTGATCACGCCGGCCGAGATGGCCGGCACTTCCATGGTGGCCTTGTCGGTTTCCAGCGTGATCAGGCTCTGCTCCGCGGCCACGCTGTCGCCGGCGGTGACAAAGACTTCGATCACGTCCACGTTGCCGTGATCGCCGATGTCGGGCACTTTCAATTCGATGATGTTGCTCATGGGATTCCCTATGGGAAGGGGGAAGAGGGAAGGGGGAAGGGCATGCGGCCCGGCCCCGCTTTTTTTACTCTCCCCTGCGGCGTTACAGATCAGAGAACCGGGGAAAGGTCGCCATTGCACTTCTCCCTTCCCCCTTCTCTCTTCCCTTCATTCAAAGTACCAGCCGACGTATATCCGACAGCAGCCTGCCCAGGTGCACGGTGAACCTGGCAGCGGCCGCGCCGTCGATCACGCGGTGGTCGAACGACAGCGACAGCGGGCACATCAGCCGCGGCGCGAATTCCTGGCCGTTCCACACCGGCTTGATCTGGCTCTTGCACACACCAAGGATGGCCACTTCCGGGGCGTTGATGATGGGCGTGAAGCTGGTACCGCCGATGCCGCCGAGCGAGCTGATGGTGAAGGTCGCACCCTGCATGTCGGTAGGCTTGAGCTTGCCTTCGCGGGCGAGGGCGGAAAGGTCGGTCAGCTCCTTGGCGATCTGCTTCAACCCCTTCTGGTCGACGTCCTTGATCACCGGTACCACCAGGCCGTTTGGCGTGTCGGCGGCGAAGCCGATGTGGTAGTACCGCTTGAGGATCAGGTTGTCGCCGTCCAGCGATGAATTGAATTCGGGGAAGGCCTTGAGCGCCTCGGCGGCGGCCTTGATGATGAAGGCCAGTGGCGACAGCTTGAGGCCGCTCTTTTCCCACTCCTTGCCGATTTCCTTGCGGAAGTCCTCCAGCGCGGTGATGTCGCACTCATCGTTGAAGGTGACGTGCGGGATCACCACCCAGTTGCGATGCAGGTTGGCCCCGGAGATCTTCTTGATCTTGGAGAGCGGCCTGGCTTCGATCGGGCCGAACTTGGCGAAGTCGACCTTGGGCCACGGCAGCAGGTCAAGCCCGGCACCCCCGCCCGTGCCCACGGCCGGTGCGGCGGCCGATCCGCTCATCACCGCCTTCACGTACTGCTGCACGTCCTCGTGCAGGATGCGGTCCTTGGGGCCGGTGCCCTTGACCTTGCCCAGGTCCACCCCCAGCTCGCGCGCGAAACGGCGCACCGAGGGCGAGGCATGGGCCTTGCTGAAGCCGGTCTCGTCGAACGCATCCGTCTTGGGCAGGGCGACGGTGCGTCCGGCCGGCGAGGCGGTCACCGACGGGGCGGCCGCAGCGGGCGCGGCCGGTGCCGGCGCGCCCTGCGCGGGCGTCGCAGCCGGTGCGGTGCCGGCTTTGACGGTCAGGATCAGGCCGCCTTCGGAGACCTTGTCGCCGACCTTGATCGCCACGTGTTCGACCACGCCGGCAGCGGTGGACGGCACTTCCATGGTGGCCTTGTCGGTCTCCAGCGTGATCAGCGATTGTTCCTTCTCGATCGCGTCGCCCGGCTTGACCAGCACTTCGATCACATCGACGTTGGCATGCCCGCCGATATCCGGTACGTGCACTTCGATCGTCTGCGCCGCCGCGGCAGGGGCCGGCTGGGCGGCGGCAGGGGCGGGGGCCGCCGCGGTGGCCGGTGTGGCCGGCGCGGGTGTCGCTGCCGCGGCACCGGCCATTTCAAGCAGCAGGATCACATTGCCTTCGGAGATCTTGTCGCCGACCTTGACCTTGACATCCTTGACCACGCCGGCATGGGTGGACGGCACTTCCATCGTGGCCTTGTCGGTTTCCAGCGTGATCAGGCTTTGCTCGACCTCGATGCGATCGCCTGGGCTGACCATCACTTCGATGATGTCCACGTTCTCGTGGCCGCCAATGTCTGGCACTTTCAGTTCAATCAGGTTGCTCATCTATGTTCCTCCGTGAAACGTGATGCCGCTTCGCGGCGGTGAAACGCGGAACGGTGGGACCATCCCGCTTTTCACGTTTCACATTTCACGTGATTTAAACAGTCCACGGGGCGGGGCGTGCCGCATCGATGCCGTACTTGGCGATCGCATCGGCGACGACCTTGCGCTCGATCCGGCCTTCGTCGGCCAGCGCCTTGAGCGCGGCGAGCGCGACATAGTGGCGGTCGACCTCGAAGAAGCGGCGCAGCGCCTGCCGGCTGTCCGAGCGGCCGAAGCCGTCGGTGCCGAGCACCACGTAGCGGCCCGGCACGTATTCGCGGATCTGGTCGGCATAGGTGCGCTTGTAGTCGGTGGCGGCGATGACAGGGCCTTGCCGGCCCTGCAGGCAGCGCGTCACGTAGGGCACCTGCGGCTCAGCGGCCGGGTGCAGCAGGTTCTGGCGCGTAACCGCGATGCCATCGCGGCGCAATTCATTCAGGCTGGTGGTGGACCAGATGTCCGCCTCGACCCCGAAATCGGCCTTGAGCAGGTCGGCGGCGGCGATCACTTCGCGCAGGATGGTGCCGCAGCCCATCAACTGGACCTTGAGCTTGGCCTCCTTGGCGCCTTCACGGAACAGATACATCCCCTTGATGATGCCCTCCTCGGCGCCCTCGGGCATGGCCGGGTGGGTGTAGTTCTCGTTCATCACCGTCAGGTAGTAGTAGATGTTCTCCTGGTCCTGGTACATGCGCTTGAGGCCGCTTTGCACGATGACCGCGAGCTCATAGGCGAAAGTGGGATCGTACGACACACAGTTGGGGATGAATTCGGCAAACAGGTGGCCGTGCCCATCCTGGTGCTGCAGCCCTTCGCCATTGAGCGTGGTGCGTCCGGCAGTGCCGCCGACGAGGAAGCCGCGCGCGCGCAGGTCACCCGCCGCCCAGGCCAGGTCGCCGATGCGCTGGAAGCCGAACATCGAGTAGTAGATGTAGATCGGGATCATGGTCACGCCATGATTGGCATAGGAGGTGGCGGCCGCGATCCAGTCGGACATCGCGCCGGCCTCGTTGATCCCTTCCTGCAGGATCTGGCCGTCCTTGGACTCCTTGTAGAACATCAGCTGGTCCTTGTCCTCGGGCGCGTACAGCTGCCCCACGTGGGACCAGATGCCAAGCTGGCGGAACATGCCTTCCATGCCGAAGGTGCGCGATTCGTCCGGCACGATGGGGACGATGCGTCGGCCGATGTGCTTGTCCTTGACCAGGGTGCCCATCAGGCGCACGAAGGCCATGGTGGTCGACATCTCGCGCTCGCCCGTCGATTCGAGCTGCGCCTTGAAGGCATCCAGCGCCGGCACCTGCAGTGGCTCGTCGACCGGCTGGCGCGACGGCAGATAGCCGCCAAGCGCCTTGCGGCGTTCGTGCATGTACTGCATCTCGGGCGTGTCGGCCGGCGGCAGGTAGAACTTGCAGGCCTTGGCGTCCTCGTCCGACAGCGGGATCTTGAAGCGGTCGCGCAGGTGCAGCATGTCATCGTCGGACAGCTTCTTGGTCTGATGCGCCACATTCTGCGATTCGCCGGCCGGGCCCATGCCGTAACCCTTGACGGTCTTCATCAGGATCAGCGTCGGCGCGCCCTTGTGCTCCACCGCGGCCTTGTAGGCGGCATACACCTTGTGCGGATCGTTGCCGCCGCGGGTCAGGCGCCAGATGTCGTCGTCCGACATGCTGGACACCAGCGCCTTCAGTTCCGGCGTGTTGAAGAAGTGTTCGCGCACATACGCGCCGTCCTTGGACTTGTAGGTCTGGTACTCGCCGTCGACCACTTCCATCATGCGTTGCTGCAGCAGGCCCTTCTTGTCCTTGGCGAGCAAGGCATCCCAGCCCGAGCCCCACACCACCTTGACCACGTTCCAGCCCGAGCCGCGGAAATCGCCCTCCAGCTCCTGGATGATCTTGCTGTTGCCGCGTACC
This sequence comes from Chitiniphilus purpureus, assembly GCF_025642115.1. Lineage (GTDB taxonomy): Bacteria > Pseudomonadota > Gammaproteobacteria > Burkholderiales > Chitinibacteraceae > Chitiniphilus > Chitiniphilus purpureus. The sequence goes on along the minus strand of NZ_CP106753.1, from coordinate 3,309,861 downwards.
GGGCCATCGAGGCGCTGCAGGTTGCAGTTGATGACGAAGATCAGGTTGTCTAGCTTTTCGCGCCCGGCGAGTGAAATCGCACCGAGCGATTCAGGCTCGTCCATCTCGCCATCACCCATGAAGGCCCAGACCTTGCGATCACCATGCTGCTTGAAGCCGCGATCCTCCAGGTATTTCATGAAGCGGGCCTGGTAGATGGCCATGATGGGCCCCAGGCCCATCGAGACGGTGGGGAACTGCCAGAAATCGGGCATCAGCCACGGATGTGGGTAGCTGGAGAGCCCGCCGCCATCCACTTCGCGGCGGAACTTGTTCAGCTGGTCTTCGTTGATGCGCCCTTCGAGGAAGGCGCGGGCATACATGCCAGGTGCGCTATGTCCCTGGAAGTAGACGAGGTCGCCGCCGTGGTCGGCGGAGGGCGCGTGCCAGAAATGGTTCCAGCCCACGTCGTAGAGCGTGGCAGCCGAAGCGAACGAGGTGATGTGGCCACCGGGTTCGGCAGTGCCCCGGTTGGCTTTCACGACCATGGCAGCGGCATTCCAACGGGTATAGGAGCGGATGCGCTCCTCGTAGGCATGGTTGCCCGGGCTCTTGGCCTCCAGGTGCGGCGGAATGGTATTGATGTAGGCGGTGGTGGCGGTGTACGGAATGTTCACCCCATCCTTGCGTGCATGGTCGATCAGACGTTCGACCAGGAAATGCGCGCGCTCCGCGCCTTCGTGCTCCAATACTCCGTCCAGGGCCTCCAGCCACTCCTGCGTCTCCCGAGGATCGTGGTCGTGAATCTGCTCTGCCATGTTCTCTACCTTGTTTGAGGGTTGATGCCGACCGCCGGCCGGGGGTTGTTCCGGCAGGCAGTGCTTTTCCGCCCGAAAGGGTGTCCGGGCGGCCGTGTGCCACGCAGTGGTGCCTTATCGCGGCACGTTGCGCTTGTAGTAGTTGATGAGTCCGTTGGTCGAGGCGTCGTGGGTCTGGGTCAGACCGGGCGTGGTCAGGTCATGCTCGATGGTACGCGCCAGCTGCTTGCCCAGCTCGACGCCCCATTGGTCGTACGAGTTGACGTTCCACACCGTGCCCTGCACGAAGATCTTGTGTTCGTAGAGCGCGATCAGCGCGCCCAGGCGCCGCGGTGTGAGCCGTTGCATCAGGATGGTATTGGTCGGCCGGTTGCCTTCGAAGATCTTGTGCGGTACCAGTGCATCCTGCGCCGGGCCGGTGATGCCGGCCTTGTCCAGCTCGGCGCGCACCTCGGCTGCCGTCTTGCCGCGCATGAACGCCTCGGTCTGCGCAAAGAAGTTCGCCATCAGGATGGTGCTATGCGGCTCGGGGATCTCCGGATGCTCAATGCTGGCAATGAAGTCGACCGGCACGATCTGGCTGCCCTGGTGCAGCATCTGGTAGTAGGCGTGCTGGCCGTTGATGCCGGCATCGCCCCACACCACCGGACTCGTATGGTAGTCGACCCGCTCGCCGTCCAGATCGATCGACTTGCCGTTGGACTCCATGTCCAGCTGCTGCAGATAGGCCGGAAACCGCTGCAATGCCTGGTTGTAGGGCGAGACCAGATGGGTGGTGGCGTCGAAGAAGTTGATGTACCACACGCCCAAGAGGCCCATGATCACGGGCAGGTTGTGCTCGAACGGCTTGTTCTTGAAGTGCTCGTCCATGGTGTAGGCGCCATGGAGCAGATCCTGGTAGTCGTGTTTGCCAAGATAGATGGCGATCGGCAGGCCGATGGCGGACCACAGCGAGTAGCGGCCGCCGACCCAGTCCCAGAATTCGAACATGTTGGCGGTGTCGATGCCGAACTCCGCCACGGCCTTGGCATTGGTCGAGACGGCGACAAAGTGCTTGGCGATGTGCGTCTCGTTGCCCACGCGGTCGAGGAACCACTTGCGCGCGGTGCGCGCGTTGGTGATGGTCTCCTGCGTGGTGAAGGTCTTGGAGGCGACGATGAACAGCGTCGTCTCCGGATTGAGATGCTTGAGCGTCGAGACGATCTGGTCACCGTCCACGGTCGAGATGAAATGCATCCTGAGCCGCTCGTGGCCGTAGTTCTTGAGCGCATTGCATACCATCAGCGGGCCCAGGTCCGAACCGCCGATGCCGATGTTGACGATGTCGGTGAACGGGCGCCCGGTGTAGCCCACACGCTCGCCCGAACGGATCTGGTCGGAGAACTGGAAGATCTTCTCCTTGACCGCATTGACCTTGGGCATCACGTCGTCGCCATCGACGCGTACCGGATTCTTGTCCAGGTTGCGCAGCGCGGTGTGCAGTACGGCACGGTTCTCGGTGGCATTGATCTTTTCGCCCGAGAACATCTGCTCGATCCGCTCTGCAAGGCCCGACTGACGCGCCAGATCGAACAGCAGCTGCATTGTCTGTTCGGTGACGCGGTTCTTCGAGTAATCGAAGAAGAGGCCACCTGATTCGAACGAGAATTTCTCGAAGCGCTGCGGATCCTGCTGGAACAGGTCGCGCATATGCAGATGAGCGATTTCCCTGTGATGCGCCGCCAGGGCCTGCCAGGCTGGCGAAGTGGTGAGCTTGGACATGGATGCTTCCTTCATCGCAATAAGCGGTAAGGGCGTGCTGCAGCGTCGCCCCGATCAGTTTTCGTGGCCGCGCACCCGTTTTTCCTTCAGGTTGCGCTTCATCTTTTCGAGCTGGTCGATCAATTCCGGGCCGCGCTTGAGGGCCACGCCGACGGCCAGCACGTCGATGATCACCAAGTGCACGATGCGGGTGATCATCGGCGTATAGAGATCCGGGTCTTCCATGGTGTCGGCGTACAGGCAGATCGAGCAGCGCTTGGCGAGCGGGCTCTTGCTGTGCGTGATGCCGATCACGTCGGCGCCGGCGTCGCGCGCGATCTCGACCGAGCGGATCAGATCGAGCGTGCGGCCCGAGTTGGAAACGGCCACCACCGCGTCGCCGGGCTTGAGCATCGACGCGCTCATGCCATGCATGTGCGGATCGGTGTAGGCCACCGTCGGCACGCCCAGGCGGAAGAACTTGTTCTGCGCGTCGATGGCCACCGCGCCGGATTGGCCCTGGCCCCACACTTCGATCTTGTGCGTGTTCGACAGCACCTTGATCGCCCGCTCCAGCGCCTCGGTATCCAGCTCGTTGCGGCAGCGCAGCAGGTGGGAGATGTTGTTGTCGAACAGCTTCTTGGCCAGGTCGTGTGCCGAATCGTCGGCCGAGACCATCGAGTGCACGTAGGGCACACCGGAAACCAGGCTGCGGGTGAGCCGCAGCTTGAAATCCTGCAGCCCCGAACAGTTGAGGCTGCGGCAGAAGCGGATGACGGTCGGCTGGGACACGTCGGCAAGGTCGGCAATCTGCGCAATGGGCGCATTGGCCACCAGGTTAGGCTGGGCCAGCACCAGTTCGGCGACTTTGCGCTCCGATTTGGAGAGCGAGTCGATCACGGTCTTGATGCGTTCGAGCATGGGTAGTCTCACTCAAACGATGGAACGCGCTTTGATAAAACCCGTTCCTGATCGGGGCAGTGCCCTTGTGAAGGCGGGGCCTGTCGGCCCCGTCCTGTTTCGTTCCGGTACTCAATCAGCCCAGAACACATGTTTCTGACCCGCTGCGGCGTCGAGCACACGGCGGATCGGATATTGCTCGGTCACCGCCTTTTGCTCGCCCAGCGCGGTGTGCAGCAGGGCCTTCTTGCCCGTGCCGGTGATATGCACGATCACGGCGCGCGCGCGCGCGATGGTCGGCAGGGTCAGCGTGATGCGGCGGTGCGGCGCCACCGGCGGGGTCACCGCGGCGACCAGTGTCGTCGAGGCGCAGGCGTGTTCCAGTTCGGCGGCGCCCGGGAACAGCGAGGCGGTGTGGCCATCGTCGCCCATGCCCAGGATCAGCACGTCGAACGGTTGCGGCATCGCCGCCAGGCGCGCTTCGATCTCGGCCTCGCCCGCATGCGGCGTCGGCGCTTCGCAGACCGGCGAGACGAAACGGATGGCGCTGGCCGCACCCGTCAACAGATGCTGGCGCACCGTGCGCTCGTTGCTGTCGGCGTGTTCCACCGGCACCCAGCGTTCGTCGACCAGGGTGGCATACACCTTGTCCCACGCAACGTCCTGTTCCGACAACGCCTTGAACATCCCGGCCGGCGTGCGCCCGCCGGAGACGGCGAAGCTTGCCACGCCGCGTTCGGCGATGGCGGCATTCAGCACCGCTGCGATCTTCGCCGCCAGGGCTGCGTCAAGGTCGTCCTTGGACGGAAATTCATGCCACTGCACAGACATTGCTTAACCTCGAATTGATGAAGACAACTGCATGCGCCGGGCGGTGGGCCGGCAGCGCCGTGGCGCGGGCCCCTGCAGGCAGCCCGGCGGCGTCGCCATGATGGGCTGGAGGATGACGCCCACGGTCCGCTGCCAGGCCTGAGGCCCACGCAGCAAGCCGCTCAGCCTTCTTCGTGCCAGCTGAAGCCGTCGCGCGACAGCAGCGCAGACGAGGCGGCCGGCCCCCAGGTACCGGCGGTATAAGGCTTGGGCGCATCGATGCCGTTTTCCCAGGCATCCAGGATCGGCTCCACCCATTTCCATGCGGCGCGCTGTTCGTCGCGGCGCACGAACAGCGACAGGTCACCGCGGATCACGTCCATCAGCAGGCGCTCGTAGGCTTCCGGGCTGCGGCTCTGGAAGAAATCCTTGAAGTCCAGGTCAAGGTGCACCGGGCGTTGCCGGAACTGGTTGCCCGGCTCCTTGGCCATCAGGTAGAGGCGGACCGACTCGTCCGGTTGCAGCTGGATCACCAGCCGGTTGGGCGTGGTGTGGCGGCCGAAGATCGAATGCGGGGCCTCGCGGAAATTGATGACGATCTCCGCCAGGCGTTCCTGCAGCCGCTTGCCGGTGCGCAGATAGAACGGCACGCCGGCCCAGCGCCAGGTCTGGATCTCCGCCTTGAGTGCAACAAAGGTCTCGGTCTTCGAGCCGGCCGGCACGCCCGGCTCCTCCAGATAGCCCGGCACCGGCTTGGCGTTGATCGCGCCGGCGCGGTATTGGCCGCGCACCACGTTGGTGTGCACGGTCTCGGCGGTCAGTGGCTTGAGCGCACGCAGGATCTTGAGCTTCTCATCACGCACCGCATCGGCATCGATGCTTGCCGGCGGCTCCATCGCGACGATGGTGAGCAGCTGCAGCAGGTGGTTCTGGATCATGTCGCGCAGCGCGCCGGCCTTGTCGTAGAAATCGGCCCGGGTTTCCACGCCCACCTGCTCGGTCACGGTGATCTGCACGTCGCGGATCCATTCGCGGCGCCACAGCGGTTCGAGCAGCGTATTGGCAAAGCGCAGCGCGATCAGATTGAGCACCGGCTCCTTGCCCAGGTAATGGTCGATCCGGTAGATCTGCTGTTCTTCGAAATACTGGCCGACCTCGTCGTTGATCTTGTTGGACGACGCCAGATCGTGGCCCAGCGGTTTTTCCAGCACCACGCGGGCGTTGCCCTGGCTGAGCCCGACGGCGGCAAGGCTCTTGGAGATCGGGGCGAACAGGTCCGGCGCGGTGGACAGATAGAACACGCGCACCCGGCCCGGAAAGGTGTTGAGCACGTCGGCAAGCCTGCCGAATTCGTCCGGATTGTTGGCATCCAGCCGCAGGTATTCGATCCGGTCGGCGAACGAATCCCAATCGGCCTCGTTGTAATGCTTGCCCAGATAGCCCTGCGCCAGGCCCCGCGCCTTGTCCAGATACGCCGCGGTGTCGGGCACGCTGCGCCCCAGACAGATGATGCGGCCGGCGGCAGGCAGATTGCCATCCTGGTGCTGGTGATAAAGCGCCGGCAGCAGCTTTCTCATCACCAGGTCGCCTGTGCCGCCGAACAGCACCATGTCGAAAGCGTCGATGGGGGTCATGACTATCCTTCCAGTAACGAGGGCCGGCGCCCCGCCGGGCGGTGCCGGGGCAGCCGATATGTAGTAAGACTATGTAATCTTACTACGTACACAAAAAACGGCGCAAACGGTTTCTCGGCCCGCCGCGCCAGTATTGGGGTTTACGGTAGGGGAGTGCGCAAAACCCGCGGCAATGCTCGTTTTTGTTGCGATGCAGCATGGGGCCGTGCCGGTTGAAAGGCGGTTGAAGTTGTTAAGCCGTTGTAGTAAAACTACGCTCCAGTTCTTGTAGTGCCGCCGCTTGCCGCTACTCGCCCCTGATTCCCTGTTTCCGGAGTTCGTCATGCCCCTCCATTCCCGCCTTGCCGAGGTCACGGCCCGCATTGTTGAGCGCAGCCGCGAATCGCGTGGCCGTTATCTGCAGCGGCTCGATGCCGCCGCGCAGAAAGAGCCGGTTCGCAAGGGGCTGGCCTGTACCAACCAGGCGCATGCTTGGGCAGCCGCGCCTGCCGACGACAAGATCCTGCTGCGCGAGATGCGCGAGCCCAACATCGCCATCGTTTCCTCCTACAACGACATGCTGTCGGCGCACCAGCCGCTGGAGTACTACCCGGCCGTCATCAAGGCCGCCGCGCGCGAGGCGGGTGCAACGGCCCAGTTCGCCGGCGGCACACCGGCCATGTGCGATGGCGTCACGCAGGGGCAGCCCGGCATGGAGCTGTCACTGTTCAGCCGCGACGTGATCGCGATGAGCACCGCGGTGGCGTTGTCGCACAACGTGTTCGACAGCGTGGTGTGCCTTGGCGTGTGCGACAAGATCATCCCCGGTCTCCTGATCGGCGTGCTGCAGTTCGGCCATCTGCCGGCGGTATTCATCCCTGCCGGCCCGATGACCTCGGGCATCTCGAACAAGGACAAGGCGGCGGTGCGCCAGCGCTTTGCCGAGGGCAAATGCGGGCGGGACGAGCTGTTGGCCTCCGAGGAGGGCAGCTATCACGGCCCGGGTACCTGTACCTTCTACGGCACGGCCAATTCCAACCAGATGCTGATGGAGGTGATGGGCCTGCATCTGCCGGGCGCCGCCTTCGTCAACCCCAACACGCCGCTGCGCGACGCACTGACTGCCGCAGGTGCCCGCCGCGCCGCCGCGATCACCGCATTGGGGGGCGAGTTCACCCCGGTGGGCAAGGTGGTCGACGAGAAGGCCATCGTCAATGGCATCGTCGGCCTCCTGGCCACTGGCGGTTCGACCAACCACACCATCCACCTGATCGCGATCGCGCGCGCCGCCGGCATCGTGATCGATTGGGGTGACTTCGACGATCTGTCGCAGGTGGTGCCGCTGCTGGCCAAGGTCTACCCCAACGGGTCGGCGGACGTGAACCACTTTCACGCCGCGGGCGGGATGGGGTTGCTGATCCGCGAGCTGCTCGGCGCCGGTCTCCTGCACGACGACGTGTTGACCAACGCCGGCCCGGGTCTGCACCGCTATGCGCAGGAACCGTTCCTGATCGAAGGCCAGCTGCAGTGGCGTGACGCCCCGGCCCAGTCCGGTGACCCCAGCGTGCTGGGTACCGTTGCTCAGCCGTTCAGCGCCGATGGTGGACTGCGCCTGCTGTCCGGGAATCTGGGCCGGGCGGTGATCAAGGTCTCGGCGGTGGCGCCGCAGCATCGCATCGTCGAGGCGCCGGCCATCGTGTTCGATGATCAGGACGACGTTCTGGCTGCCTTCAAGCGCGGCGAGCTGGAGAAGGACTTTATCGTGGTGCTGCGCTTCCAGGGCCCGCGCGCCAATGGCATGCCGGAGCTGCACAAGCTCACGCCGGCGCTGGGAGTGCTGCAGGATCGCGGCTTCAAGGTGGCGCTGGTCACTGATGGACGCATGTCCGGCGCTTCGGGCAAGGTGCCCTCGGCCATCCATATGACGCCTGAAGTCGTGTCGGGCGGGCCGCTGGGCAAGGTACGGACCGGCGATCTGATCCGGCTCGATGCCGAAGCCGGAGTGGTCGAGGCCAAGGTGGATGCCGCCGAATGGGCCGCCCGGGAGGTGGCGACGGCGGATCTGTCCCGCAACGGCCACGGCATGGGTCGCGAGCTGTTCGCTTCGTTCCGCGCCGCGGCCACTGGCGCCGAGGAAGGCGCGGTCGCGCTGGGTCTTGCCCACTGATCCGACGGTTTAATCGATCGGTACGCACCGATCATAGGGAAGGCCGGCAGCTTGCAGGCCGCAAGAGCACTTTTGGAATAAGAGACTACGCATATGCAAATCCGCGAAATCATGCGCGCCTGCCCGGTGATGCCGGTCCTGGTGATCGAAGAAGCCGAACATGCCGTGCCCTTGGCGCGCGCGCTGGTCGAAGGCGGTATTCGTGTGCTGGAAGTGACGCTGCGTACTCCGGCGGCGCTTGCCGCAGTCAAGGCAATCGCCGATGCCGTGCCCGAAGCCATCGTCGGCGTCGGCACCGTGGTGCGCCCCGAGCAGTTTGCCGAAGCCAAGGCTGCCGGCGCCCGGTTCGCCGTCACCCCTGGCTTGACCGAAAAGCTTGCAGTGGCCGCGCGCGCCGCCGACATGCCGCTGTTGCCCGGCGTGATGACGCCGTCCGAGGTCATCGCCGCGCTGGAGCTGGGCTTCGATGCCCTCAAGCTCTTTCCGGCCGAGCAGGCGGGCAGCCTTGGCATGCTCAAGGCATTGGGCGGGCCGCTGCCGCAGGCCTTGTTCTGCCCCACGGGTGGGGTGACGCCGGAATCGGCGCCCAAGCTCCTTGCCCTGCCCAATGTCGGTTGCGTCGGCGGTTCGTGGCTTGCGCCCAAGGACAAGGTCAATGCCGGCGACTGGGCCGCGATCACCGCATTGGCACGCGAAGCCGCCGCACTGCGTCCCTGAGCGGCATGCCCGGTCAGCAGACCGGGCATGCTGTAACATATGCGCGTAAACTCGCTGCAAGGCAGCTAGGGAGCAGCGAGCGCTGGATTCAAAGGCGCCGCATCGCGCGCACCGTCTTGTTCTGGCGCAAAGGGCGCGTGACGGCATTGCGGCAGCATTCATCATCCCGAGCTTGCTCGGTTCCGCTACTCTCGGAGAGGATTCAATGGCGATCAAAGTAGGCATCAACGGCTTTGGCCGTATCGGCCGCATGGTTTTCCGTGCCGCTGTGTACAATTTTGCGGACGACATCGAAATCGTCGGCATCAACGATCTCTTGGAGCCGGACTACCTCGCCTACATGCTCAAGCATGATTCGGTGCACGGCAGGTTCAAGGGCGAGGTCAAGGTCGAAGGCGGCAACCTTGTTGTCAATGGCAGGACGGTCCGGCTGACCGCGGTCAAGGACCCGGCCGAGCTCAAGTGGGGCGAGATCGGTGTGGACGTGGTGGTCGAGTCGACCGGCCTCTTCCTGACCAAGGAGACCGCGCAGAAGCACATCACCGCAGGCGCCAGGAAAGTGATCATGTCGGCGCCGTCTAAGGATGACACCCCGATGTTCGTCTATGGCGTCAATCACAAGAAATATGCCGGCGAGACCATCATCTCCAACGCCTCGTGCACCACCAACTGCCTCGCGCCGTTGGCCAAGGTGGTCAACGATACTTTCGGCATCAAGCGTGGCCTGATGACCACCGTGCATGCGACGACCGCAACACAGAAGACCGTCGATGGCCCGTCGAACAAGGATTGGCGCGGTGGTCGCGGCATCCTCGAGAACATCATCCCGTCCTCCACCGGTGCCGCCAAGGCAGTGGGCGTCGTGATCCCCGAGGTGAAGGGCAAGCTGACCGGGATGTCGTTCCGGGTGCCCACCTCCGACGTGTCGGTGGTCGACCTTACCGTCGAGCTCAACAAGGAAGCGAGCTACGAGGAAATCTGTGCCGCGATCAAGGCCGCCGCTGAAGGCGAGCTCAAAGGCGTGCTCAGCTATACCGAGGAAAAGGTGGTGTCGACCGATTTTCGCGGCGAGTCGTGCACCTCGGTGTTCGATGCCACCGCCGGCATCTCGCTGGACAAGACCTTCGTCAAACTCGTGTCGTGGTACGACAACGAGTGGGGCTATTCGAGCAAGGTGCTCGAAATGGTCCGTGTGATGGCCGGCCGCTGATCCACCAGGGCCCGATCGTGTAAAACCGCCGCATTGCCGGCGGTTTTGTTTTTCCCACGTTCCAGACGAGCGGTGGTTTGTTGCGTACAAGCGACAATTCCTTAAGCGAAACTGTTTCAGGTTTGCCCGGGAAAACCCGGTTCTTTATCCTTCGGCAGTAGAGGTAAAGCCGGGTGTAGCAAAAGCGAAAGCAACCGGCTTGACCGTTACAAGCTGGCGTTACAGCCAACTCTTAATCAGGAGACCTATAAATGTTCAAGCGTGCTCTGGTTGCTGCCTCCATCGCAGCCGCATTCGCCGCCCCGGCCTTCGCTGACGTGTCCATCGGCGGTTCCGCCGAGATGGACCTGTTCTACCGTACCAACAACACTCCCGATGGCGACGGCAAGTTCCTGGAAGAAATCGCGATCGTTGTGAATGTCGACGGTTCCGACAAGCTGGACAACGGTTCCACCCTGAAGTGGCGCCTGGCTCAGAAGGTTGCTACCGATTGGCGTTATGACAGCTGGGGCAACCGTGAAGCCTGGATCGGCTACGCCGACAGCTGGGGTGAAATCCGCTTCGGTAACCAGTTCACCAACCTGTACCTGACCCAAGACTGGCCGTACGGCGCCAAGGGTCAAGGCGGTCTGTTCGCAGAGCCCCCGATCCAAGGCTTCGCTTCTGGTATCACCTATGCCTCGCCGAACTTCAACGGCTTCAGCTTCAACCTCGGTTACGACCTGGGTACCGGCGGCAAGGACGGCAAGGCCTATGAAGTGGTTGGTCACTTCACCACCGGTGGCCTGTCGATCGATGCCGGCTATGCTGCTACCGATGATGCATCCAGCTCCGGCGCGGGCAATGGCAGCGGCTATCGCCTGACCTACGCTGAAGGCACCAGCGAAACCGTTACCTTCGCAGGCGCTCGCTATGCCTTCGACAACGGCTTCAACGTGACCGGCGCCTGGAAGCGTCAAGAGCTCGAAACTGCCGCTGCCGGCAGCCACGAGCAAGACTTCTACCTGGTCCGCGGCGGCTACAGCTTCGGCAAGCATTCGTTGAGCCTGGGCTACCAACTGGTTGCTGAATCCGAAGCTGCTGGCGTTGAGCAAGACAACGAAATCCAGCAAGTCGCATTCCAGTGGGACTACAGCATCTCCAAGAACAGCGTTGCGTTCCTGCAGATCCGTCACAACATGTACGACAACGAAGGTCAGGCCCTGGGCCCGTTCTGGGTTAACCGTGACGGTTGGGCAGATGGCAAGGACAGCACCCGTATCCTGGTTGGTACCTGGACCGGCTTCTAATCTGTTCTCCGAGCAGATTGGTGTTAGAAAGAGCGGCTTCGGCCGCTCTTTTTTATTGCCATTCGCGCCATTCATTTTTTCTCCATCTCGCTTGCCATGCGTCCTGCAAGAGCCGGTGGTCTCTCTTGCGGTCTGGTACGGCGATCGCCTTACATAGCTCCCCTGATTCTGTAACAAGCCTGTTGTGACTAGAGTTGGTGCATCGAGCACCGCCGTGGGGCGGCTCATGCCTGGAGACACGACAATGCAAGTCTTGCGTACCACGCTCTGTGCAGCCGCGATGGCCGCTGCGTTTACCGCCCATGCTGCGGAAGTGGAAGTGTTGCACTGGTGGACTTCCGGCGGCGAGGCCAAGGCCGCGGCCGAGCTCAAGAAGATGCTCGAGGCCAAGGGCCACAAGTGGAAGGATTTCGCGGTGGCGGGTGGTGCTGGCGAGAACGCGATGACTGCGCTGAAAACGCGCGTGGTGTCCGGCAATCCGCCGACCGCTGCGCAGATCAAGGGCCCGGCGATCCAGGAATGGGGTGAGGAAGGTGTGTTGGCGTCGATCGACGACGTGGCCAAGAAGGAAGGTTGGGACAAGCTGCTGCCGCCGGTGGTTGCCAACGTAATGAAGTACAAGGGCAGCTACGTGGCCGTGCCGGTCAACGTGCACCGCGTGAACTGGCTGTGGGTGAACCCGGAACTGCTGAAGAAGGCCAAGGCCAAGGTGCCGACCACCTTGGACGAGTTCTTTGCGACTGCCGAAGCGCTGAAGAAGGCCGGCGTCCAGCCGGTGGCCTATGGTGGCCAGCCGTGGCAGGACGCCACGGTGTTCGAATCGGTGGTGTTGGGTGTCGGGGGCGTGGACTTCTACAGGAAGTCGCTGGTGCAGCTGGACCAGAACAGCCTGAAGAGCCCGACCATGGTGAAGGCGCTGGAAACCTTTAAGCGCATCAAGCCGTACACCGACAAGAACGCCCCGGGCCGCGAGTGGAATCTGGCAACAGCCATGGTCATCAATGGCAAGGCCGCGATGCAGTTCATGGGTGACTGGGCCAAAGGTGAGTTCCTTGCGGCTGGCAAGGTGCCGGGCAAGGATTTCCTGTGTGTGGCTGTGCCGGGGACCGCAACGGCCTTTACCTTCAATATCGACAGCTTTGCCATGTTCAAGCTGCCGAACAAGGATGCCGAGAAGGGTGAGAAGGACTTTGCCTCGGCAGTCATGAGCCCGCAATTCCAGGAAGTGTTCAATCTCAACAAAGGCTCGATTCCCGTCCGAGCCGGCATGAACATGGCCAAGTTCGATGCCTGCGGCCAGCAATCGGCCAAGGACTTCGCCGCCGCCAGCCAAAAGAGCGCGCTGGTTCCGTCGATGGCACACGGCATGGCGGTGCACTCAGCGACGCAGGGCGCGATCTATGACGTGGTTTCGCAGTTCTGGAACGACGACAGGATGAGCGCCAGGCAGGCCGCCGACAAGCTTGCGGCCGCGGCCAAGGTGCGCTAGGCCGCCATACCTGCCGGCCGTTCCGCTGGCCGGCCTCTTCCTTAGGCAGGCCGCCGCCCGTGACATTGCGGGCGGGCGGCCCGCGGGCCCGTTCAGGGCGCCTGGAGAAACGATCATGACTTCCTACAATGGCCCGGCCCACTATGGCTTTGCCGAGCGCTGGCTGCCGCGCCTGGTCCTGGCCCCGTCCTTGGTGCTGACCGTGGTGTTTGTCTACGGCTTCATCCTGTGGAACGGCTATCTGTCCTTTACCAGATCACGCCTGCTGCCCAACTACGAATGGGTCGGAACCGCCCAGTATCTGGCGCTGTTCGAGAACGAGCGCTGGTGGGTGGCGGTGCACAACCTCGTCATCTTTGGCGGGCTGTTCATTGGCGGCGCGATGGCAATGGGCATCCTGCTTGCGGTGCTGCTGGACCAGAAGGTGCGCCAGGAAGGCGCGCTGCGCACCATCTACCTGTATCCGATGGCGCTGTCGTTCATCGTCACCGGCACCGCCTGGAAGTGGATGCTCAACCCGGGCCTGGGCCTGGAAAAGCTGATGCACGACTGGGGCTTCACCAACTTCACCTTCGACTGGCTGGTAAACCCGGACATGTCGATCTACACCGTGGTGATCGCCGGCATCTGGCAATCGTCCGGCTTTGTGATGGCCCTGTTCCTGGCGGGTCTCAGGGGCATCGATGATTCCATCATCAAGGCGGCGCAGATCGATGGCGCTAGCCTGCCGCGCATCTATTGGAAGATCGTGCTGCCCGCGCTGCGCCCGGTGTTCTTCTCCACACTGATGATCCTCGCGCACATCGCGATCAAGAGCTTCGATCTGGTGATGGCACTCACCGGCGGCGGCCCCGGCTTCTCGTCGGACGTGCCGGCCACCTTCATGTATTCGATGGCGTTCACCCGCGGTCAGATGGGCGTCGGCGCCGCCAGCGCGACGATGATGCTGATGACCGTCGCCGCCATCGTCGTGCCCTACCTGTATTCCGAACTGCGAGGCAGCCGTCATGGATAAGCAGAGCAAGGTCTGGCGTTTGGCGCTTTATGCGGTGCTACTGTACGCCGCTGTCTACTACCTGCTGCCGCTCTACATCATGGTCACCACCTCGGTGAAGAGCATGGACGAGATCCGTGCCGGCAACCTGATCGCACTGCCGATGGGCATCACCTTCGAGGCCTGGGCCAAGGCATGGTCCAGCGCGTGTACCGGCGTGGAATGTGGCGGGTTGTCGCGCTACTTCTGGAACTCGGTACAGATGGTGATCCCGGCGGTGCTGATCTCCACCGCGCTGGGGGCACTTAACGGCTACGTGCTGTCGAAGTGGCGCTTCCGCGGCTCTGAGCTCACCTTCGCGCTGATCCTGTTCGGCGTGTTCATCCCGTTCCAGGTGGTGCTGCTGCCGATGGCGCAGACACTGGGCTGGTTCGGGCTGGCACGCTCGGTGGCCGGCCTGGTGTTCGTGCATGTGGTGTTCGGCATCGCCTCGACCACGCTCTTTTTCCGCAACTACTACGTGGGCATCCCCGATGAGCTGATCAAGGCGGCCCGCCTGGATGGCGCTGGCTTCTGGCGCATCTTCCTGCGCATTGTATTGCCGATGTCGACCCCTATCGTGATGGTGGTGCTGATCTGGCAATTCACCCAGATCTGGAACGATTTCCTCTTTGGCGTGGTGTTCTCGTCGGGCGACAGCCAGCCGATCACCGTGGGCCTCAACAACCTTGCCAACACCTCGACCAGCGTCAAGGAATACAACGTCGACATGGCCGCGGCCATCATCGCCGCCTTGCCGACCATCATCGTCTACGTGCTGGCGGGCAAGTACTTCGTGCGCGGCCTCACTGCGGGCGCCGTGAAAGGCTGATCGAACCACACCGGAACCGGGTGGTGCCGTCTGCGCTGCCCGGGCCAAAAACGGAGAACCACATGGGCGCACTCGCCATCAACAACGTCACCAAGCGCTTTGGCGACACCCATATCCTCAAGGGCATCGACATCCGCATCGAGGCCGGTGAGTTTCTGATCCTGGTCGGCCCGTCCGGCTGCGGCAAATCCACGTTGATGAACATCATTGCCGGGCTGGAGGCGCCGACTTCAGGTGAGGTCCACATCGGCGAGCGTGTGGTCAACAACGTGGCGCCCAAGGATCGTGACATCGCCATGGTGTTCCAGAGCTATGCGCTCTACCCGACGATGAATGTGCGGCAGAACATCGCCTTCGGCATGGAAACCCGCGGCGTGCCCAAGAAGCAGCAGGAAGAGATCATCAGCCGCGTCTCCAAGATGCTGCAGATCGATCACCTGCTGGATCGCAAGCCGGGCCAGCTCTCCGGCGGCCAGCGCCAGCGTGTCGCGATGGGCCGTGCCCTGGCACGCGATCCCAAGCTGTTCCTGTTCGACGAGCCGCTGTCCAATCTCGATGCGAAGCTGCGGGTGGAGATGCGTACTGAGATCAAGCAGCTGCACCATCGACTGAGGACCACCATCGTCTACGTCACCCATGATCAGATCGAGGCGATGACGCTGGGCGACAAGATCGCGGTGATGAAGGATGGCGTGATCCAGCAATTCGGCCGCCCCGAAGACATCTACGAACGACCGGCCAATCTGTTCGTGGCCGGCTTCATCGGTTCGCCGTCGATGAATTTCATCGAGTGCTATCTGGCGGAGCAGGGGGGGGTATATGGCGTCAGCCTGCAAAGCGAGGGCGACGCCCGGTTCGTGCCGCTTCCTGACGGTGAGCGATTTGCCGCGCATGTCGGACAGCGCCTGATCCTGGGCGTACGTCCCGAGCAGATCGAGGTTGCCGAGGCATACGAACCGGCACTGTCGTGCGATGTGCATCTGACCGAGCCGACTGGGCCCGATACCATGATCTTTACCCGTATCAACGGCAGGGAAGTGGTGGCCAGGGTCCATCCCCGGCTGGCAGGCGCACCAGGTACCCGGATGCGGCTGAAGCTGGATACCAGCAAGGCGGTGTTGTTCGATCCACAGACGGAGATGCGGCTGGGCTGATTGCCCTGGCCGCGGCCGCTCTCAAAGCGGACGGCGTTCGACCAGTGCCTGGGCGAGCGTGCCGGGGTCGGCATGCTCCAGCTCCCCGCCTACCGGCAGGCCGCGGGCGATACGGCTCACCGCCAGACCGCGTGCTTGCAGCATCTGCGCCAGATAATGCGCGGTGGCTTCGCCCTCGGCGGTGAAGTTGGTCGCCAGCACCACTTCGGCCACTTCCCCATCCGCGACCCGGGAGAGTAACTGGGATAGCGCGATATCCTTGGCCCCCACGCCGTCCAGCGGGGAGAGCCTGCCCATCAGCACGAAATAAAGGCCGTGAAAGGCGAGGGTCTGTTCCACCATCATCAGATCGGTGGGCATCTCGACGACACACAGCTTGCCTGCATCGCGCTGTGGATCGGCACAGATATCGCACAGCTCGGTTTCAGCGAAGGTATTGCACCGGCGGCAATGCTTGAGGTTGGCAAGGGCATACTCGATCGCATGCGCCAAGTTGATCGCGCCTCCCGGATCGCGCTGCAACAGGTGATAGGCCATGCGCGTGGCCGACTTGGGGCCGACCCCGGGCAGGACACGCAGCGCTTCGATCAATTGGTGGAGGGAGGAGGGGGTCATGGGCGGACAAGGGGAAGCGGGCAGAGGCAGGGGCACATCGCGGCATGTCGGCAACGAGATGGCAGATCGCGATGCCATACGGGATCATCCGGCACCGGATGCAGACATGCAGCTACCCCATGCCGGCCCAGGCTCATTCCCGCTTCCAGGAATCAGAACGGCAGTTTGAACCCCGGGGGCAGCGGCAGGCCCGAGGTGAATGAAGCCATCTTTTCCTGGCTGGTGGTCTCCGCCTTGCGGGCCGCGTCGTTGAATGCAGCCGCGATCAGATCCTCCAGCATGTCCTTGTCGTCGGAGAGCAGGCTGTCGTCGATGGCGACACGTTTGACGGCATGGCTGCAGGTCATCACCACTTTCACCATGCCGGCACCGGCTTGGCCTTCCACTTCCAGCTGGGCCAGTTCCTCCTGCGCCTTCTTCATGTTTTCCTGCATTTTCTGGGCCTGTTGCATCAGGTTGCCCAAACCACCTTTATTGAACATGGGGTGCTCCTTGAAGGGATTCGTGAAGAGAAAACCGGGGTGTACTTAAATATTTAGAGCGGTCGGATCGAATCGGGTAGGACCGTGGCGCCGAAGTCGCGGATCAGGGTCTGCACGAACGTGTCATTCTGGATCACCGATTCAGCTGCCAGCTGGCGTGCGTGCTTCTCACGCAATGCAAGGGCGGCAGGCGTGTCGCCCACCGCTTCGCCCAATTCGACGTGCAGCCGGATCTCCCGGCCGAAGTACTCGCCCAGCGCGCCGCGCAGCTTGTCCTGATACTCACGCCCTGCCACTGCGCGGTGCTCGTCCGATACCCGCAATGCAAAGTGCGTCTCGCTGAATTCGACAAGCTCGGCGTGTTGGGCAAGCATGCCAGCCGCGCCCAGCTTGAGCTGGGCCACCAGGGCACGCCAGTCGCCGTCGAACGGGGAGGGGGGCTGCGGGCCGGATTCGGTTGCCGGCACGATAGGCGCCGGCGCAGGTATCGGCATATCGATGGCGGTGTCGATGACCAGGTCGAGGGTCGCCACAGCGGCATCGATTGCTTCGTCTTCCCATGGCGCGAGTGGCTCGTGGTGTGGCTCCGGTGTCACCAAGGCCGGTGCGGGCATTGCTGCGGCAGCAGGGGGTGTGGCCGTCACAGGCGTTGTTTCGGCCATTGGCCTGGCCACGGACGGTGGGCGTTGCACCGCGGGGGACACGGGGGGGCGGTCCGTCTTGGCCGGCATCGCCGGCAACTGGCCAGGCTCGGCCGGCGCAAATGCCAGCATCCGCAGCAAGGCCATGGTAAAGCCGGCATATTCATCGGGTGCCAGCGGCAGATCGCGCCGCCCATGCAAGGCGATCTGGTAGTAAAGCTGGATATCCTCGGGTGCGAAGGCGGCAGCAAGCGCTGCAATTTGCGCGTGGTGCGGCAGATCCTCGGCCAAGGCGTCAGGCACTGCCTGCGCCAATGCGATCTGATGCAGTACATGTGCCAGTTCATGCAGCGCCGCGTCGTAGGACAGGCCCCGGGTGGCGATCCCATTGGCGGCGGTCATCAGACGCGGGCCGTCCTGCTCCAGCAGTGCGGCCAGGATGTCAAACAGATAGCCTTGGTCGACGGCGCCCAACATCGCGCGGACGCCGGCTTCCTCGACTTGGCCTGCGCCGTAGGCGATGGCCTGATCCAGCAACGACAACGCGTCGCGCATCGAACCATTGGCGGCATGACCCAGCACTGGCAGCGCGCCTGTCTCATAAGGAATCGCTTCGGCCTGCAACACGTTCTGCAGGTGGGTGGCCACTTGCTGCGGCGTCATCTGCCGCAGCGAGAACTGCAGGCAGCGGCTGAGCACCGTGATCGGCATCTTTTGTGGATCGGTGGTCGCCAGAATGAACTTCACGTGGCCCGGAGGTTCTTCCAGCGTCTTGAGCATCGCGTTGAAGGCACTCTTGGAGAGCATGTGCACTTCGTCGATGATGTAGACCTTGAAGCGGCCGGCGGTCGGCGCGTACTGGGCGTTGTCCAACACCTCCCGGATATTGTCGATGCCGGTGTTGGATGCAGCGTCGATCTCCAGAAGATCGACGAAACGGCCCGCGTCGATCTGGGTGCAGGCGGAACAGACGCCACACGGCTCGGCGCTGACCCCGGCTTCGCAATTGAGCGCCTTGGCCATGATGCGCGCGATGGTGGTCTTGCCGACACCGCGGGTGCCGGTCAGCAGGTAGGCATGATGCAGCCGGCCATTGGCGAACGCATTCGCCAATGCGCGGATCACGTGCTCTTGCCCCACGAGTTGGGCAAAATTGCGGGGACGCCACTTGCGGGCGAGTACTTGGTAGGCCATGGCGGCGATTCTAGCAGATCGCTCCTGGCCATCACGCGATGACCATGACCGAACACCTTTCCGATCCTCCCGCCCATGATCCCCCACCTGAGCCGCCCTACGAGCCGGCGCTGGAGGAGTGCTGCGGCAACGGCTGCACCCCATGCATCTTCGATACCTACAATGCCCAGCTGCAGCAGTATCGCCGGCTGCTCGCCGAATGGCAGGCCCGTCAGGCGGTTCGCCAAGGGAACGCCTGATGCGTTCACTGCATTGCGTACTGCTGGTCGCGGCCGGCCATCTGTCCCCGGCGTTTGCCGCCGAACTCTCGGGTCCGCCTGCACCGGTGCTGACCGCGATGCGGGCAGCCAGGCTGCCGGCCGAAGCACTGGCGCTGGCCGTGGTGCCGCTGTCGCAACCGCAGGCAGCACAGTATTTCAATGCCGACAACGTCATGAACCCGGCCTCGGTGATGAAGCTTGTCACGACCCAGGTCGCGCTGGAAAAGCTCGGACCCGCCTACGCCTGGACGACCGAGCTGCTTGCCGACGGCCCGGTGGCTGGTGGCATGCTCAAGGGCAATCTCTACCTGAAGGGGGCGGGTGATCCCAAGCTCACCTACGAGCGCCTCTGGATGCTGTTGCGCGACCTGCGTGCTGCCGGCGTACAGCGGGTGACCGGTGATGTGGTGCTCGATCGCGGCGCACTGCGTTTGCCGCCACCCGGCGTGTTCGATGATGATGAGGGCGATCCGGCCCGGCCATTCCTGGTCGCACCTGATGCGCTGCTCGCCAACTTCAAGTCGGTGCGGGTGCGGGTGCTGGCCGATGGCGGCAGTGTTCGCGTCGGCATCGAACCGCCGCTGCCGGAAATCTCGGTAGAGAACAGTGCCACCGTCTCCGGTCACAGTTGCGAGGGCGTCGCGATCGTGGCTCAGAGCGATGCAACGCGGGCAAAGGTCCGGGTGAGTGGCGTGCTGGCCGAGGGCTGCCATAGCGAGCGCTACGTTTCGGTGCTTGACACGGCCACCTATACCGGCACGCTGGTGCGCAGCCTGTGGCGCGAGCTGGGGGGCGAGATCGCTGGCGCCGTCCGCACGGGCGCTACGCCGGCGGGCGCCCGGATACTGGCCGGATCGCGCTCACCGGACCTTGTCAGCGTCATCCGCGATGTGAACAAGTTCAGTAACAACCTGATGGCGCGCCAGCTGTTTCTTGCATTGGGCGCAGCCCACCGTCAGGGCGAGACGGACGACGCCTTGGCCGCTGCGCGGGTGGTGCGCGAATGGTTGGCGGAGAACCAGCTGCGCTGGCCCGAACTGGTACTGGAGAACGGCTCGGGGCTATCGCGCAAAGAGCGGATTTCCGCGCGACACCTGGGCGAGCTGCTGTTGCGCGCAGCCCAGGGAGCCTATGCCGCCGAATTTGTCTCCTCCCTGCCCATCGTCGCGCTGGATGGCACCATGAAGAAACGCTTGCGCGGCAGCGAGGTGGCCGGTGCCGCCCATATCAAGACCGGCACGCTCAAGAACGTCCGGGCCATCGCGGGCTACGTACAGGCGGTGGACGGCAGGCGCTATGCCGTCGTCGGCATCGTCAACCACCCAACGGCCTCGGCTGCGGCGCCGGCGCTGGATGCGCTGCTGGCCTGGGTGCGCGCTGGCGGAGCCGAGCTCGCCCCTGCGGACAAGTAACGGTAACATAACGCCTTTTTCCATCTGCCCGCACTCGCGGACACCTCAAGGCCCGGCATGGACAAGATTCTGATTCTCGATTTCGGCTCCCAAGTCACGCAACTGATCGCCCGCCGTGTGCGCGAGGCCCACGTGTACTGTGAGTTGCACTCCTTCGATGTTTCGCTCGATTTCATCCGTGAGTTCGCGCCCAAGGCCATCATCCTGTCCGGCGGACCGAACTCGGTGTACGAGAGCGATTACCAGGCCGATCCGGGGTTGTTCGAGCTGGGCGTGCCTGTGCTTGGCATCTGTTATGGCATGCAATGGATGGCGCAGAAGCTCGGCGGCAAGGTGGAGGCAGGCCTGGTGCGGGAATTCGGTTTTGCCGAAATCCGTGCCCGGGGACATGGCGTCTTGTTCAATGGCATCGAAGATCGCAAAGGCCCCAATGGCGAGGGCTATCTGGAAGTGTGGATGAGCCATGGCGACAAAGTGTCGCAGCTGCCCCCCGGATTCAGTGTCATAGGCGAAACCCTGGCGTGCCCGATCGCTGCAATGGCGGACGAGAAACGCGGTTTCTACGGCGTACAGTTCCACCCGGAAGTCACGCACACGCTCAAAGGGCGGGAGATGCTCGACCGCTTCGTGCTGCAGGTCGCCGGTTGCACGCCTTCCTGGACCATGCCCAACTATATCGATCAGGCCGTGGCGCGTATCCGGGAGCAGGTCGGTGACGAGGAGGTGATCCTGGGCTTGTCCGGCGGCGTCGATTCGTCGGTGGCCGCTGCATTGATCCACCGCGCCATTGGTGACCAACTGACGTGCGTGTTTGTCGACAATGGTCTGCTGCGTCTGAACGAAGGCCAGCAGGTGATGAACATCTTCAACAAGCACCTGGGTGTGAAGGTGATCCATGTCGATGCCACCGAACAGTTCCTGGGGTACTTGGCCGGAGTGAGTGACCCGGAGGCCAAGCGCAAGATCATCGGCCGCGAATTCGTCGAAGTGTTCCAGGCAGAGGCGAAGCAGCTGCCCAAGGCGAAATGGCTGGCGCAAGGAACCATCTATCCGGACGTGATCGAGTCTGCCGGTGCCAAGACCAAGAAGGCCCATACGATCAAGAGCCACCATAATGTGGGCGGCCTGCCCGAAACGTTGAAACTGAAGCTGCTTGAACCGCTGCGAGAACTGTTCAAGGACGAAGTACGTGAGCTGGGTGTGGCCTTGGGGTTGCCGCACGAAATGGTCTATCGCCATCCGTTTCCGGGTCCCGGCCTCGGTGTGCGCGTGCTCGGCGAGGTCAAGCGCGAATATTGTGAGCTGTTGCGCCGCGCCGATGCCATCTTCATCGATGAACTGCGCGCCTGTGATTGGTACGACAAGACCAGTCAGGCCTTTGCGGTGTTCTTGCCGGTCAAATCGGTAGGGGTCATGGGTGATGGGCGTACCTATGAATATGTTGTGGCGTTACGCGCAGTACAAACCAGCGATTTTATGACAGCCAAATGGGCGGAATTGCCCTATGAACTGCTTGGAAAGGTTTCCAACAGAATTATTAACGAAGTAAGGGGCATCAATCGCGTGGTATACGATGTATCGGGCAAACCACCGGCAACCATCGAGTGGGAGTAGTGCCCGATTTAATCGGAGGAAGTTTTGGTGGCTTGGGATGATTTGAAAGCGGATACATATCGTCAATATGGCAGGTTCAGTCCGCTGCTCTTGATCAAAGGGGCGATCACACGCAGAACCTTCCGTGTGGTCGTCACCATGAGGTTGTGTCAAGCTGCCGCCGCAAGCAAAGGGCTCTTCCGCTTTACCCTCACGCCGTTGAAGCTGTTGCACCGCTTGGCAACATTCCAGGCCGCCATGGACTTGCCGTGGAAAGCAAAGATCGGCGCAGGTCTTGCCTTGACGCACGGTTGGGGTCTGGTTGTGAACCCCAGGGCCACTATCGGCAGGAATGTGACCTTGTTTCATGGAGTCACATTGGGTTTGCGCGACCGCATCGGCCCCAATGGGGA